>JBEAZY010000175.1:0-12130 GCA_041159205.1 Pseudomonadota bacterium
GCCCCGTCAGTGCGGTGGTGATTGAGCGACTGAAAACCGGCAAAGATCGCAGCTGGCGCCGCCGTTGACCGGCCTGGCCCCATTGTCGGGGGGCCGTGCTCGGGGTAAAGTCGCCTTTTCCGGATTGAAGAAGGCGATGTCTCATGAGGTGGATTTTTTCGGCGGCCCTGGCCTGTGTGGCAGTTTGGGTCGGCCCGGTTGCAGCGCAAAGCCCTGCCGCGCCCTACCCCCAGAAAACGGTGCGGCTGATCAATAACTTCCCACCCGGGGGGCCTTCGGATATTCTGGCCCGTTCGGTGGCCGAGGTTTTGCAAGGCAGTTTAAAACAAACCTTTGTGGTTGAGAACCGTGCCGGTGCGGGGGGCAATGTGGGGGCCGATGCGGTGGCCAAAAGCCAGCCCGACGGCCACACCGTCTTGTTCGGCATCGATACCGCATTCACCGTCAACCCGCACATTTACAAATCGATGCCGTTCAAACCCGCTGACTTGAAGCCGGTACTTGTCATGGCGTCTTCGGGTTTGCTGGTGGGATCGCACCCGGGCACCGGTTGGCGCCAGTTGTCGGCCCTGATCGCGGCGGGCAAGACCCGGCCACTGAACTTCAGCAGCGGTGGCAACGGCAGCCCAGGTCATTTGGCGGTCGAGGTGTTCATGGACGCAGCCGGGGTGAATATTCAACACATCCCTTACAAGGGCAACACACCTGCCGTGACCGCCGTGGTGGCTGGCGAGGTCGATGCGGGTGTACTGGCCACACCGGGCATGTTGCCGCATGTGCGCTCTGGCCGGGTGAATGCACTGGCTGTGACCAGCCGACAGCGCTCGAAAATGATGCCCGAGGTGCCGACCGTGGCCGAAGCGGGGCTGAAAGATCTGGAGCTGGAAGTGTTGTATGTGGCCATGGTGCCGGCGGGTACCCCCGATGCGGTGGTGCAACTGTTGCAACAAGCCATGAAAGACGCCTTGCAAAAACCCGAGGTGCAGGCCCGCATGGCGAATCTGGATCTTTTTTACGAGGGCCTGGCGGGGGAGGCCGCACAACGGCGTTTGGCTGAGCTGTCAGCCCGATACGCCCGCACCGTGAAGGCCACCGGCATGAAGGCGGAATGAAGATGACAGCACTTCCCCATGTGGTTTTTGTGGTGGCCGATGACCTTGGGTTTGCCGACCTGGGCTGTTACGGTGGGCGTGAAGCGTCTTTCGGGCCCGTCTCGCCGAATCTGGATGCGCTGGCGGCCGGGGGGCTGCGCCTGACAGAGGGCTATGCCAACTCACCCGTTTGCTCACCGACCCGTTTTGCGCTGATGACCGCGCGCTACCAATACCGGTTGCGGGGCGCGGCCGATGAGCCCATCAGCAGCAAAAGCAAGGGCAGCACCGTGCTGGGCCTGCCGCCCTCACACCCCACCCTGCCCTCTTTGCTGAAGGCGCAGGGCTATCACACCGCGCTGATGGGCAAGTGGCACCTGGGTTACCCGCCGACTTTTGGCCCGCTCAAGTCGGGCTATGACGAGTTTTTCGGCCCGATGTCGGGTGGGGTAGATTACTTCACCCACTGCAGCAACAACGGCACGCACGATCTTTATTTGGACGAGCTACCGCATCGGGCCGAAGGCTATCTGACGGATTTGCTGTCGGACAAGGCGGTGGATTTTGTGCATCGCATGGCGGACCCGGCACGCTGCGATCAACCGTTTTTCCTGAGCCTGCATTACACGGCCCCGCACTGGCCCTGGGAGACGCGCGACGACGCCCATGTCGCCGAAGGGGTGAAGGACCATTTGTTTCATCTGCATGGCGGCAATATCGAGACCTATCGCCGCATGATCCATCACATGGACGAGGGTTTGGGCCGCCTGGTGCAAGCCCTGAAAGCGACCGGGCAATGGCACAACACGCTGATCATTTTCACCAGCGACAACGGGGGTGAGCGTTTCAGCGACAACTGGCCGCTGGTGGGCGGCAAAATGGATTTGACCGAGGGCGGCATTCGGGTGCCCTGGATCGCCCATTGGCCGGCGGTCATTCCCCCCGGGTCGGTGAGTGATCAGCATTGTCTGACCATGGATTGGTCGGCCACGGTGCTGGCCGTGGCGCAGGCCCGGGCGCACCCCGACTATCCGCTGGACGGTGTTTCGCTGGAGGGCTTGTTGCGCGACCCGGCCACTTGCTTTGAGCGCCCCATGTTCTGGCGCATGAAGCATCGGGGGCAGCGGGCCATGCGGCTGGGGCGCTGGAAGTATCTGCGTGTGGACGGGCACGACTATTTGTTCGATGTGGTGACCGATGCGCGCGAACGCGCCAATCTGGGCGGGCGGGAACCCGAGCGTCTGGCCGGGATGCGCACGGCCTGGGAACACTGGGACGCCAGCATGCCACCGATTCCTGAAGACGCCACCGTCAGTCTGGGCTATTCGGTGAAGGACATGCCGCAGCGCTGAGCTGCGCTTGTGTCAAAATCAAATTTCAAACGAATGCCATTTTTTTCAGGGCATGGGCAGGAGACCTCGCATGAACATCGACCGCATCCATCACGTGGCCTACCGCTGCAAAGACGCCAAGCAAACTGTCGATTGGTATGTGAAGAACCTGGGCATGGATTTCGTGCTGGCCATCGCTGAAAACCAGGTGCCCAGCACCAAAGCCCCCGACCCTTATATGCACGTCTTTCTGGACGCGGGCCATGGCAATGTGCTGGCTTTCTTTGAGTTGCCGAATTCACCCGATATGGGCCGCGATGAAAACACCCCCCATTGGGTGCAGCACCTGGCGTTCAAGGTGCGCAGCAAGGAAGAGTTGCATCAATACAAAGACCGGCTAGAGGCCCATGGCGTCGAGGTTCTGGGGGTCACCGATCACACGATTTTTCAGTCCATTTATTTTTTTGACCCCAATGGCCACAGGCTGGAAATCGCCTGCGACACGGGCACCCCCGAGATGTACCGCCAACTCGACGAGGTGAAGTGGGCCATGCTGGAAGAATGGAGCCAGACCAAGCGCGCCCCGCAACACGCGGCCTGGATGCACGAAAAAGAAAATTCCAGGTCGTGATGATGTGGCGGCTCTTAGGCCGTGGGCTGGCTTGCTCAATGGCCTTGATGGCCCCCGCCATGATCTGCGCCATGCCCTGCGGGCTTGCGCACCTGGACTTCAACCTGAGTGGGCTTTGATGCGGGGTGGGTATGTGTTGCCTGATGGGTGGATGTCGCACGCCGGGCTTCGGGCAAGGGCCCGGTGTATTCAGTGGCCACTGTGCCGGGCGGGTGGCTGAACCAGCCGGGGTCGGTGTAATCGCCTCGTTTTTGCCCGGCACGCACCTTGATGAGGCTGAACATGCCCCCCATGCCTAGCGCACCAAATGGCCCTTCACCCCCCATCATCGGCAAGGTGTTTTCGGGCAAGGGCATTTTCATCTGGGTCATGTCGTGCATGCCGCGCTCGCCCATGGCCATGTAGTCGGGGATCAGCCGGTTGATCTGCCGGCCCACATCACTGTGGTCGACCCCGATCATGGTCGGTACATTGTGTCCCATGGCGTTCATGGTGTGGTGACTCTTATGGCAATGGATGGCCCAGTCGCCCTCTTCATCAGCCAAAAATTCGATTTGCCGCACTTGCCCAACGGCCACATCGGTGGTCACTTCGGGCCAACGGGCTCCGGGGGGCACGGGCCCGCCATCGGTGCCAGTGACCGTGAACTCGTGCCCATGGATGTGCATGGGGTGATTGGTCATGGTGAGGTTGCCAACCCTGATGCGCACCTTGTCCATTTTGCGAACGACCAAGGGATCGATGCCGGGAAACACACGGCTGTTCCAGGCCCAGATGTTGAAGTCGAGCATGGTCATGATTTTGGGCGTGTAGCTGCCGGGGTCGATGTCAAAGGAATTGAGCAAAAAACAAAAGTCGCGGTCCACCTCGGCGATGTGGGGGTGGCGGGTCTTGGGGTGGGTGATCCACATGCCCATGAGCCCCATGGCCATTTGCACCATCTCGTCGGCATGCGGGTGATACATGAAGGTGCCGGGACGTCTTGCCACAAACTCATAGACAAAGGTCTTGCCCGCTTCGATGCCGGTTTGAGTGAGACCGGCGACGCCGTCCATGCCGTTGGGCAATCGCTGGCCGTGCCAATGCACGCTGGTGGCCTCGGGCAATTGGTTGGTGACAAAGATGCGGACGCGGTCGCCCTCGACCACCTCGATGGTGGGCCCGGGCGACTGGCCGTTGTAACCCCAGAGATGGGCTTTGAAGCCGGGCGCCATTTCGCGCACCACGGGCTCGGCCACCAGATGAAATTCTTTCACCCCCCGGTTCATGCGCCAGGGCAAAGTCCAGCCATTGAGGGTGACCACCGGGTTGTAGGGGCGGCCGCTGTCGGGTACCAGAGGGGGCATGGTCGAGGGGTCGGTCTGAATGACCGGGTCGGGCAAACCGGCCAAGGCGTGTCGCCCCACGGCCAAAGCCGAGACGGCGGCACCCGCCATACCGGCCCAACGAAAAAATGATCTTCTGTCGTTCATGGGGGTTCCTTTCAGTGGCCGGCAGGGGCGGCACTGGCACCGACAGTGGCGGCGAGCATGGGGGCACCCACGGGGCGACCCAGCAATTGGGCTTGTAAGGCGGCTTCGGCCAGCCAAAACTGCTGGTCGGCTTGAATGGCGGCGCTCACCACCGAGATTTGGTCGCGGGCGTCGGCCAGCAGTTCGAAGACACCGATCTGCATGGCGTTGTAGCGCAATACGTTTTCATCGGCGATCAGCTGCCGCAAGGGAAGCACCTCGTCTTTGTATTGGCGGCTGATGTCGTGTGCGCTGCGATACGCGCCATACGATTCGCGCAGACCGGAGGCCGCATTTCTCAAAGTGGCTTCGAGTTGCCGGGCGGCGGCCAGAGTCTGGGCGTTCATGGCGTCTCGGCGCAAGTCGCCCCAATCAAATACCGGCAGACGTACCCCGACCTCATAGCCGCTGCTGGCATTGCGCTGCCCGGTTGCGCGATCGGTCACGCTGCCGCGACGGGCGCTGAGCTCGATGTCGGTGTAACGGGTGACACCGGTCAGGCCCTGCATGCGCGCGGCAGTTTGCAGACTGGCACGCGCCAGTTGCACATCCAGCCTTTGACGGCTGGCCAGATGGCCGATCTCGGCGTCGGCCAGAGGGGTCGTCGGCACCTCGGGCAAGCGTTCGGGCAAGGTGAGTTGCGCCGCTTGCGCCTCGTCCAAGCCCAACAGTCGCACCAATTCTTCGCGGCGGCTCAGGCTGAGCTGTTGGGCCACCACCACCTGGGCCGCCGCATCGGTATAAAAGGCCTGGTGCCTCGCACGGGTGATGCGGTTGAAATTGCCCACGGCCTGCATGCGGCGCGCCAACTCGGCGCTGGCCTGAGCGCTGTCCATGACCTGGCGGGCGTATTGCAAGGTCTGCTGGGCGGCCACGGCCATGACCCAGGCCTGGCGCACCTGAGTGATGCGATCGACCACCTCGGCCGCCACCCTGATCTGCGCCTCTTCGATGCGGCTTTTGGCGATGTCAGCGCGTGGCGCCAGGGTGAGCACATCGAGCAATCCGAAGCTGAGGAAACGGTTGAACTCTTGCCCGGGGCCGGTGACCAGGCGCTCAAAGGTGAATAGCGGGTTGGCAATGCGTCCAGACTGGGCGGCGGCGGCGGCTTGCATCCAGTATTGAGCCAGCATGGCCTGAAAAGCCGGGCTGTTGGCCAGCATGAGTTGCACCGCCTGGGTCTGCCCGATGGGCTGCGCCAGCAACTCTTGGGCCGCTTGCAGGCGTTGCCGATTTTGCTCATCGGTGCGGGCCAGTTGCCAATCGGAGTGGGGGGTGGACTGGGTGGCGGCACGGGTGTCGGCGTTGGCGCGATGGAGACCTTGTTCCAGATCGAATTGGGCGCAGGCAGAAAGGACGGCCATAACGGCCATGGGTCCAACGATGAGGAAAGCGTGGTGGCGGGCAGCCTGTGTCATGGTCTATGTCCCTGATGAGTACCCGCTGAGGAAAAGTCACTAAAGTGTTCAGATTTATTTGATTTTAAATCAATTTATTGAATATAAATTCTAAAAACCCAGACTGGCCCCGGCCCCGAGCAAAGTCGCGACGCCCAGGGCGGCAAAGATCAAGGCCGCGATGGTGTGCACCAGTCGCATGGGGATTTTGTCGGCCAGCCGGTCGCCGACAAACACGGCGGGCACATCGGCGATGAGCATGCCCAGGGTGGTACCGACCACCACCCACAAGGGGTCGGCGTAGTGGGCCGCCATGGCGATGGTGGCGATCTGGGTTTTGTCGCCCATCTCGGCCAAAAAGAAGGTGATCAGAGTGGCACCCAAAACGCCCAGGCGCTGGGCCACCTGGGCTTCTTCCTCTTCAATTTTGTCGGGAATCAGGGTCCACACCGCCATGCCGATGAAGGACAAGCCCAGCCCCCAGCGCAAGACCTCGGGGCCGGTGACCCGGGTGATCCAGGCCCCCAAAGCACCGGCCAGACCGTGGTTGGCGAGGGTCGCGAGCAAAATACCCAGCACGATGGGCAGAGGTTTTTTAAAACGCGCCGCCAGCAAAAACGCCAGCAGTTGGGTCTTGTCGCCCATTTCGGCCAAGGCGACCACACCGGTTGAGACGAAGAGCGATTCCATACAAGCTTTCTGAGCGCATCATACCTATGCGCTGGTGCCGCAGGCGGAACTCTTGGACAATCGTGGGGCCGGGACCAGGGGCTCCTTGGAAGCAGCGAGTTTTGCAGGACTTCCCCAGGCCTTTGTTCCCGAGCCTATGAAAGGGTGGTCCTGATGTCAAACCGCACTTGTGGGGTGATTTATTGGTTCCGATGTGACCTGCGCTTGCATGACCCGGTGGCGTTGGCACATGCCATCAACCGTGCGCAGTCTTTGGGTGGTTGGCTGTTGCCCGTATTTGTCCATGACCTGCGCGGACAGGCCATGACCCCTTGGGGGTTTGAGCGTGTTGGCCCCTACCGGCGGGCCTGGCTGGGCATGGCGCTACAAGACTTGCAATCGCAACTGCGCGAGTTGGGCAGTGACTTGATTCAGGCTTGGGGTCATCCGGCACAGGTCTTGAGCGATTGGGCGCAGGTGCTGGGCCAAGCGCTGGTGGTTTGCGAAGACATTGCCGCCCCGGAGGAGCTGGGGGACATTGCCAGCTTGCGGCAAGGCGGGACGAAGGTCGAGACCGTCTGGCAATCGAGCCTGATGGCGCCCCTTTCTTTGCCCTTTGAACCGGCGCAGGTGCCGGATCTTTTCACCTCGTTTCGACAAAAGCTGCATCACAGCAGCGTGGCACCCACTTTGCCTGCACAGAACCTAAGGGCGCTGCCCCCGTTGCCGCCCACGGCCTGGTTAGAGGCCGCACAGGCTGCGGTGGGTAGAGTGCCCCGAGACCTGCCCACAGGGCAAGCCCGGCCCGACCCGCGTGGCGCATTCGCCTGGGACCAGGCCGCGCTGCACGGGGGTGAGCGTGCGGCGCTGGCGCACCTGGCGCAATACGTCAAGCGCGGTCTGCCGCACAGTTACAAGGCCACCCGCAACGGCCTGATGGGCCTGGACTATTCAAGCAAATGGTCGCCTTGGCTGGCCACGGGCGCGCTGTCGGCACGCACGGCCTGGGCTGCCATAGACGGGTTTGAGTCGGCGCAGGGGCGCAGTGACAGCAGCCAGTGGCTGTTGTTTGAATTGCTGTGGCGCGACCACTTCAGATGGTTACACCAAAAACACGGGGTGCGGCTGTATGGCGCACGCGGATTGGGTTCGGCACCAGCCCCGAAACACCATGAGGGGGCCTTTGAGCGTTGGCGCAGGGGCCAAACAGGCCAGGCATGGATAGATGCGGGCATGCGCGAACTGGCCGCCACCGGGTATTTGTCAAACCGGATGCGGCAAAACGTGGCCAGTTACCTCATCCACGACCTGGACTGCGACTGGCGCGCCGGTGCGGCATGGTTTGAGCATTGCCTGATCGACTTTGATGTCTACAGCAATCAGGGCAACTGGCTTTACCTGAGCGGCCGGGGCACCGATGCCAGAGCCAATCGGCGCTTTAACCCAGTGGTACAGGCCCAACAGTACGACCCGGACGGCAGTTATCGCCGCACCTGGGCCGGGGCTAAAGATCAGTAGCTGTTGCGACGACCGCCGCCGCCGTAACCACCGCCGCCATTGCCGCCGCCATAACCACCACTGCGGGGGGCGCGGGGCTCCATCGGGCGGGCGATGTTGACGGTCAGGTCACGGCCACCCATGTTTTTGCCGTGCATGCCTTCGATGGCCGCCTGCGCTTCCTGGCTGTTGGACATCTCGACGAAGCCAAAGCCTTTCGAGCGACCGGTGTCACGCTCCATCATCACTTTGGCCGATTGAACCTGGCCGAAAGCAGAGAATTGTTGTTGCAGATCATCGTCACGCACCGAGTAAGAGAGGTTGCCGACGTAAAGTTTGTTGCTCATGATGGAGCCTTTCTGAAAAATGCACCCCGAAATCAGGGCACTTGGGGGAAATGAGGGGCGTTCAGCGTTTGTGCTTGTACGCCGGAGAACCGGCCGCGCGCGGAGGCCGGTTTTCGAGGTGACGGAAGGTGATGCGCCCTTTGCTCAAGTCATATGGGGACATCTCGAGGGTGACTTTGTCACCCGCCAGAATACGGATGCTGTGCTTGCGCATCTTGCCACCCGTGTAGGCCACCAGCTGGTGTCCGTTGTCGAGCGTGACGCGGTAGCGCATATCGGGCAGGACCTCATCGACCTTGCCGTGCATCTCAATCAATTCTTCTTTGGCCATCTTCTCTCCTTCCATGCCGATGCGAGATAAATACGACCACAGAAGGTCGCAGGGTGGGGCTCGCCAAGGTGAAGAAGGATGAGCACCTTTTGCACCCCTGCATGAGGGGCTGTGGTGCAGGTGGGCGGTGAAAGGCACCGCTGCCCGAATCAGACCTTGTTGCAGCGAAGGTAAGCAAATGACTGCAACGTTTGAATTCTAATGCTTTTTAACTGGCTTGTCCAGCGAGGGGGCGAGCCCCCCCCCCGAAATGCCCCCATCAGACGAAAAATCCATTGCTGAGCACATCGCCAAAGCCCTGAACAATGGCGACCAGGGTGATTTCTGAATCGAGAATGGCCACGCCTGTATTGATCGGGTCTGTGCTGGCCGAATGGTCAATCCGGAAGATCGCCATGTCGGACGGGTCGGAGCTTCCGATGTTTTTGCCCAGGATGGCGATGTACACGTCGGAAGCGTGGTCGTCGTTCACTGCCGCTCCGTCAACCTCAATGAGTTCCACGCATTGATCGATGAAATCAGGATTGATTTGCCCCCCTATGAAGCCACTCACGTGGGCGGTATCGGTCGCCAACAAGACCCCATAGGTTTGGCCGAAATTACTGATGCACTCCGTCGCGGTGATATCGAGCTCGAGCACGTCCAAATTGTGCAGGGCACGCGTTCCAAATGCGGCCCGATCGAGCTGGATCACATCGCCTGAACCGTCGCTGTTGCTGATGCCCGAGATCACATCGGCGTCGGCGATCATTTGGGGCAGATCGGCATATCCATAGGACGAGAAATCGGCCGCCTGATAAGCGACACAGTCGTCGCCCGTGCCGACATCGATGAAATCACCGCCTTTACCGCCAATGACGGTGTCGTTGCCCGCACCGGCATGGAGGGTGTCGGCCCCCAATCCGCCCATCAGAAGATCGTCCTGGTCGCCCGTGGTGATTTGGTCATCGCCGCTTGTACCCGTGATGTCGTACTTCAAAGCATGGGCGAAGGCGGGCAAGGCCTGGGCGACAGGGGCATCGCCGTTCGACACAAAATTGATGGCCAGATCACTGAAATTGCCATCCTCGTCCATGTCGAGCAGGCCCACGTTTCCAGCGAAATTGGCCGCGCCCCAGCCCCCGGCAGACCCGGCCCCGCTGCCAACGGCCACGTCGGTGTCATGTGAGAAATGAGCGATGCCTGAGGCATTGATCAGGATCAGATCAGAGGCATCGAAATTCACCACCGTGTCCTGCCCTGCGGGCGCCATGCCCGCCGCAGCCACGCCAGCCGAGTCTGAAGATATGTTGCCGCCTGAATTGATCAAGAGGCCTATCTCGATCACATCGGGTGCCGCCACACCCGATGTCAGCCCATAACGATCCTGGCCGGCACCCCCATTGAGATAGTTGTCACCTGCCCCGCCGACCAGGGTGTCGTTGCCCGCGTCGCCCCAAAGTTCATCATGGCCCGCACCCCCGACGATTTGGTCTTGGCCATTGCCGCCGTGTATTTGGTCGTGAAAGGCGGAACCGGTCAGCAGGTCTGAGCCATCTCCCCCTTGGATGACATAGCCCTGCGGCCCGCTGGCGAGCGACATGTCGATGACCGAAGGCCCCGAGGCGGCATTCAATGTCAATCCGCCCTCATTGCGGGTTTCTGCGCTGGCCACAAATTGGCTGACGTTGTTCGCGATGCCCTGCGCATTTGGCCAAACTTTGACAATGTCACCGGTTTGCAGATCGTCTATGGTGACCGTGCCATGTTCGATCAGGTAGATTTTGGGTTGACGCCCGGGGTCTGTGCCGCCGGTACCTCCACCGGTGCCACCGCCCGCGTCCCCTCCTGTGCCGCCGCCTGTGTCGCCGCCTGTGCCGCCGCCTGCGTCCACTCCTGTGCCACCGTTGGCCCCACCCCCCGTGCCACCACCGGTGCCACCGACGCCTGAGCCCCCAAGGCCTGTGCCACTGCCTGCGGACGTGGTGCCTCCACCATGCCCGGCCAGCGCGGCCAGCCCCAGAATGGCCAGCCCGCCCTCAGGGTTCGAAGGCTCAGTCGCCTGCCCTGCCCCAAACCCGGGGGCCGCCCCTGCGTCGGCCACTAGCCACTGGGAATCGGAATTATTCAATTCGTCATCGGTCTGCCGGGCGATGCCTTGCGGGCGCAGACGGGCCGCCCAAGCGGCCGGCGGGTGCCCCGCCGGATTGGGGGCTGGCCATGTGACCCGGTGATTCCCTTGGAGGTCGGGGGCCGTGGTGAGAGGGTCGCGCCGGGCTGTTGGGTCTTCAAACTTCTTCATCAAATGCTCAAAAATACAAAAATCAGGAGCATTGAAATGTATTATATTTTTTAATTAAAATAGTAATTTTTAATAAAATTAACAAACAAATAGATATTTTAACAATTATAAATAATTCATTTATTTTTAAAAATAAATAATTTATTATTATGATAAGTATTTGGCTTCAGAATTCATGCCAAACTCGCCGCGTGCTTGTGGCGCCCACCGCGCCTGTTGACCCGGTCGCCCGGTTAGCCGGCCTTCAGGCCTGCATGCAAAATGCCGCCAACTTGTTACCGTCGAGGTCACGGAAATAGGCGCCGTAAAACTGCCCGCCCCTGGGCCCCGGCGCCCCTTCGTCAAGGCCACCCAGCGCCAGCGCCTTGGCGTGCAGGGCCTGCACCTGCTCAGGGCTGGAGGCGGCCAAGGCGATCATGCTGCCGTTGCCCACGCTGGCTTTCTGACCGTCGTAAGGTTTCATGACGCTGAACATGGCTTGTTCGGGCTTGACGCCCCACCCCACCCCGCGCTCGGATTTGAAAAACGGCTTGGCACCCAGCAAAGCCAGCAATTCGCCGTAGAAATGAACGGCACGCTCCAGGTCATTGGTGCCCACACAGGTGTAACCGATCATGTAAATTTCTCCTTTGGTATTACATTTTAGCCGGATTTGGCTCAAGCCGTGATCTGGCGGTGGGGGCCACCCCCTGTTGATCCAGCATCCACTGCACGGGTTGCGCGCCGCAGATCAAGGCCAGTCGGGTGCCGGTCTTGTGCGGGGGGCAAGCAGGCGCACGCCCCATCATCGCCAGGGCCCAGTCCGGGGTGATATCAAATGCGGCCTGCAGCACCAGGGCCATGAAGGGCCGGTCCGGCCAGTCGACGGGGTATTGGGCAATGCAGCGCATGATCTCGCGGGCCCGGTCATCGAAGACCAGATGATCGCGGTAGGCGTTCAGGGCCTGTCGAGTGGCATGCCAGTTGTTGGGCAAATCGGTGGCGCCCAGCATATGGCCGATTTGAGTCATCTCTGCCATGTATTGGTCGCATTGCGCTGGGGTC
>JBEAZY010000176.1:0-5343 GCA_041159205.1 Pseudomonadota bacterium
TTTGATCACCCTGGTCTGGGTGGCCTATGCGGTGGTCTTTTTTGGCACGGTGGGCACCCGCAAGGTACGCCACATTTACGTGGCCAATTGGTTCTTCGGGGCCTTCATACTGACCGTCGCGGTCTTGCATCTGGTCAATAGCGCCGAAATCCCGGCGGGTTTCATGAAGTCATATTCGGCCTACGCAGGGGTACAAGACGCCATGATTCAGTGGTGGTATGGCCACAACGCCGTGGGCTTTTTCCTGACCGCAGGCTTTCTGGGCATGATGTATTACTTTGTGCCCAAGCAGGCTGAACGCCCTGTGTATTCCTATCGCTTGTCGATCGTTCACTTCTGGGCCCTGATCTTTACCTATATGTGGGCGGGCCCACACCACTTGCACTACACCGCATTGCCGGATTGGACGCAGTCGATAGGCATGCTGTTCTCCTTGATTTTGTTGGCTCCGAGCTGGGGCGGGATGATCAATGGCGTCATGACCCTCTCCGGTGCCTGGCACAAATTGCGCGATGATCCCGTGTTGCGTTTCATGATCGTGTCGTTGTCGTTCTATGGCATGAGCACCTTTGAAGGGCCGATGATGTCAATCAAAACCGTCAATGCCCTGTCGCATTACACCGACTGGACGGTGGGGCATGTGCACTCGGGCGCACTGGGCTGGGTGGGGCTGGTCTCTATGGGTTGTATTTACTTCCTCATACCTCGCCTGTTTGGACAAAAGAAGATGTACAGCGTCAAAGCGATTGAATTGCACTTCTGGACCGCCACCATCGGCATCGTGCTCTACATTGCCGCGATGTGGATCGCCGGTGTGATGCAGGGCATCATGTGGCGTTCGATCAACGAAGACGGCACCCTCACTTACACCTTTGTCGAGAGTGTGAAAGCCACCTATCCCTACTACGTGGTTCGTTTCCTGGGTGGTGCCCTCTATCTGTTTGGCATGTTGGTGATGCTTTGGAACACCATCATGACCGTGGTCACGGGTCGCTCGGTGCCGGCCCCCATCCCCGCCGCTGCCGCCCACGCCTAAGGAGTCAATGATGTCATCGCAAAATCAGACTGGCTTCAGCCACGAAAAAATCGAGACCAACAATTTGCTGATGATCGTGCTGATCATCGTGGTGGTGTTGTTTGGCGGCCTGGTGGAAATTGTTCCCTTGTTTTTCCAAAAGTCCACCACTCAGGCGATCGAAGGGGTCAAGCCATATACGGCACTGCAACTCGCCGGTCGAGATATCTATGTGCGCGAGGGGTGCTACAACTGCCACTCGCAAATGATCCGGCCTTTGCGCGCCGAGACCTTGCGCTATGGCCACTATTCAGTCGCCGGCGAGTCGGTTTATGACCACCCCTTCCAGTGGGGCAGCAAGCGCACTGGCCCCGATCTGGCCCGTGTGGGCGGGCGCTACTCGGACGAGTGGCATCGCATACACCTGAATAACCCGCGTGACCTGGTGCCCGAGTCCAATATGCCCGCATACCCGTGGCTGGATAAAAACACCGTCGACGACCTACAAATCGGCGCGCACATGAAAGCCTTGCGCGTGGTGGGTGTGCCCTATAGCGATGAAGAGATCGCCAAGGCCGGCGAGGAAGTCAAAGGAAAAACCGAGATGGAAGCCCTGATTGCCTTCTTGCAAGGTCTGGGCCTGGCTCTGAAATAAGGGGCATCCAAATGGACATCAATACCCTGCGCATTGCCGTCACGCTGGTCAGTTTCGTGGCCTTCTTGGGCATTATCTGGTGGGCGATGGATCGCCGCAAAAACCAGCAATTTCAGGAGGCGGCCGAGTTGCCGCTCAAAGACGACTGAGGACATCATATGAGCGATTTCATCCACGATTTCTGGTCGGTGTACATCACCGCCATCACGCTCGGCGGCATTGTCGCCTGTGCCCTGTTGCTGTGGGCCACTTCGCGCAAGAAAGTGGCTTTCAGCGCAGACAACACCACGGGCCATGTGTGGGACGAAGACTTGCGCGAGATGAACAACCCCCTGCCTTTGTGGTGGGTGGGGCTGTTCATCATCACCATCGTTTTCTCCTTGGCCTACCTCTACCTATATCCCGGGCTGGGCACCGCCGCAGGCCGCTATGGTTGGACTTCCAAGCAGCAGTACACCGAGGAAGTGGCCAAGGCCAACGAGGCCCTGAAGCCCTTGTACGCCAACTTTGACGGCCAGCCCCCCGAGCAGTTATCGAAAGACGCGAAGGCGATGGCCATCGGCGAGCGCCTGTTCATGAATAATTGCGCTCAATGTCATGGCTCAGATGCGCGGGGTTCGAAAGGATTTCCGAATCTGACCGACAGCGACTGGCTGTATGGTGGCAGCCCTGACAAAATCAAGGAGACCCTGACTCAGGGCCGCATGGGTGTGATGCCCCCGATGGCCGCCGCGGTCGGTGGCTCGGAAGATGTGAAAAACCTGGCCCACTATGTTCTGAGTCTGTCGGGCAGCCCGCATGACAGCCTTCGAGCCGCCTTGGGCAAGCCGAAGTTTGGCGCTTGCGCGGCCTGTCACGGCATAGACGGCAAGGGCAATCAGGCCGTAGGCGCCCCCAATCTGACCGATAAAGTCTGGCTGCACGGCTGGGGAGAAGAGGCCATCATCGCCATGGTCAACCATGGCAAGACCAACCAGATGCCAGCCCAAAAAGACCGCTTGACCGAGTCACAAATCCATGTGCTGACGGCCTATGTATGGGGTCTTTCCAACAAGTAAGGCCGGGCCGCATCAAGATGTCTGAAGAGTCAGGGCGCAAGACCATCCCCATCCAACCCGTCGGGGGCGATGGCGAGATGGTCTCGCTGTATGCTGCCAGCAAGAAAATATACCCCCGAACCGTGCAGGGTCTGTTTGCCCGTTGGCGCTGGTTTTTTGTGGTGCTCACCCAACTGGTCTTTTATGGTTTGCCCTGGTTGGAGTGGGGCCAGCGGCAAGCCGTTTTGTTTGATTTGGGCACGCGTCGGTTTTATATTTTCGGGCTGGTGCTTTATCCGCAGGACTTCATCTACCTGACGGGCTTGTTGGTGATCTCGGCTTTGGCGCTTTTTTTGTTCACCGCCGTGGCCGGTCGTTTGTGGTGCGGATATGCCTGTCCGCAGACCGTGTACAGCGAAATCTTCATGTGGATCGAACGCCAAGTCGAGGGTGATCGCACGGCCCGCATGCGACTGGACGACGCCGATTTTTCGCTCGAAAAATTGGTCAAGAAATGGTACAAGCACATCATCTGGATCGGTTTATCCATCTGGACGGGCTTTACCTTTGTGGGCTATTTCACGCCCATCCGGGACCTGGCCCTTTCTTTTTTCACAACCCGTATGGGGTCATGGGAAATCTTCTGGGTTTTCTTTTACGGTTTTGCCACCTACGGCAACGCCGGTTTCATGCGCGAGCAAGTCTGCAAGTACATGTGCCCTTATGCGCGTTTTCAAAGCGCCATGTTTGACCACGACACCCTGATCGTGACCTATGACCCCAGGCGCGGCGAACCCCGGGGCGCGCGCGCGCGCAGCGCAGACCCCAAAGCCATGGGGCTGGGTGACTGTGTCGACTGCACCCTTTGCGTGCAGGTCTGCCCAACCGGCATCGACATTCGCAACGGCTTGCAATACGAGTGCATCGGTTGCGGGGCATGCATCGATGTGTGTGACACGGTGATGGACAAATTGTCTTATCCGCGAGGCTTGATCAAGTACACCACTCAAAACGCCGTCGAGCATCGATGGAGCGCCAAACAAACCTGGCAACGGGTTTTGCGGCCCAGGGTCATGGTCTACAGTGGCATCCTCTTGACCTTGTGCGTGGCCTTATTGGTCAGCCTGAGCCTGCGCCACACGCTAAAGGTGGACGTGATTCGAGACCGCGCATCGCTGGCCCGGATCACCGAATATGGCACCATCGAAAACATCTATCGCTTTCAGTTCATGAACGCGACCGAACAAGAGCAGACTTACAAGGTCTCGGTCACTGGCTTGGAAGGCATTATGGTGCGCGACCTCCCCTTGGTGCAGGTCGGCCCCGCCGACTCGCGCTGGGTGGTCGTGCACGCAGAGATACCCTATGGTTCGGCCAGCGCAGGCTCGCACAAAATTATGTTCACCATCGAGTCTGATGACGGGCTAGCTTCGATCCAGGAAAAATCCGTCTTTTTGGTGCCAAGATGAAATCACACCCCACTGCCGATCATTTGAAGCCCTGGTATCGCCACGGGATGGTCTGGATGTTGATCGCCGGACCTGCGCTGGTGGTCGTGGCCGCCGTGTTCACGGCCTTTATCGCCATGCGCTCGCCCGACCCTGTCCTGGCCAACGATGCCTACGAATATGGTCAAAAGAGCGATGAGCAGGCACAGCGCAGTTTGCTACCCGCGCAAAGGGCACGCAACCATGCGGCCACACCGGATCATGCCCCGATCCAATAAAGCCCGCCCAATCAGGAGATCGAAACATGCTGCGACAAAGACTCATGTGGATTTTGTGGCCAGCCTTTTTGGTGGCGGGTGTGCTGGAGATGGGCATTTTTGCCATGTTTGATCCGCTGGACATGCACTGGTTCGGCCAGCCGATAGAGGCCACGCGCCAGACGGTCTACACCCTGTCTTTCTTTGCGCTTTGGGGGGTCACGGCCTGCGCCAGTGGCCTGACCTGTTTGTTGAGCCAGTCGCCCTTTGAGGTCAACCGCTGTCCTCTGCCCTCTCGTGATCGGCCCGATGGCTGCCCCAAGCAGGGTTGCGGCCACGGCACCTGATCAATGGTGTGAGCAGGTTTGGGGGTTGACGATCATTTTGAGCGCATCGGCATTCAGGATGCGCACGTGGCGTTGTTTGACTTCGACGATGCCGTCATCGACAAATTTCGAAAAGGTCCTGCTGACAGTCTCGAGTTTCAGCCCCAGATAACTGCCGATTTCTTCACGCGTCATGCGCAATACCAGCTCAGATTGGCTAAAGCCGCGTGCGTGCAGGCGTTGTACCAGGTTGAGCAAAAAGGCGGCCAGCCGTTCCTCGGCCCGCATGCTGCCCAATAGCAGCATGACCCCATGTTCGCGCACGATCTCACGGCTCATGATTTTGTGCACATGAGACTGCAAGGCCGAGACTTCGCGCGAGATGCTCTCTATTTTTTCAAAGGGCATGACGCAAACTTCGGCGTCTTCTATGGCCACAGCGTCGCAGGTGTGTTGTTCGTTGACGATGCCATCCAGGCCGATGATTTCGCCTGCCATTTGAAAGCCCGTCACCTGGTCACGGCCATCTTCGGTGGTGATGCAGGTTTTGAAAAAGCCGGTGCGGATGGCGTATAGGGCATCGAATCGCTCGCCGTTGCGAAACA
>JBEAZY010000177.1:0-14933 GCA_041159205.1 Pseudomonadota bacterium
GCATTTTGTGCGACTTCATCAAGAACTGGTACGACATGCAAGTCAAATCGGTTCAGCACGGTCTGGGCAAAAGCGGCCCCATCAATCGACTGACGGGCGAGCCCGTGTGCGGCACCGAGAAACTCAGCGAAGAACAATTGCTGAAGAATCGTGAAAACCTCAGCCAGGCGGTGGCCAAGCACGCGCTGGATGACCAGTACTGGAAAGACCGTACGCCTGACTTCAGCAAAATCAAAGTGCCCTTGCTCTCTGCCGCCAACTGGGGGGGTCAAGGCCTGCACCCGCGCGGTAACTTTGAAGGGTATTTGCGTTCGGCCAGCAAACAAAAATGGCTGGAAGTGCACGGCATCGAGCACTGGACCGAGTTCTACACCGACTATGGCCGCAAGATTCAACTGAAGTTCTTTGACCATTTCCTGCACGGCAAGAAAAATGGCTGGGAGAAGCAACCCAAAGTGCAGTTGCAGGTGCGGCACCCGGGCGAAAAATTCGTGCAGCGCAACGAAGGCGAGTGGCCGCTGGCGCGCACCCAATGTACGCCGATGTACCTGAACGCCCAGGACATGACCTTGCAGACGAAAAAGCCCGACCGTTTGGCCAAGCGTCAGTACCAGGGCTTCTCAGACGGGGTCACCTTCATGTTGCCGCCCAGCGAGCAAGAGACGGAAATCACCGGACCGCTGGCCCTCAAGTTGTTCGCTTCGTCTTCCACCGCGGATGCCGACTTCTTCGTGGTGGTTCGGGTCTTCAGCCCGGACATGAAAGAGGTGGTTTTCATCGGTGCCCTCGACCCGCACACCCCGGTCGGACAGGGGTGGTTGCGGGCCTCGCATCGCAAGCTCGACCCCAAGCTGTCCAAGCCCTACCGCCCCTATCACCCGCACGACGAGGTGCAGCCCCTGACCCCCGGGAAGGTCTACGAATTCGACATCGAAATCGTGCCGACTTGCATCGTCATCCCGGCCGGACACCGCCTGGCGGTGACGGTGCGCGGCAAAGACTACGAGTACCCCGGGCCGGCCGCTCATTTGTCCAATATGAAGTACCCCATGACGGGATGCGGGCCATTCACCCATACCGACCCCAAAGACCGCCCGGCCAAGGTCTTTGACGGTCAGGTGACCATTTACACCGGCGGCTCGCGGGCTTCATACCTGCTGGCCCCGGTGATTCCTGCGGCCAAAAAGGCGGCCAGGAAGGCCACCAGGGCCGGCAAAAAATAAGCCCAGGATCTGTTGATGTTTGACCACGATAAAAGGAGACAAAGATGAAACGCGATTTTTTGAAATGGATGGGTGGGGTGGCTGCGGCCTCTGTGGTCGGCGCGCCCAGTGTGTGGGCGCAGTCGACCCAGACCTGGAAGATGGCCATTCCGGTGGCCGAAAAATCCTGGTTTGGTGAAATGCACAAATGGTGGGGTTCTGAGGTCGAGAAAAGATCCGGAGGCCGCATCAAAGTGATGTATTTCTGGAGCGACTCACTGGTGAAATGGGCCGACGCGCTGCCAGGCATTCAGTCGGGCATTGCCGACCTGGCCTGGGTGAGCAGCACCTATTTCCCCACCCAGTTCCCGCACTACATGACGCTGGATCAGATTTTCAATTTCGGCGATGACTATGTGGCGGGCATGAAAGCCGCCATTGAAACCATCGAAAACCAGCCAGACCTGAAAGCCGAAATCGGTCGCGAAGACATCGTGATTCTGATGCCCCACATCAGCGGTCATGCCCCGGTGGGCACCCGGCAGCAGATGAGCACCGTGCGCGAATTGAAAGGCAAAACCTTGCGCACATACGGCGGCGCCCGCATTGATTTTTACAAGGCCCTCGAAGCCAACCCGGTCTTCATGCCTTTCGGCGACATGTATGCGGCGATAGACCGTGGCACCATCGACGCGCTGGGTGACATGGCCATTTTGCTGAGCAATGCCTTCAAGCTCAACGAGGTGATCAAGCACGTGCACATGATGAACCCGCCCGGCGTCAAAGGAAACGGCGGTTCGGTGGCTTCGGGCTTCTTCATGACCGGTGCGAAGTTCCGTGCGCTGCCTCCCGAAACCCGTGCGATGCTGATGCAGTTGCGCGGCGAATACACTGAGCGCTACGGCAAGTCCTTGATGGAGCTGGAAGGCACCATCATGGAAGACTGGAAAAAACGCAGTCGCATCGTCTTTCATACCTCTTCGCCGGATGACGAAAAGTTCATGCTCGAGCGTGGCAATGCGGCCAACGAGTTGCTGTTCAAGAAGCAAGAAGCAGCCGGTCACAAAAACGTCCGGGCGGTCTGGGCTTACTTCCAGGAGGCGCGTAAAAAGCACGAGACCAAACGCTGATTTCCTTTCTCCCGTCCCTCTGTGGGGCGGGGTTCACCAGCCCATGCCATCCGGCATGGGTCATTTCTTTTTTGCAGAGTCCTATTCATGAAACAAAGAAACCTCGGAAAAAATGGACCCATGGTGTCGGCCCAGGGTCTGGGCTGTATGGGCATGTCGATCTTTTACGGCCAGCCCGATGATGCATCGTCTATTGCCACCATCCATCGCGCCCTGGACATGGGCGTGAACATGATCGTCACTTCCGATGCCTACGGCAACGGCGCCAATGAGTCGCTGGTGGGCAAAGCCCTGGCCGGGCGACGCCAGCAGGCCGTGGTTTGTACCAAATTCGGCAACCTGGCCCTGGCCGGTGGCGGCGACACCGGCTTCACGGGCGGAGACCCCCGACATGTGGTCATTGCCTGCGACCGCTCTCTCAAGCGTTTGGGGGTGGATGAGATTGACCTGTATGCCTTGCACCGGGTCGACCCGCAGGTGCCCATCGAGGAGACCGTTGGCGCCATGAAGCGTCTGGTCGAGCAGGGCAAAGTGCGCCATCTGGGCCTGTCCGAGGCGGGTTCGGCCACCATCGAGCGCGCCTACAAAATTCATCCCCTGGTCTCTCTCGAGACCGAGTACTCGCTCTGGAGCCGTGACATCGAGGGCGACATCCTCCAAACTTGCCGCAAGTTGGGCATGGCCATCATGGCTTATTCACCTTTGGGCCGGGGTTTCCTGACGGGGACCATCAAGAGTTTGGATGCGCTGGGCGAAAAAGACGGCCGCCGCAATATGCCCCGCTTCAAGCCGGAAAACATGGGACAAAACGCTTCCTTGATCGAACGGATGGAAGCCATGGCCAAGCAAAAAGGGGTCAGCACGGCCCAATTGGCATTGGCCTGGGTGCATGCGCAAGGGCTGGATGTGTTCCCGATCCCGGGCACCAAGCGTGTCAAGTATCTGGAGCAAAACGTGGCCGCCCTCGATGTGGCCTTGAGTGCTGAAGATCTGAAAGCCCTTGATCAGATGTTCCCCTACGGTGCCGCCTCCGGCACCCGCTACCCTGAGCCCGCGATGAAGGGTTTGGGCATTTGAGGCCTCGGGCTCAGACTTTGAGTTTTTCCGGGGGGACCATGGCGATGGCTTTTTCCCATCGGGCACGGTCCTCCTGTAAAAACCGGGGGAACTGGGCTGGGCTGACCCGGTTTTCCGGGTTGTAACCGTTGGGCACCAAGTAGTTTTCGCTGAAATCCTTGCTTGAGGTCACTTCCCAAATGCCGGCGGATAGTTTTTGAACGATGTCCCTGGGGGTCGCCGCCGGTGCGAAGGCGCCGAACCAGGCCTGTGCTTCGAACGGGACGCCCAGGGCCTCTTGAACGGTGGGCACTTGGGGCAGCAGCGGGTGCCTTTGAGAACCGGCAAATCCAAGCGCTTTGACCCGGCCACTTCGAATGTGGGGCAAGGGCAGGGCCAGTGCTCCCATCAGCAACTGGACTTCGCCGGAAAGCAAAGCATTGGTCGAAGGAGCGATGCCCTGATACGGCACATGCAAAAGCTCAATGCCCAATTGTGCGGCCAGGGCTTCGAACATGATGTGATGTTGACTGCCGATGCCTGGCGTGGAGTACGACACTTTGCCGGGATTGGCTTTCGCATAGCTCACCATCTCGGGCAAGGTCTGCGCCGGGAAACTATGGTGTGCCACGATCAGAAATGAGATTTGGCACATGATGGACAAAGGTGCGAAGTCTTTGTCCGGGTTGAAGGGCATGTTTTTGTTCAGCAGTGGAATGATCGAAAAAGCCGGATCGGCCGCCATCAGAATGTGATAGCCATCTGCAGGTGCTTTGGCGACATAGGCGGTGCCCAGCAAAGAATTGGCGCCCGGACGGCTCTCGATGGTCAAGGCCTGACCCCACTTCTGGGTCAATTTGCCCCCGATGTGCCGCCCCATCTGATCGACAGATCCGCCGGGTGCGAAGGGCACAGTGACTTTGATCGGGCGGTTGGGGAAATCGTTGGCTTGTGCGAACGTGTGGCCGGCTGCCAAAGACCATAATCCGGCACCGATCCAGGTGCGACGATTCATGCGCGGGGGTAGAGTCATTTGGCATTCTCCTCAGTCGGTTTCCATCCATAAATGTCTTGTGCTGCGCCTGGGCTGATATAGCCGCGTCGCAAATCGAGATGCACGGCCTTTGGATCACGCTGCTGGGGGTCGCCGTAACCGCCACCACCGCCCGAGTCGACCAACACCACATCGCCGGTGCGCAGCGAACGATCGGCTTTCTTGAGTTGAAGCGGATGTTCGTTTTGCGGGTTGACGATCACCTGACCTTGCTGGCCATCGTGACCCGATTTAACCCCCCAGGGGGGGCAGCGTGTCCTGTCCATGCTGACATTCAAATGGCAGTCTTGCAAGACCTCAACCACTTTGCGCACCCCCAGACCGCCGCGAAATTGTCCTGCCCCACCCGAGTCGGTGCGCAATGACAAGGACTGAAATCTGATCGGAAAAATCGCCTCTTGCAACTCCACGGGGACGTTGAATGTGTCTCCGTGGGCGTAGGTTTTGAAGGGACCGCTGCCGTCGCCACGCACACTGCCACCGAAGCCGCCTTGACCCGTCTCCAAGTTCTTGTACAGCTCTCCCGACGCATTGCGGCCGGAAAAAACATGCACCCCAAAAGCGCCGTGGTGTCCTCCGCACACCAGGTCCGGGCTGGCTTCGCCGATGGCCTTGAGCACCACATCAATAACCGTGGCCAAAGGAGTGCTGTAGCGGGCCATGGGGGCGGTGGCTGGCGCACTGAGGAATTTGCCGGGTGGCAGCACCACATCGAGGCAGCGAAATGTGCCTTCGTTGGGGGCATCCCCATGGGGCAGCAGATAGCTCATGGCGATCCGGGCGGCAGTCATGCCTCCGCCCAAAGCGCCCGAGTTGAAGGGGCCTTTGAGCACACCGGCGATTTCCGAAAAGTCCACCTCCAAACGGTCACCTTCGATGCGGATCGTGACGGGGATGGGAATGGCCTGGCCGGTTTGTACGCCGTCATCGTCGAGCTCGGCATAGGCGTGATAGGTGCCGTCCGGCATGCGCCTGACGATGTCTCTGGCCAATTTCTCGGATTGGTCCCACAAAGCGTCCACCGCCATGCTGACCACATCCTCGCCGTACTGGTCGAGCATTTGCCGGTACAGGTCGCGCCCCAGCAGACAGCCCCCCAATTGCGATGCCACGTCACCCAGCACCACCACCGGAAAGCGGGTGTTGAACTCAATCATGCGATAGATATCGCCCACAGGCTGGCCAGCTTGCTGCAATTTGACGGTTCTGAACTGGATGCCCTCTTGGAAAATACTGACGGTGTCATTGGTGGCCGATGAGCCTACCTCACGCCCACCCACGTCTGCCCAATGGGCCGCAATGGCCAGAAAAGCCACGGGTCGGGCCGCATTGGAGGCGGCAAAAATCGGTGTGTACATGACCACGTTATTCAGGTGCTGACCTAGAACCCCGGAGTAATTGCACAAGACGACATCGCCTTGGGTAAATCCGTCCAGGCCGTAAAAATGGATGCCATCTTCAACGGCGGCCCCCAGTATGTTGGCCACAAACAGCGGGATGCCGCCTTTACCCTGTGATATCAGGCGACATTGGGTGTCGACCAAGCCGACCGCAAAGTCTTTGTATTCGTAGATCAGGGGGCTGAAGGCGGTGCGTGTGATGTTGGCTTCAATCTGCTCGGGGATGGCGGCCAGTTTGTGCCGGATGACTTCCAGCGTGATCGGGTCGATGGCATGGGGTTTTACGGCGGTGGCGTTATTCATACAGGGGCTCAGGGTGCAAGTTCGATTTGAATTTCAGCCAGATGACCGATCAGCATCTGGTCGCCCTCATCGATCAGACAAGTGGCGCCGTATTCTTCGATCAGGGCCGGGCCCTGACAACGGAAACCGATGGGCAGATCGGTCCGCTCGTAAACTGGCACATCGTGCCATTGGCGGCTGCGAGCCAGATAGACACGGCGCATGCTGTGCGGTGGCTTGGTCTTGGCCTGTGCGGTGGCCTGATGCGCCATTTTTTCCAAATCGGGTCTTTGCACGGATTGGCGCAAAACAGTGTGCAGGGTCACAAATTCGACTTTGGCGTGTTGGGTCACATGGCCATAACGCTGCCGGTAGGCGTCTTCAAACCGCTGGCGCAAGGTTTGATCGTTGTCGGTATCCTGGCAGGCGATGCGCAAGGTGTGATGTTGGCCCCTATAGCGCAGTTCGGCATAGCGAAAGCATGCCTCCGACGAGCCACTGTGCGCAGTGCGTTCGGACAGTTCGCCGGTCATTTCATCGAACAGGGTGTGGGCCTTGCCAAGATGGGCCGGATCCAGCAGTGCCAGGAAAGTCCGGCTTTCTTGCGACTCTATATCGGCAAACAGCATGCCCAGTGCCGAGAACACCCCTGCGCGCAAGGGGACGACCACTTTGGGGATGGACAGTTCGCGCGCCAGTTCCACGCTGTGCAAAGGGCCGCCGCCGCCATAGGCGAAGAGGACAAATTCGCGCGGGTCTTCGCCACGCTCGATGGTGATTTTCCGGATGGCCGATGACATGGTCACAGACACCAGGGTCAATAAACCTTGCGCGATTTCAGGCACCTGATCAGGGTTGGCATACCCCAAGGGCATGCCCAGTTGATGCCAAAGCGCCTGACGGGCGGCGTCCACGTCCAGCTCCATGTCTTCACCCATGCGCGCTTGCGGGGCCAGTCGGCCCAGGACAATATTGGCATCGGTCACGGTGGGTTCGGTACCACCACGGCCATAGGCCACAGGCCCGGGGTATGAGCCGGCACTTTGTGGCCCGACATGCAATCGGCCATCCGGGTCGATCCGGGCGATCGAGCCGCCGCCTGCACCCACCTCCACAATATCGATGATGCTGCTTCGGATGGGAAATCCATGTTCGTAGCCGCCGACCCAATAGGAGGTTTTGACATCGAACAGTCCGTCTTTGACCAGCGCGCACTTGGCGATGGTACCGCCGATGTCAAATGCAACCAGTCGGGGCAGGCCCAGGGCTCGCGCATAAGCTGCGGCACCCACCACCCCGCCGACCGGCCCGGACTCGACCAGTCGAACCGGTTCATGGCGAGCGGTGTTGAAATCGATCACGCCGGAACCCGAACCCATGAAGTACCGCCCGGACCGGTATTCGCGCTCATTCAGGGCCTCTTCCAGGCGTTGCACATAGTGCCCGACCTGGGGGCCGACAAAGGCGTTGGCGCAGGCCGTGGCTGTGCGCTCGTACTCATACCATTCGCGCGAAAGGCGGCTGCCCGTGGTGGTGAAGACCTGCGGCATCTTTTGCTTCAGGTATTGCTCGACCGCTGTTTCGTTTTGACCGTTGGCATAGGCATTTAAAAATGAAATGGCGATCGACTCCACGCCGACTCTGCGCCACTCATTGATCAGCAAGTCGAGCTCTTGCCAGTCGGGCTCACTCAGCACTCGTCCATCGGCGGCCGTGCGTTCGCTGATCTCATGGCGGTACTCACGTGGAATCAGGGGTTCATTTTTTCGGTAATGCATCTGGAACGGCAAGGCCCGGTTGCCGCGTGCAATCTCCAGCACATCACGAAAACCACGCGTGGTCAGCAATGCTGTTTTCGCACCTTTGCGCTCAAGAAGTGCGTTGATGACCAGGGTGGTGCCGTGCTTGAAAGAAATGGCATCGGCCATGGACAAACCCAGCGTCTCCATACACTGATCGACCGCCCGGATGAAATCATCATAAGAGGTCAGGCATTTGACCGCCAGCAGCGCATTCTGCCGGGTGTCAAATACAGTCAAATCGGTGAAGGTGCCACCGATATCGATGGCCAGAAGGAATTCAGGTCTGTGAAGGCTCATGAATTTAAACAATGTGAGTGCTCAATACCCCGATGGCATCGACTTCGGCTTCCACGTGGTCGCCGGGTTTCAGGTAGTAAAGTGTCGGGTCGGGTTTGCGGTGCAAAGCCACGCCTTCGGGTGTGCCCGAGGCGATCATGTCGCCTGGCCCCAGTCCTGATTTGGACCAAAATGAAATCAACTGCGAAAAATCAAACACCATGTCATTGCAGGACTCGTCTTGCAAGGTCTGACCGTTCACACGCAGCATGACCCTCAATACGGACGGATCGGGAATCTCATCTGCTGTCACCAGCCAGGGACCCAGAGGGCCAAAACCGGGATAGTTCTTTCCCATCATGATCATTTGGTTTTTCATTTCCTTCAGCTGCCATTCGCGCGCCGATAAATCATTGAATACGGTATAGCCAAAAACATGGCGCAGGGCATCGTCTTTTGACACCCATGAGCAAGGCCTGCCCAGAACGGCGGCCACCTCGACTTCATAGTCAAATGCCTGAACATCGGCAGGTCGGGCGACCCGGGCCTGATGGGGCACCAGGGTATGCGCCAGCTTGATGAAAGCAGAGGGAAACTCAAAATGGATGCCGGTGGCACCCTGCTTGCTCCAGTAGCCCATGCTTTCCTCTTTGTGGCGACCGAAATTGCGACCGGCACAGATCATGGCTTTGGCTTCTGTCGGTAGGCCCCATTGCAGAGAATCCAGATCGCGCACCCACCCCGCGTCCTGTCTCGATTCAGCCCAATCCGCCAGCTCGCGCAGTTGAGCCCAGCTGCGGTCATGGCCTGCCACCAGTGACGCCATGCTGGCCCGGGCCAAAGGGCCGCCTTGAGTGGTGGCGCAAGCACGGATGTCGAGCGCCCAGGGGTGGCCTGCCCATTGGACGGCCATGATGGGTCTTGGTTCGCCATTCAGGATGTCACTGCCAATTTTCATGACTCACTCCTTCTTTCAACTGAGCCACCTCCAGGCCTGTCATGCGCCCCGAGGTGTAGGCCCAGGCCAGATGTAAACCGTGGCCACGCAACAGCAAGCCCCCTTGCCCCGCGCAACCGACGGCATAAAGCCCCGCAATACCCTGGCCGTCATCTTGCAGCACTTGGCCACCGATTGCCGTGGCCAGTGCCCCTTCTGTGGTGGTCAACATGGCTTGGACCGGACCCATGGCAATCCAGGGCCCCGATGAAGCGAGCGCCTGGATGGCGCCATCGGGCGCATCGCCAGACATGCCCAGGCAGCGCCACAAATCCTGCAGGCTGGGTGCTTCATGAACCAGATCGGGGCGACCTTTGCGGTAATCGTCCAGATGGGCGTAGGCGATGCCCGGTGCGGTCGAGATGGCATGCGGTTGGCCGTTGAAGCGCTGGGCCACATGGGAGGGCATGACGATGAACGCCTGGCGCTCTGGCGTCATGGCAATGGAAGCGGCGGGTTGAGAGTGATCCAGCAATCGGCCTTGTCGGTCGATTAACTTCGCCCCTTCTTTGAACAATTGCTCCGACGGTGACATGTGGCTCATCAGCAATGGCTTGATCAGCAATTTCTTCAAGGACTGGGGCGCATATTGAAAGAACCATTTGGATAAGTGGCACAACCAGGGCCAATCTGGCATTTTTTCCGCCAATCCGGGCTTGGGCCCCGAAGGAAATCGCATTTGGGGGCCAAAGACATGTGACATGTGGGTGTAGCGAGCCCCCACCGATTGGGCCAACTCAAACATCTGTCCCTCATTGTGGGGATTGATGGGCAAAGCGCGGGCTGCGGCGGGGCTGAGGTGAGCCTGCCTCATTTGCGCGTTACCGCTGAAGTCTCCGCTGGCCAGAATGACGCCGAGCCGTGCCGTGAGATCCAGTGTTTGGCCGTTCAGGCGACAGCGCACGCCGCGCACCCGATCGGATGCATTGCCCAGCAATTCCAGCACTTGCGCTGAGCAAGCCATCTGAACGCCCAGTCGACGGCAAGCCCGCAGCAATCGGCTCGTGATGGCGGCGGCACCAGGCACGGCATTGTGCATACGACACACCCTGTGCGGTGGTTCTGGAAATGGACCGGCAAACACCACACCCCAGCGGGCCAACCATTCAAGGGTCGGTGCCGCATGTCTGGCCAGCCATGCACGCAGATCTGCGTTGTCCTCGCTCAGGAGATCGCCGGTGAACTGCGCCATGTCCTCCACAAAGGAGGGCCAGTCGTCTTCCAGGCCAGCGCGGCGCTGCCATGAGGTGCCAGCGGCACTGATCGAGCCTACCGCCATGCGGGAGGTGCCGCCCCAGCGGTTTTGCCGCTCTAAAACCAGCACCCTGACACCTTGTTCAGCGGCGGACACTGCTGCGGCCAAACCTGAGCCACCACCGCCGACGATGATGACATCAAACACCGAGTCCATGGTTCATTCCGGTTTGACGCCTGAGTCCGCAATGATTTTGGCCGAGCGGTTCAAGTCCAGCGCCAGAAAACGCGCGAACTCTTCCGGGGAAGTGCCCAGGGGCTGTATGCCGTTGCTCAGCATCTTGTCGCGGATTTCCTTTTCGGCCAGGCTCGCCGTGACAGCGGCATAGATCTTTTGGATCACATCGGGCGGTGTGCCGGCCGGTGCAAGTAAGCCTGTCCATGATGAGTAATCAAAACCGGTGATGCCCAATTCGGCCAGCGTGGGAAGTTCTGGCGTAAACGGTGAGCGTCGTGCGGTGCTGACTGCCAACATTTTGAGTTTTCCCGCCTTGGCATGCGGCAATATATTGGTGGGGGTGCTGAAAGCCACCTGGGTTTCACCAGCCAGTAAGGCCACAGAGGCCGGGGCTGCGCCCTTATAGGGAATATGAGTGATGCGAGTGCCGGTCGCGCTTTTGAACATTTCACCCATCAGGTGTTGGGGTCCGCCCGCGCCGGAAGTCCCGTAATTGAATTGGTCGGGGTTCGCTTTGAGCTTGGCGATCAACTCGGGCACGGTGTTGACATCCAACGTGGCATGAACCGCGATCAGCAGTGGCTGGTCCATGACACAAGAAATGGGCGCAAAGTCTCGGGCTGTGTTGAAAGTCAACGACTTGATCAGGCTTGGGTTAGAGGTGTGCGCCGGGGCGGCCATGAGCAGGGTGTAGCCATCGGGGGCAGAGCGTGCCACCGATTCGGTCCCAATGGCTGCATTGCCTCCGGGCCGGTTTTCCACCACCACCGGTTTGCCCAGGTGTCGCGCCAAGGGTTCGGCCAGGATGCGGGCCGTGACGTCGACCGGACCGCCGGGCGAATAGGGCACGACGATGCGGATGGATCGGTTAGGAAAGCTCATCGCGCTTTGTGCCCATGCCGGGCACACCAGACCGACAGCCATCCAGGCCAGGGCGGCGACCAGGGCGTTTCGGCGCATGAAACTCATGTTTGTCTCCTCCATTGCTCTATGTTTGAAATGATTATCCGGTTCGATTTCAGGCGACCGCAGACACCTAAGCGACATGCCTTTGTGATGCCGGGCTGACAAGTGTGGCCAATTGATCTATAAATTTGCGTCATGCGTGCATCACGCTCAACGACCAGGAGACACCATCATGGGCATTCAAGGACTGATCCCGGCCACATTAACCCCTTTTGATGCCCATGGGGGAGTCGATTACCCGGAACTCGAACAACACCTGCGCCGGGTGGCCTCAGCCAGCGGCTTGTATGGCATTGCCGTCAATGGCCATGCCGGCGAGATTCTGGCCCTGAACACCCAAGAGCGCCAGCAAGTCATCGCTTGTGCCAGGAAAGTCATTCCGCCGCACCTCAAGCTGGTCGCTGGCATCGAGGGGCACCATTTCGATGACCTGATTCAGCAAGGGCTCCATGCCAAGCAAGCAGGCGCAGACATGTTGCTGGTGTTGCCGCCGTTCGATGTGCGCCCTTACCGGATGCTGGCGGGTCATGCGGAATCTGTGAAAGCCATTTTCCAGCGATTGAACGATGAGGTGGGGCTGCCCATGATCGTGTTTCAATATGGCGAGTCTTCCGGCGTGGCGTACTCGCTGGATGCCTTGCGGGCCATCGCAGATATCCCGCAGGTGGTGGCGATCAAGGCCGCTTGTTTTTCCACCACAAGTTTCGTCGAGATCATGAATGCGGTGGGAGACAAACTCGATGTGTTGGCCGCCTCCGACGCACCGTCCTTGTTGGGTATGCTTCTTTACAAGTGCAAGGGGGCCCTGATCGGCATCAGTGTCATCGACACCCAGAGGTGGTCTGACCTGGTGGCCAGTGCCACGCAGGGGCGACTGGATGAGGCACAACGGCTGCATTCGGAATTCGCGATTCCCATCATGGATGCGGTATTCGAGAATCAACTGCACAAATCCCATACCAGCTATTTCGCTGCCACCAAGGAAGCCCTGCACCAACTTGGACATCTGAAATCGGCACAAATCCGTCCGCCCCTGATCACGCCCGATGTGCGCCAGAAAAATGCGATCGCCAAATGTTTGCGCGCGGTGGGCCTGGACACTCAGGGCCTGGTCAAGGCGGCCTGACCCGGGTGACCTAACCATGAATGTCAAATTTTGCGCCGGCCTGATGTTCTGGGCCATGCTGACACTGGGTCTGGCCCGGGCGCAAGGCTACCCGCAACAACCGATCAAGGTGGTGGTGCCCTATGGCGCTGGCTCCGCCACCGATTTACTGGCCCGTCGGGTCGCCGCGCCATTGTCGTCGGTTTTGGGGCAGGGGGTGGTGGTTGAAAACCGGGCCGGGGCCAATGCCGTTCTGGGTGCCGCCCATGTGGCCAAGGCAGCGGCTGATGGGTATACCTTGCTTTTTGGCAATACCCAGACCCATGCGGTCAATCCGAATTTGATGGATCCAGCGCCTTATGACGCGGTCAAAGATTTCACCTCGGTGGCCAGGCTGTTCAATACTGGCACCATTCTGGTGGTCAGTTCCAGTCTGCCTGTCAACAGCCTCGATGAATTATTGGCCTGGATCAAGGCCAACCCGAAGCGAGCCAACTTTGGGTCCACGGCATATGGCACGGTGTCGCACTTGCCCTCCGCCTATTGGTCCAAAGTGGTGGGGGTGCCCTTGACCCATGTGCCCTATAACAATGCCGGACAGTTGATGACCGACTTGGCGCGTGGCGAGGTGACCCTGTTGTTCTATCCGCCGGATGGGGTCAAGGCATTCATCGAAGCCGGCACACTCAAGCCTTTGGCCTGGAGTGGCAACAAGAGACATCCGCATTACGCACAAGTGCCCACCATGATCGAGTTGGGTTACAAGGACTTTGTGTTTGAAGCCTGGTACGCCCTGTTTGCCCCCGCGGGTACACCTGCTGCCGTGATCAACCGGCTCAATGAGGCCCTGGTCAAAGTGGTCAAAGAGCCCAAATTTGTCCAGGATGTGGCGGCTGGCAGCAGTGTCCTTTATTTCGCCGAGGCGGCCGAAATGGATGCTTTCCTGAAAGCGGAAAACAACCGATTCAAGCGGATCGCCACCCTCATCGACAAGCCCTGAGGCCGTGACTGCTTCAGCATTTACCCTTGGGTGGGCCTTTTTGGCTTGACGATCTGTCGATCAATGGATAGATTGCCCGCATGGAAAAGTTGTTGATTGAGCAAGGCACCCTTGTCACCATGGACCCCCGCCTGGGGGATATGCCCAACGCCGACATCTTGATCGAGGGCGATCGCATTGTCGACATTGCCCCTCGCATCGATGCCCCTTCGGCCCAACGCATTGATGCCAGAGGGATGATCGTCATTCCGGGCTTGATCAATGCCCATATGCACACCTGGCAAACCGGTTTGCGCGGCGTCGCGGGCAACTGGACCGTGCTGGAGTATTTCAAGAAAATGCATGCGGGTTTGGCCACCTTGTTCAAGCCCGAGGACATCGAAATCGCCAACCGGCTTGGGGCATTGAACCAAATCAATTGCGGGACCACCACATTGGTGGACTGGTGTCACAACAACCCGACCCCGGCCCACACAGACGCTGGCATCGATGGCCTGGCCGCCAGCGGCATCCGGGCCGCTTTTTTCCATGGCTCACCCAAGCCCGATCCGAAACCCGGTCAAAAACCGTTCTGGGAAGTGCCGCATCCTCGCTCGGAAATCGAGCGTTTGCGCAAAACCCGTTTCAGTTCGTCCGATCAGTTGCTGACTTTGGGCATGGCCATTTTGGGCCCGCACTACTCCACTTACGATGTCGCTGTCGATGATTTCCGGCTGGCGCGCGAAATGGGTCTGATTGCCAGCATGCACTGTGCCGGTGCTGCCGCCCGCGTGCCCGATGGCTGGGACCGCCTGGCCAAGGCGGGTTTGCTGGGCGACAACAACAACATCGTCCACGGCAATGACCTCACCGACGCACAACTGCGCTTCATGCTGGATCAGGGCGTGACGTTCTCGCTGACGCCCGAGACCGAAATGTTTCAGGGGCATGGGTTCGCCATCACTGGACGACTGCGCCGTCTGGGGCATCAGCCCTCATTGGGGGTCGACCTAGAGTCATGCATCAGCGGCGACATGTTCACCGTGGCGCGCATGGCCATGGCTTCGCAGCGTGCATTCGATAACGCCGACTCGAAACAATCGACGGGCCAGTTGCCCGATACCTCGACCATCACCGCTCGCGAAGCGCTGGGCTGGCTCACCATCGAGGGGGCCCGCATGCTGCGCATGCAAGACCGCATTGGTTCGCTCACACCGGGCAAGCAGGCCGATTTGGTGCTGATTCGAGCCAC
>JBEAZY010000178.1:0-58443 GCA_041159205.1 Pseudomonadota bacterium
GCATCGACGACGTCAAGCGCCTGTCGGGCGACATCCTGGGCATGCAACTCAAGACCCACCAGACCGGCCCCGAAGGGCAGAAGGTGCGTCGCCTGTACATTGAAGACGGGGCCGACATCCAGAAGGAGTACTACCTGTCGGTGGTGACCGACCGCGCCTCTCAGAAGGTGGCCTTCATCGCCTCCAGCGAAGGGGGCATGGACATCGAGGAAGTGGCGCACAGCACGCCAGAGAAAATCGTCAAGATCTTCGTCGACCCGCTCAAGGGCATGACGGCTGAGCAGGGACAGGAACTGGCCAGAGGCATAGGCATGCCGGCTGATTCCGTGGCGCAATTTGTCGACGTGTGCGCCAAGGTCTACAAGTGCTACATGGAGACCGACGCCTCCCTGGTGGAGATCAACCCGCTCAATCGCGACAGCAAAGGCAACATCATCGCCCTGGACGCCAAGTTCAACTTTGACTCCAACGCCTTGTTCCGCCACCCCGACATCGTGGCCCTGCGCGATCTGGACGAGGAAGACGCGGCCGAGATCGAAGCCTCCAAGTTTGACCTGGCCTACATCTCGCTCGACGGCAACATCGGCTGCCTGGTCAACGGCGCAGGCCTGGCCATGGCCACCATGGACACCATCAAATTGTTCGGTGCCGAGCCGGCGAACTTCCTGGACGTTGGAGGCGGCGCCACCCCTGAGAAGGTGACTGAAGCCTTCAAGATCATGCTCAAGAATCCCAAGGTCAAGGCCATTTTGGTGAACATCTTCGGCGGCATCATGAAGTGCGACACCATCGCCACCGGCGTGATCACCGCCTGCAAGGCCGTGAACCTGAGCGTGCCCCTGGTGGTGCGCATGAAGGGCACCAACGAAGAGCTGGGCAAGAAGATGCTGGCCGATTCCGGCCTGCCCATCATCAGCGCCGACAGCATGGCTGAAGCCGCCCAAAAAGTGGTGGCCACTGTTCAATAAATGATTAGGCCGGGCGTGTGCCCGGCCGGCGAAGGACCCCATCATGTCGATCTTTATCAACAAGAACACCAAAGTCATCACCCAGGGCATCACGGGCAAGACCGGGCAGTTTCACACCGAGAAGTGCCAGGAATACGCCAATGGCAAGAACTGCTTTGTGGCGGGCGTGAACCCGAAAAAAGCCGGCGAAAAGATCTTTGAAATTCCGATTTACGCCTCAGTCAAAGAAGCGGCGCATCAAACGGGCGCCACCGTGTCGGTCATCTATGTGCCGCCCGCCGGTGCCGCTGCCGCGATTTGGGAGGCCGTTGAGGCCGACCTTGACCTGGCCATTTGCATCACGGAAGGCATCCCTGTGCGCGACATGCTGGAAGTGCGCAACAAAATGAAGGCCAAGGAGGCCGCCGGTGGCAAAAAGACCCTGTTGCTGGGCCCCAACTGCCCCGGACTGATCACCCCCGACGAGATCAAGATCGGCATCATGCCCGGGCACATCCACCGCAAGGGCCGCATCGGTGTGGTGTCGCGCTCCGGCACGCTGACTTATGAAGCCGTGGCGCAGTTGACCGAAATCGGTCTGGGGCAGTCGAGCGCTGTGGGCATCGGGGGCGACCCGATCAATGGCCTCAAGCACATCGATGTGATGAAGGCCTTTAACGACGACCCCGATACCGATGCCGTGATCATGATCGGCGAGATCGGCGGCCCCGACGAGGCCGAAGCCGCCCGCTGGTGCAAGGCGAATATGAAGAAGCCCATCGTCGGCTTCATCGCCGGCGTCACCGCCCCCCCGGGCAAGCGCATGGGCCATGCCGGTGCCTTGATCTCGGGCGGTGCCGACACCGCGGACGCCAAATTGGCGATCATGGAAGAGTGCGGCTTCAAGGTCACGCGCAACCCGTCTGAGATGGGCAAATTGCTCAAGGCCCTGCTCTGATGGTGCGACGCACCCGACAAACCGCCTGCGGGCGGTTTTTTTTTCGGGTTTGCTATCTCATGGGCGACTTCTGGCCATCGGCTTAATCCATTTCACGCACATCCGTGGCAGCGCATTGCCGTTAAACTTGCAGGCATAAATCACACATGACGGGACACACCCGTTGAGGAGCATGAAGTCATGGAATTCCTGAACGATGCCGATTTCTGGATCGGCTTGATGAAAATCATCTGGATCAACATCATTTTGTCGGGCGACAACGCGGTCGTGATTGCGCTGGCCGCCCGATCGCTGCCGGCCCACCAGCAGAAAAAAGCCATCATGTTCGGCTCGGGCGCGGCCGTGGTGCTGCGGATCGCCTTGACGGTGGTTGCCGTTCAGTTGCTGGCTTTGTCGTACCTGCAAATCATCGGCGGGCTGTTGCTGTTGTGGATCGGTGTGCAACTGTTGAGCGAGGAAGACGACCATGAGGAAGGCGAGGCCGAGCAAAAGGGCCTGATGGCTGCGGTGCGCACCATTTTGATTGCCGACATCGTGATGAGCCTGGACAACGTGATTGCCGTCGCCGCCGCCGCCAAAGGCTCGACCACGCTGCTGATCATCGGCCTGGCCATCAGCATCCCGCTGGTGATCTTTGGCAGCACACTGATGATCAAGCTGATGGAGCGCTACCCGATCATTGTGACCCTGGGTGCCGCACTGATCGGTTGGGTCGGGGGCGAGACCATGATCAGCGATGTCGCGCTGTCTGAGGTGGTGGCCGAGAACCCGGCCTTGCATTATGTGGCTGCGGCGGCAGGTGCCATTTTGGTCGTCTTGTTGGGTCGGTTCCTGGGGCAGCGAGGCGCGGCCCACCCACCTTCTGAGGGTGCATAGCGCACAGATTTAGGCCGGTTTTCGGCCGGTTTTGTTCCTATCATGGCCAGCATCCCCAAAGGAGCTGGCCATGTCTGTTTCGGAACGCGGTTTCACTTTGATTGAGTTGATGGTCGTGATCGCCATCGTGGGTCTGCTGGCGTCTTTTGCCATTCCGGCCTATCAGGATCACCTGGTGCGGGCCCGGGTGTCGGAGGGGCTGGCCCTGGCCGGCAGCGCCAAAAACCTGGTGCTTGAAAACCTATCCGGCGGCAACCCCAATGGTTCGGCGCAGGGCTATGCGCAGGGCTTTGCGGCACCGGCGGCCACCGCCAATGTGGAGAGCCTGGGCATAGAGCCCGACACTGGCGTGATTTCGATCAAAACCACCGCCGCCGCCGGGGGCGCGCTGGTGCTGCTGGTGCCGTTCACAGGCACTTTATCCGCCCCTGTGGCCCTGCCCGGCGGCACCAGTGCGTTCACGCCACCCAGCCAAGGCAATTTGCTCTGGAAATGCCTGACCAAAGACAGCACCGCACCGGCCAACATCGCCCTGCCTGCCGGCACACGTCTGCGCTCGCAGCTGGCCCCGCCCGAGTGCCGCTGAGCGCACAGCCCACCGGCGGTATTGCGGCCAGGCTTGGTCTGGCCTAGGATGTGCATTTTTGCTGTCACACCGATGTCTTCTTCCATTTCCAGCACCGACTCGATCGAGGGATCAGGTCACCCGCTTTGCTTCAAAACCCTTCAGGGCTCGGCCCGGCCCGGGGTTTTGGGTTTGAACGATGCGCAAGACCTGTTCATCACTCAGGCCAGGGCCATGGGGGGCCACCAGAAAGAGGCGGTGGTGCTAGAGGGCGAGCATGGCTCGGCCTGGCGCATGGTGAGCGATGAGGGGCCGGCGCTGCAAGGCACCGATTTGGCGCCGTTTCCGCTGGGTTTTATGTCGGCCGCACTGCAAGCCGAGTTGTTGCAGCGGATGGCGCTACTGGCCCGGCAGGAAGGCGTGGTGCTTGGCGACTTGCGCAGCCTGGGGTTCAACGACTATGTGTTCGAGGGGTCGTTTTTTCGGGGCACCGGGCGCGGGCAGGCGTTGCCGCCCCGCTTCACCTTGCAGGCCCGGACCTCGGCCCCTGCCGAAGCGGTGCGCAACCTGGCCCGGCGGGCGGCACTGAGCTCGCCCTTGTTGGCGGCATGGGCCACGCCTTTGCAAAACACTTTCGCGCTGTATGCCAATGGCCGGCGGGTGCAGCTGCGTGAGCTCAGGCCCAGCCAGATGGATGCCCGGGACCCGTTCAAGGTTTGGGCACAGTTGCCCACGCCACTGGCAGGAGACCAGAGCTGGCCGGACATCGTGAGCAAGGCCCCGCCTGTGCCGGTGAAGAACCCCACTCAAGCCTCGGGCTGGGAGACTGGCCGTGTGGATATTCCGATTCACGGGCAGTGTGCCATTGAGGGCGGGCGGGGCCGCAGCCTGACCTGGGCCAACCGTCTGGGCGGTTCGGCCTTTGCCATAGTCAGCGACGACCGGGCCGATGGCGATCAAGCGCCCAGCGCACTGGCGCACGCCTTTGCGGGCATTGCCTTTTGTTTCATGACCCAGTTGCTGCGTTATGTGGCGCACCACGAGATGAAGGTGCGGGCGCTGCGACTGGTTCAGTACAGCCCCTGCCGCATCGAATCGGGGCTGGCGCAGGCCATGCCACTGGACACGCATGTGTTTGTGCACACCGAGGAGAGCGACGAGGTGATGGAGCGACTGGTTCAGATGTCGGCGCGCACCTGCTATTTGCATGCGGCATTGGGCGCGACGCTCGCCCCCGAGATCGGGTTGGATTTGGGGGCGCTCAGGGCGTGGCGATAAAACTGCCCGATTTGCCGCCGTGCTTTTCCAGCAACTTCACATCGGTGATGGTCATGCCGCGATCGACCGCCTTGAGCATGTCGTAGATGGTGAGGAGGGCGACTTGAACCGCCGTGAGGGCTTCCATTTCGACGCCGGTGGGGCCGACGGTCTCGACGGTGGCCTGTACACGCACGCCAGGCGGTTCGTCTTGGGTTTGCAGGTCGAGGGCCACCCGGGTGAGGGCCAGAGGGTGGCACAGGGGAATCAGGTCGCTGGTTTTTTTGGCCGCCTGTATGCCCGCGATGCGGGCGATGCCCAACACATCGCCCTTCTTGGCGTGGCCCAGCCGCACCTGTGCAAGGGTCTCGGGGCGCATCTGAATTTGCCCGCTGGCGACGGCCACCCGATGGGTGGCGGGTTTGGCTGCCACGTCGACCATATGGGCCTGACCGTGGGCATCAAAATGCGTCAAATGCATGGGGGGGCGGGTGTTTTCAGGCATGATAGGCGACATGCTACCGCGATTGACACGAGGCCGTTGGCGGCACTGGTGGGTCACCCCAGTTTTATGCCTGGGACTGAGCACTCAAGCCCAGGCACCATTGCAATTGCCCGCGCTGGGTGACGGGGCCGAGTGGGCCCTGGGTGAAGAGCGGCAGTTGGGTGATGCCATCATGGCGCAGGTCTGGCGCGACCCCGATGTGATCGATGACCCGGTGCTGCTGGACTATGTGCAGGGCATTTGGAACCCGCTGCTGGTGGTCGCGCGCCAGCGCGGTGAGTTGCCCCAAGATCTGGATCAGCGCTTTGCCTGGGACATGGTGCTGGTGCGTGACCGGTCAGTGAACGCTTTTGCTTTGCCGGGTGGCTATATGGGGGTGCACCTGGGTCTGATTGCGGTGGCCAGCAATCGTGACGAGTTGGCCGCCGTGCTGGCGCATGAGACCAGTCACATCACCCAGCGACACATCGCCCGCATGCTGGCGCAAGAAAGCAAAACCACCCCCTTGATGCTGGGGACCCTGTTGCTGGGCTTGCTGGCCGCCAGCCGCAGCCCGGATGCCGCCGGTGCCTTGCTGATCGGCGGTCAGGCGGCGGCCCTGCAAAACCAGCTGAGTTTTTCGCGCGATATGGAGCGTGAGGCCGACCGGGTGGGCTTCGGCCTGCTGGCCCCGGCGGGGTTTGAGAGCCAAGGGGCGATCACGCTGTTTGAAAAACTCATACAAGCGGCACGTCTGAACGATTCGGGCTCTTACCCGTACCTGCGTAGCCACCCCATGAGCACCGAACGGATGGCCGATATGGCCGGCCGGGCCCAACAGCTGGGCGCCCCTAAGGCCAAGGGAGCAGCGGATGTGTGGCATGCCTTGATGTCGGCCCGTGCGCGGGCGCTGACCGACACCAGCCCGGACGCGCAACGGCTATTGATGCTGCAAGCGAAAGAAAGAAAGGCCGAGGCAGGGGGCACGCCGGTGGCGACGTTGGCGGCCTGGTATGCGGGCGCGCTGGCGCACATTCAGGCACGCCAGTATGAGCAGGCCGATGCGTTATTGCGTGCTTTGCGCCTGGCCATGCCCGGGACCGGGGTGACTCAGGACCGGTTGACTTGGTTGGTGGTCGAATCGCATTTAAGAGCCGGGCGGGCCGCCGATGCCCTGAGCGAGCTCGATCGCGTGTCGGCGGCATCAAAGTCCCAGCGGGCGCATCTGATCTTGCGCTGGCAAGCCCTGCTGGCCAAGGGTCGGATTGAAGACGCGCAGCAGGCCCGGGGCGAGATCGATGTCTGGTTGTCGCGCCACCCCAAAGACGGGCAGGTTTGGGGCCTGAGCGCACAAGCCCTGGATTTGACGGGTGATGCTTTGCGCAGCCTGCGCGCGCAAGCGGAGGCGCGGGCGGTGCGGTTTGATCTGGTGGCAGGCATCGACAGGCTGTTGGCGGCACAGGAGATGGCGCGCGAGCTGGGGCGTCAGGGTCGTTTATCGAGGGCGCAAGAAATGGATGCGGCCATCATCGATTCGCGCCTGCGTCAGTTAAGGCAGGGACGGCGGGAACAAACGCTCCAACGCTGAATCGATGACGACGCCCATGACCGAGTAGAGCAATGAGCCCAGGAGGGCATGGCCGAAGCTGGCCACATAAAAGCCCTCCAATACAGCCGAGGCGATCCAGAACATGAGGGCGTTGATGACGAACAGGAACAAGCCCAGAGTGACCAGGGTGACCGGTAAAGTGAGCACCACCAGGACCGGGCGCACGATCAAATTGAGCAAACCCATGACTAAGGCGGCCACCAGGGCGCTGCCAAAACCGGCGACCACGATGGCGTCGTCCAGTTGGGACAGGGCCATCAGCGCCATGGCGCTGAGGCACCACTTCAATATCAATTTCATGCGTTAAGAATACCATCTGAGGTCATTTGGGTGCGATTCACCCCTGGGCTGACTCATGAAGTCGGTGCGACTATGATTTGCCGGACATGGAATCGATTCACATCAGCGATATTGAGTCTGCCATCAACCATTGGCGGCAAAAAAACCCTTCGACCGACGGCGTCACCCTGCCTGCGGAGTTGCGGTCCTTGGCCGAGGTGTATGCGCTGATGATCTACCACCGTGAGGATGAGGTGGCGGTGCAGGGTTTCCCGGCCCAGGCTTTAAAGGCCTGGCAGGATTGGTACGAGAGCACGCCCGATACACCTTGTATCGCGATTTGCTCGACCAGCCAGGGCGACCCGGTGTGCAAAGGCTGCGGGCGCAGTTTTGACGAGGTGCAGCGCTGGACCGAGATGAGCCCTTATGCCAAACGGGCCACCTGGCGGCGCATTACCTTGTCCGGGGTGGCCTGGCGGTTTAACCGCTATGCGGAACGGGCCCGGTCTGACGCCGGCCAGGCGCCGGGGGCGGGCTGAGCGGCCCCGCCAGAATCTGGCCAGACGGCGGTCTCAGGCGCGTTGGGCCAGGGCCTCGGCCAAGCCGGTGTAGGCGGCAGGGCTGAGGTCGAGCAAACGTTGCCGGGCCTCGGCCGGTATGTCCAGGCCTTGTATGAGTGCGCGCAAATCTTCAGCCTGGACACTTTTACCCCGGGTCACGGCCTTGAGCTGCTCGTATGCCCCGGACACCCCGTAGCGTCGCATGACGGTCTGGATCGGCTCGGCCAGGACTTCCCAGGCCGCGTCGAGGTCGTCCGCCAGGGCTTGTGCGTTGAGTTCGAGTTTGTCCAGGCCGACCCCCAAAGATTGATAGGCCAGCAGGGCATAACCCAGGGCCACGCCCATATTGCGCAGCACCGTGCTGTCGGTCAGATCGCGCTGCCAACGGCTGATGGGCAGTTTTTCGCTGAGGTGGCGCAACAAGGCATTGGCCAGACCCAGATTGCCTTCGGCATTTTCGAAGTCGATCGGGTTGACTTTGTGGGGCATGGTCGAGGAACCAATTTCGCCTTCCTTGAGGGCTTGCTTGAAATAGCCCAAAGAAATGTAACCCCAGATGTCGCGGGCCGCATCGATGAGGATGGTGTTGGCCCGGGCCACTGCGTCAAACAGTTCTGCCATGTAGTCGTGCGGTTCGATCTGTATGCTGTAGGCCTGAAATTTCAGGCCCAGGCCGATGCGCGCTGCGTCGGGGTCGGTGCTGGCGGGGGCTTCGATGACGTGGCGGCTGAACGCCTCCCAATCGACCTCGGGGCAGGCGCTGAGGTGGGCGTTGTAGTTGCCGACCGCGCCGTTCATTTTGGCGCGGATGTCGACGGCGGCGATGCGTTCACGCGCCTTTTGCAAGCGCACGGCGATGTTGGCCATTTCTTTGCCCACCGTCGTGGGGCTGGCGGTCTGGCCGTGCGTGCGGCTGAGCATGGGCACCGCCGCATGGCGGTGCGCCAGCGCCAGGAAACGCCGGTGTACCGCGTCGAGTGCGGGCAGCATGACCTGGTCGCGTGCCGCTTGCAATTGAAGCGCGTGGCTGGTGTTGTTGATGTCTTCGCTGGTGCAGGCAAAGTGAACGAATTCGCTGACCCGTGCCAATTCGGCCCGGGTGGCCGGTTCAAGCCGGGGGGATTCGAATTGTTGCTTGATCCAGTACTCGACCGCTTTCACGTCGTGATTGGTGGTTTTTTCGATGGCCTTGATGGCCAGCGCGTCGGTGGTGCTGAATTGAGCCACCAGGCCCAGCAGGTGGGCGCGCGCGGCGCGGCTGAGGGGTGGAAATTCAGGCAAGCCGGCTTGCGACAAGGCCAGGAACCAGGTGACTTCAACTTGCACCCGGCGGTGCATATAGCCTTGCTCGCTCATCTCGGGCCGCAAAGGCGCCAATTTGCCGGCGTAGCGGCCATCCAGTGGGGAGAGGGCCGAGATGGCGTGATCATTCATGGTGCTGATTTTAATTCAAGCCCGTGCACCCCATGGCTATGGGGAAGGGCATTAAAATCAGTGCCCATTCAACATTTGCCCCTGAAACCCATCATGCTCAAACTCATTGGCGCCGTCGCCAGCCCCTATGTGCGCAAGGTGCGCATCGTGATGGCCGAAAAAAAACTGGACTACGAGTTCATTGCCGAAGATGTGTGGTCGGCGCAGTCGCGCATCACTGACTCCAACCCTTTGGGCAAAGTACCCTGTCTGGTGTTGGAGGGCGGGGAGGCGGTGTTTGATTCGCGCGTGATCGTGGAGTACCTCGATGCCTTGTCGCCGGTGGGCAAGCTGATTCCGGGCACAGGGCGCGACCGCGCCGCCGTGAAAACCTGGGAGGCTCTGGCCGATGGCTTGCTCGACGCCAGCATCCTGGCCCGTCTGGAACGGCATTGGCCCCATCGTCAGGCGCACGAGCGTTCGGCCGCCTGGATCGACCGCCAAATGGGCAAAGTCCACGACAGTCTGGCTGCCATGAGCCGTGGCCTGGGCGAGAACAGCATGTGCAGCGGCATTCATTTGTCGCTGTCAGACGTGGCCGTGGGCTGTGCGCTGGGTTATCTGGATTTCCGCTTTCCAGAGGTGGATTGGCGCGCGCCCTACCCCAATTTGCATCGCCTTTACGACCGGCTGATGCAAAGGCCCAGCTTTATGGACACCCGCCCCTCATGAGCGGGCGCGGGCTTTGAGCCAGCGCATCAGGCCGCCGAGCACAGGGAGTTTTTCGTACATCTCTTCGGCGGCATCCCAGTAGTCGCGGTGCAACACGGCCAGGCCCTGGTCGTTGAACACCAGATGGGTGGCCCCCCTGACGGTCTGGACCGTGACGGTGTCAAAGCGACGGAAGCGAAACAAAAAATCCCAGGTCAGAAAGGCCTGCGAGCCCTGGACGATGCGCTCGCGCACCACAAAGCGGGGTTCATCGAGTTGCACAAACATGTGCCGAAAGAGGCGCTCGACTTCGGCCAGGCCCTGCACTTCATTGAACGGGTCTTTGAATCGCACCTCGGGCGCATAGTGGCGCGCCAGGCGGCCCACATGCTCAGGTTGCAATTGTTCAAAAAACAGCACCAGTTCGTTCAGGGCCGGGGTGATGTCGATGGCATGGACGGGTGAGTTCATGGTTTCTTGAGTTGGCCTTGGGTGGCGCGCCAGACCCAAGAAAAATACAGCCTGTCGGGCAAGCAGCGCAGGACTTTGAGGAAGCGGCTGAAGCGCTTGGGGAAGTGGATTTCAAATTCGCCCTGCTGCCAGCCTTGCAACATGGCTCGAGCCGCCCCTTCAGGCTGGATGAGTGCAGGCATGTGAAAGCGGTTTTGGGCGGTGAGCGGCGTGGCCACAAAACCCGGGTTGACCACGCTGACGCCGATGCCGGCCGGCTTGAGCTCCATGTACAGGATTTCTGCCAGGTGCTGCATGGCGGCCTTGGTGGGCCCGTAGGCCAGGCTCATGGGCAAACCCCGGTAGCCGGCGACGCTGGCCACCATGCTGATGTGGCCATGGCCCTGCTGCGACAGGTGGGGCAACACGGTGTCAATCAGGTGCAAGGCACCATGGTAGTTGACGGCCTGATGGCGCATGAGTTCGGGCAGATCAAAATCGCGCAAGGGGCGGATGGGCTTGTAGTGACCGGCGCAATACACCACCCAATCCAAGCCCTGGTGGGCGCGCACCTGCTCGGCCGCACGGCGAACCGATTCCGGGTCGGTGACATCGCAGCTCACGGGCAGGGCATCGTGTCCGGCACAAAGCTGCTCCAATAGCGCGGTCTGGCGGGCCGACACCGCCACACGGGCGCCTGCCGCCATCAGGGCTTGCGCGCAGGCGTGGCCGATGCCGCTGGAGGCACCCACCAGCCAGACGCTGCGGCCTCGCCAGTCGTGCACCTTGGGGTTGAGGGAAGTCCAGGCCATGTCAGTTCCCCCGCCGCTTGAAAGACAAAGTGACTTCGCCCAGATCGATGCCCCATTTGCTCATGCGGGCCTTGTTCAACATGACCCGATCGTCCATGAGGTACATCCAGTCGTCAAATTGAACCTCGTAAACCCGCCCGTCCACCGGCAGGGCCAGGGTGTAGCTCCAGCGCAGGGTGTTGCCCTGAGACTCGCCGATGGCCGTGCCCACGACGTCGTCGGCGCGGCCACTGTAGCGGCCCTGGCCTTCGTGGCGCAGCCGCCAGACACGGCGCTGGCGTGTCCCGTCCGAATAGATGAATTGCTCGTCGAGCACGCCGTCGTCGCCATTCCATTGACAGGTCATTTCCACCACAAAGCGCTTGACGACCTTGCCCGAGCGGTCGGTGAATACCCCCCAGGCGTCCACTTGCCCTGAAAAATACTGGCGCAAATCAAGCGTGGGCTTTTCATGGGCATAGTCGGCCAGCTGAGGGCCGGCGCAGCCGCTCAACCAGGGGGCGGCGATGGCGGCCGGTGCGGCTATCAACCAGGTTCTGCGTTTCATGGGCGGTTCTCCTTGTGGATGGGTGTTCAGGCGGGGCGCAGGCCGAGCAGGGCCGCACGCATGGCCGGCTGACTGGTGGCCGAAGAAAGCCATATGCCCATGAAGCGTCGCGCCAGTGCCATGTCGGTGATGTCGCCCACCCATTGCCAGGCGCCGGCGCGCCGCCAAAGCTGCACGCCTTGTGCGGGCCGGTAGGCGCCCATGAGCGTGTCGCCGGGGTTGACATCGGGGAAGAGCGCGCTGAGCAGGTCGCCCCATTTTTGCCGGGTGGCAGGGTCCAGGGGGGCTTGGCGCTCGATCTCCTCGACCGAGCGACGGGCGATATCGGCCCCCTTGAAGGCTCGCGCATAGGTCAGTGACAGCGCCATCGGATGGCGGTCGTAGGCTTGGGGTTCAAAGGCCGGGCCCACCCGCAGCACGGCTTCGTAGACATCGAATCCCCAGAATTTGAAGCGGTGCCGGCCTTGCTCGGTGTCCAGGGCCTCAAACCATGGGTCGGCAGTGGTCCGCTGGGCATGGGCCGAGCACAGCGCCATGCCAGCGATCAGAACCGCCCGTCGTCGCAGTTTGCTCATTGCTCCTCGGGGCGGCGCAAGGTGTATTGAACGACATCGGTGCTGCCTTGCTCGAAGGCGGCTTCGCAGTAAGCCAGGTAGAACTCCCAGGTGCGGATGAACCGTTCATCGAAGCCCTGGGCCAGCACCTGGTCGCGTTGGGCCAGAAAATCGTGACGCCAAAGGCGCAGGGTGCGGGCGTAATCGCGGCCAAAAGAAAAGCTGTCTTCGACCACCAGTCCGGCCGCTTGGGCGACTTCGCGCAAGCGCGCCGGACAGGGCAGGCAGCCACCCGGGAAAATATATTGCTGGATGAAGTCGGTGCCCCGGATGTAGCGATCAAACAAAGCGTCATCAATGACGATGGTCTGGATGCAGGCGCGTGCGCCAGGCTTGAGCAATCGGTGCGCCGTCTGGAAGTAGGTGGGCCAATAGGCCTGGCCCACGGCTTCCAGCATTTCGATGGAGACGATGGCGTCAAAGGGCTCGTCTTGAATGTCGCGGTAGTCTTGCAGGCGCAAATCGGCACTGAGTCCGGCTTGCGTCAAGCGAAGCCGCGCCCAGTCCAATTGCTCGTGGCTGAGGGTGACCCCGGTCAAGCGGGCGCCGTATTCTCGCGCCGCTTTTTCGGCCACCGCACCCCAACCGCAACCAATCTCCAACACCCGTTGCGCCGCCCCCGGGCGCACGCCCGCCTGGGCCAGGGCACGGGCCATTTTGGCCTGTTGTGCCTGCGCCATGGGCATGGCGTGGTCGCCCTGGAACCAGGCCGACGAGTAGTTCATGCTGGGGTCCAGCCAGAGCCGGTAGAAGTCATTGCCCAGGTCGTAGTGGGCATGGATGTTGCGCGCACTGTTGTGCCGTGTGTTGCGCCGCGACCAGTGGCGCAACTGATAAAACAGCCGTCCCCACCAGCGGCCATAAATCACGTCTTCGAGCGCACGCCGGTTGACCAGCGCCCATTGCAGCAAAAGGCTGAGGTCGGGCGTGCTCCAGAGGCGGTCGATGTAGGCCTCGGCAAATCCGATGTCGCCCGATTTCATGGCCAGGTCAAACACCGCCTTGTCATGCACATGGATCATGGCATGCGGGGCCTGGCCCGCGCCGTAGACCCGGGTCTGCCCATCGGGGTCTTGCAAGGTCAGGGTGCCCAGTTGGGCGCGCGCCAGCAAGGCATGGATGCGTTGCATCGAGGCGGCGGGCTTGGCCGCGCCGACGGCGGGGGAAGTCACAGAGGAGGTGTTGGTTTTCATGCCGTTAGCGTGACACGAAATCAGCCGGTGGCGTCGGCTTGTGGAAAAAAAGCACGCGTTTGCGCCACAACTGGAAGGCGTGCCAATGGATGCGGACGATGACCCCCAGGGTGAGCCAGGGGTGGCGCCAGACGGCGCGTCGAAGTTGTGCCGGTTCGGCCACTTGCAGGCGCCCGCTGATGCTGGTTTGCAACAGCGGCCCTTGCTCGTCGTGCAAGTCGACCCGCACCACGGTGCGACCGGGTTGCCCGGGGGCTTGCCAGGTGCGCATGAATCGGAATTGGTATTCGCCTTTCACTTCGCAAAATGGCGAGACGTGAAATACTTTGCGGGCGAAAGACGCATGGCCCTCGCGCGGTTGATCGAGCAAATAGCAGTGCCGCTCGCCAAAGGTGTTGTTGACTTCGGCCACCACGGCGCGCAAGCTGCCATCGCGGCGATGCGCGTACCAGAAACTGACGGGCTTGAAGGCATAACCCAGCACCCGGGGGTAGCAATGCAGCCAGACTTCACCGTCGACGTCGGTGACGCCTTGTTCGGCCAGCATCTCCAGCAGCCAGGCCAGAGCGCCGCCCTGCCCGGGCCCGCGCCCATCGCCATGATCGCTGTCATGGAAAGACACCCAGGCAGGGCGATTGACGGCCACACCCATGTCGCCGCCGGCGGCCAGCTCGCGCATGGGCAGCATTAAAAACCAGGTGGGATGGACAAAGGCATGTCGCACCGGTCGCAAGCGCGTGTGCCTGACTTCGCCCAAGCCCAACCAGGCACTCATGCGGCAGCCCCGGTGCGTGTGGTCTGGTGTTTGGCCAGCCAGGCCCGGACCACGGATTGCCCGGCCTTCAGGCCGTCTTCGTGAAAGCCATAGCCCATCCAGGCGCCCGCGTACCAGGTGCGTTGGTGACCTTGCAATTCGCCGACCCGGGCCTGCGCCGCCATGGCGGCCAGGTCGAACACGGGGTGCGAGTAATGAAACTCTTGCAGCACGCACTCGGGGCGGATCGGACGCAAGGGGTTGAGCGACACAAAAACAGGCGACTGAAACGGCAGCGGTTGCAGGCGGTTGAGCCAGTAGTGCAGGCAGACATGGTTTGAGGAATCTTGCGTGCCTATCGGGGCGCGTTCGTAATTCCAGGCCGCCCAGGCTTTGGGGCGCTGCGGCATGACCGAGACGTCGGTGTGCAATACGGCGTGGTTGGGGTGGTAGCCGATGGCCCCCAGGATCTCGCGCTCGGCCACGCCGGGATCGGCCAACAAGGCCAGGGCCTGGTCGGAGTGAGTGGCCAGCACCACTTCATCAAAGCGCTCACTGCCGCCGGGGGTGTGGATCCAGACCCCCTGCGGGTCGCGCACGATGCGTGTGACCGGGCTGCGCAAGCGCGCATCGCTCAAGGTGGCGATGATTTTTTCCACATAGTGCCGCGCGCCGCCGCGCACCGTCAACCACTGGGGCCGGTCATTGACCTGTATCAGGCCGTGGTTGTGACAGAAGCGGACCATGGTGGCGACCGGAAAGCGCAACATCTGGTCGGTCGGGCAGCTCCATATGCAAGCCAGCATGGGCAATAAATACCAATCGCGGAACACCTCGCCAAAACGATGCTTTTGCAAAAAATCTTCCAGCGGCATCATCAAAGCCGAGTCCTGCCCGGCCATGGCCAGCTCGGTGGCCAGGCGGTTGAAACGCAATATATCGGCCAGCATGCGCCAGAAGCGGGGGCGCAGCAGGTTGGCACGCTGCGCGAATACCGAATCGAGGTCCGCCCCGTTCCACTCGAGCGCGTGGGGGCCAAAGGCGCGCGGCACCTGCACCGAGAAGGACATGTCGGAGCGTGCGATGTCGACTTTCAAGTCTTCGAACAAGGCGATCAGGCCGGGGTAGGTTTTCTGGTTGAAAACGAGAAACCCCGTGTCGACCCCGTGGCGCACCGGCTGTCCGTCGGCGCCAGGCAATGTGACATCGACGGTGTGGGTGTGGCCCCCGAAGTAATCGCCGGCCTCGAACAAGGTAACCCGCGCATGGTCTTTCAGGCCGTGGGCCGCGACCAGCCCGGAGATGCCCGACCCCACCACTGCGACCCGGGGCCAATTCAAGTCGGGGGTCTTCATGGCTGTTGCAACATCCGTTCCACTTCGGCCAGGAATGACCGGTCACCGGGGCCCGTCATGCTGCTGAAGGCCTTGACGTCACGACCGTCGCGCGAAATCACATATTTGTAAAAATTCCATTTGGGTGTGGTGTCGGTGCGCTGCGCCAGTTGTTGAAAAATCGGGGCCGCCTGCGGGCCACGCACCGAGGTTTTGGCCATCATGGGGAATTTGACGCCAAAGGTGTTCTCACAGAAATCGGCGATCTTCTGGTTGCTGTCAGGCTCTTGGCTGAAATCGTTGGAAGGGAAGCCGATCACCACCAGACCCTTGGATTTGTATCTGGAATACAACGACTCTAGGCCCTTGTACTGTGGTGTAAACCCGCAGTAACTGGCTGTGTTGACCACCACCACCACCTGCCCGGCGTATTGACACAAATCTTGCGGTTTTTCGTCTTGCAGGCGCAGATGCACATGCTGCAACACCGAGGGACAAGCCGCCGTGGCCGCATGGGCAGACGGGGCCGCCGCACCCCATAGCCCCAGAAATGTCAGGAGCAGTGGCGCAAAGGGTGCCCAAACGACCCCATAAAGCCAGCGGATATGGATTGATTTCGCTTTCATATTGACGCATGATGACCGAATATGGGTGGTTTGTCTAGGACAAAAAAGAAAAGCCCCGCTGACATCCCCTTTTTTACAAAAATGAACTTGCGAACACCTTCTGAACCCATGTCGGTATCGATTGCCGCCGTGGAGAGGGACACCGGCATCGGCAAAGACACCCTGCGCATCTGGGAGCGCCGTTATGGCTTTCCGACGCCGGGGCGGGATGCCTTTGGCGAGCGCAGCTACCCCCTGGAGCAAGTGGAGAAGCTGCGGGTGATCAAACGGCTGCTCGACCAGGGGCACCGTCCGGGCCGGATTGTGGCGCTGCCCATGGAGACGCTGATGCGGCTCAGTCAGGGCCAGACGGGGGCGCCGCAAAAGCTCAGCATGCAGTCGGGTCAATCGACCGAGTTGCGCGATTTCCTCGATTGCGTGCGCCAACACGATGCCGAACAGCTGCGCCGTCGCCTCAATCAGGCGGTGGTCAGTTTGGGGCATTACCGATTCATCACCGATTTGGTGGGGCCTCTGAATGGCATGATCGGCGACGCCTGGATGCACGGTGAGCTGGAGATTTTTGAGGAACACCTCTACACCGAGTGCGTGACCTCGGTTTTGCGTCAAGCCATAGGCAATGTGCCTTTGGCGCAGCAACAAAGTCGGCCCTGCATTTTGCTGACGACCTTCCCTCAAGAGTCACACGGCCTGGGGCTGCTGATGGTGGAGTGTCTGTTGGCCCTGGAGGGTTGCCGCTGTCTTTCGCTGGGCACGCAAACCCCCTTGCCCGATATCGCCAAGGCGGCGCAAGCGCATCAGGTGGACATCGTGGCTTTGAGCTTCAGCCAGAACATGAACCCGAATCAGGTCTACGACGGCCTGCAAGAGTTGCGCCGGATCTTGCCTGCCAGCACGCAAGTCTGGGTGGGCGGGCGCAATCCGGTGTTGCAGCGCCGCCCCGTGCCGGGGGTGCTGGTGATGGGTTCGCTCGAGCTGATTCCGGGCCAGGTGCGAGACTGGCGACAGCACCAGCTGGGTTAATATGCCGGGGTGCAAGACCCTTCCTTCATCGACAAAATCGTGACCCTCGAACAGGCGCAAGAACGGGTGGCCCTTTGGCGCTCGCGCGGGGACACTCTGATCTTTACCAATGGTGTGTTTGACGTGTTGCACCGCGGGCATGTGAGTTATCTGGCGCAAGCGCGGGCCTTGGGTGAGCGCCTGGTGGTGGGGTTGAACACCGATGCCTCGGCCAAGCGCCTGAACAAAGGCCCGGACCGACCGCTGAACCATGAAGCCGACCGGGCCATGGTCCTGGCCGCCCTGGAATCTGTGAGCCTGGTGACCTGGTTTGACGAAGACACGCCGCAGGCACTGATTGCCGCTTTGCGCCCGGACGTGATCGTCAAGGGGGGCGACTACGACATGAATCGCCTGCCCGAGACGGCACTGGTGCGAAGCTGGGGCGGACAGGCCGTGGCCCTGCCCTTTGTGGACGGGTACTCGACCACCCGCCTGGTGCAAAAAATCAGGGCCACACCGCCCGCCACAGGGTCATGATGGCTTGCGCCTGAGGCGCCCACTGCGCGGCCGGGAACTGAGTCGGCTTTTCATCGAGGCGCGCCTGGTGTTGGGCACGACGCAAATCGCGGTAAGCATTGGCGGCAGCGACACCCACGCCTGAGGGCAACAGCCCGGCTTCTACACAGCGGTGCAGCAAGGCGATGTTGCCGACGTTATCGAGCAGCGCAGGATAGGCCCCCGAGTGAGCCAGCACCAGGTGCTGCACCACGAACTCTGCGTCCACCATGCCGCCTGGGCTGTGTTTGACGTCGAAGCACCCCTCAGGAACCGGTCGGGCCTGGCGCATGCGCTCGCGCATGGCGATGATCTCGGCCCGCAAGGGCGCCTCGCCGCGCCGGGCCGAGATGACTTCACGGCGCACGGCCTCAAGTTGTTGCGCCAGATCAGCGGGGGCGACGCAGCAGCGGGCGCGGGTCATGGCCTGGTGCTCCCAAGTCCATGCGGTGTTGCTGCCACGTTGGGTTTGGTATTGGGCAAAGGCCTCGAATGAGCTGACCAAAAGGCCGGAGCTGCCGTTGGGCCGCAGGGCGGTGTCGATTTCATACAAATCGCCCTCGCCCGTTTTGACGGTGAGCCAGTTGATCAGTTTGCGCACCAGGGCCGCGTAAATTTCACCCGCCTGTTCATGGGGGTCGTCGTACACGAACACGATGTCCAGGTCGCTGCCGTAACCCAGTTCTTTGCCGCCCAGTTTGCCGTAACCGATGACGGCCACACGCGGCTCTTCACGATGCTTTTGGCGCAGCCGGGCCCAGACCCAGCGCAGGGAAACGCGCAACACCGCGTCGGCCAGGGCCGACAAGTCATCGGCCACCTGCTCGACCGTCAGGCGGCCCTCGACGTCGCGGGCCAGGGTGCGGAACAGTTCGGCGTGTTGGGCCCGGCGCAGCAGGTTGAGCAAGCCTTCTTCGTCATCCTGCCCGACTTCGGCCAGCGATCGGTTCCGGTACTCCAGTTCTTGCTCGAAGACCTGGGCATCGAATCGCTCGGCCAGCAGGCCGGGGCTGGCCAACTCATCGATCACGCCGGGGTGCGCCAACAGATAGCGGGCGGGCCAACGGGCCGCGCCCAAAAGTCGCAGCAGTTGTTCATGCACCTTGGGGCGTTCAACCAGCAAGGCCAGATAGCTTTCACGGCGCAACAGGGGCTCGACCCAATCCATCCAGCGCAGCGCCGCTTCTTGTTCGACCCGGCCCACATCGAGCCAGGACTGGGTGCGTTGCACCAGGACGGACAAGCGCTGGCGCCCTTCCTCGCGCAAGGCGCTGACTTTGGGGTTGTCCACCCAGGCCCGCACCCGATGGGCAAAGGCGGGGGACAGGTGGTCGAGCAAAAGCTCAAGATCGCCGCCTGGATGGGTGCGGCAACCTTTACACTCGGTGCCCTCAGGCACGGGGGTCTGCGCGCCCAGCAACTGGTCGAACTCCAAGGCCACCCGTTCGCGGTGGGTATTGAGGTCGGCCAAAAAATCGCTCGAGTCGCCATAACCCAGGCTGAGGGCCATCCAGGTCAGGTCGGGGTCTTCGTTGGGCAGCACATGGGTTTGCTGGTCGTCAAGGTACTGGATGCGGTGTTCAACCCGGCGCAAAAACACATAGGCCTGCGTCAAGGCCAGGGCGGTTTCGGCCGACATGAGTTGGGCCCGCACCAGGCGCTCTAGTGCCTGCACGGTGGCGCGGGTCGATAGCTCGGGAAACTGCCCCCCGCGCACCACCTGCAGCAACTGGACGATGAATTCAATTTCCCGGATGCCGCCACGCGACAGCTTAACGTCGTTGGCACGTTCGGGGCGACCCGCGCTGCGGCGCGCCGCATGGTCGCGAATTTGCCGGTGCAGGTGGCGCAACGATTCGAACACGCTGTAATCGAGGTAGCGGCGAAACACAAAGGGCAAGACCACGTCGCGCAAGGCCTGACCCCGGGCCACCGCATCGGTCGGGGCCACCACCCGGCTTTTCAGCCAGGCAAAGCGCTCCCACTCACGGCCTTGGACCTGGAAATACTCTTCCAGCGCCCCCAATGACACCACCGGAGGGCCCGATTGTCCGTTCGGGCGCAGCGCCAGATCGACGCGAAACACAAAGCCATGGTCGGTGGTTTCCCCGATCATGGCGTACAGCATTTTGACCAGGCGCGAGAAGTAGTCCTGGTGGCTGATGCGTCCGCCCCCGTCGGGGCGACCCGTGGTTTCACCTGCCACGTCATAGACATAAATCAGATCGATGTCGCTGGAGACATTGAGCTCACGCCCGCCCAGCTTGCCCATGCCGATGATCCAAAACACCGCGCGCTGACCGTCCGGGCGCAGGGGCGGGCCGTACATCGCGTCCAATTGGGCCATGGCGTCCTGGCAGGCCAAATCGAGCACCAATTCGGCCAAATGGGTCATGGCGTGCGTGACCACTTCGACCGGGGCTTGTTGCTCGACATCGAGCACGGCCAGTCGCTCCAGCACCAACTGGCGCAAGACCCGCATGCGGTCAGGCAAAGCCGGAAAATCGGCTTGCAGGGCCTGCAAAGCCCGGGTCATGGTGGCGCGCTCGGGCGGCCCCGGGGGCAAAGCCCCCAAATGTTCGGCATAACGGCGCCGGATGCGCTGGACAAACCTGGAGTGGGTGGCCAGCGCCTGCAAAATATCACCGGTCAGGGCAGGAACCGGCTCGGGACCCGTCTGGGCTGGCTCCAAGATGGGGATAATCGGGCACAACGCAAAAACCTCCTCGTCACCACATTCGTATGTCCGCCCTCCACATGCCCACCCGATGGGTTGCCTGGTACGACCGCCTGGCCGCCTGGCTGTTCTGGGGCGTGATCGCCGCTTGGGTGCTGATGCTGGCCCTGTGGTGGGTGCTGCATGGAATCATTGTGCCCCGAATCGATGAATTTCGCCCATGGCTGCAAGAACGGGCCACGCAGGCGATGGGGCTAAGGGTTGAGCTGGGGCCCTTGTCAGGCCAAACCCGGGGCATGGTGACCCAGTTGCAGCTCGAAGAGTTGCGTCTGCTCGATGCCCAAGGCGAGTCGCAGTTGAATCTGGGTCGGGTGCAACTGGCTTTGACACCGACTTCGGTCCTGAGTGGAGCATTCAGCCAGATCTCTCTCGATCGTCTGGTGTTGGATGTGTCGCGCGATGCCGAAGGAAAAATTTCGGTCGCCGGCATCCCCCTGCAGGGTGAGGGCACGGACACGCGCTGGCGAAACTGGGTGTTTTCCCAATGGGAATGGGTGGTGCGCGACGCAGAGATCCGCTGGTCTGACCAGATCATCGGGGGCCCGCCGGTTCACATCAGGGGCATCGAAGGCGTGTTGCGCAACAGCCTGCGCGAGCACTCTTACCGGGTCGATGGCAGCCCCGATGCCGAGCTGGGTCAGCGGATGAGTTGGCGCGGCCGGCTGCGCCAACCCCTGCTCAGCACACAAGCGGGGCTGTGGGAGGACTGGAGTGGCCAGATTTATGTCGAGGCCAGCCACATCGATGGGGGGGCCTGGGCCAAGCACTGGCCGACACTCGCCCGAACCGGCGCGTTCAGCGGCAATGGCTGGGTGCGGGGCTGGGTCGATGTGCGGGCCGGGCATGTGTCGCAATTCAGCGCCGACCTTGGCCTGAAAGACGTCAGGGCCCGCATCCATCGGGAGGGTCAAAGTGACATCGAAGTGGGGCTGCGGCATGCCCAGGGTCGCCTGGGTTGGACGGGAGGCCGCGAGGAGAAATGGACGCTGCAACATGCCAAGCTGGCGCCCCTGGACGCCCCCGATTGGCCGCTGGGCCAGGCCAGCCTGACTTTGAAGCGCAATGGGCGTGAGGTGGAGAGTGGCTCGGCCCAGATCGAACAGGTTGAGTTGGCCAGCCTGACCCACTGGCTGGCGTGGGCACCGCCGGATTGGTCGGCGGTCTGGACCAAGGCGGCCCCAGGTGGCCAGTTGCGCCAGTTGCAATGGCGATGGAACGGGCCGCTGGAAGCCATGCGGGTGCAAAATTGGCAAGCACAGGCGGTCGACCTGACGCTGCAGCCGGGGCCGGTCAGCCCAAGCGGCGCACCGGCCAGCTGGCCGGGTGTGAGCGGCTTGTCGGCCGAGTTGGAGGGCAGTGCCGAAGAGGTCCGGGGGCAATTGCGGGTGCAGGCGGGCGAGTTGAATTGGCCGGGCTTGTGGGAGACCCCGACGCAAAAAATACCGCTCTTCAAAAGCGATTTCAATGCCGGGTTCGGCCCCGCAGGTCTAAGGCTGCAGATGAAGTCTGCGCAGTTGCAGACCGAGGCCGCGCGGGCCGACTTTCGCCTGACCTGGCAAAACTCACCGAACGACCGCATGGGTCAGATCGATCTGGCGGGCGATGTGCCGCAGGCCCCCGTGGGAGAGATTTTGCGTTGGCTGCCCAGCACCTTGCCCGCATCGGTGCGCACATACCTTCAACAGGCGGTGACGCAAGGCGAGGCGCGCCAGATCCACGCCCGGGTGCAGGGGCGCCTGAGCGATTTCCCATTCAAAAAGCCGGGCAGCGGCGAGTTTCGAATCGGTGCCCAATTGGCCAAGGTGCGTTATCAGACCGTGCCGCGCGCCATCTTGACAGAGCCGGTGGAAGGCGATTGGCCGGTGCTGCAAGACATGAGTGGGCAACTGGTGTTTGATCGAGTCAGCATGCGGCTGAGTCAGGTCAAGGCCAGAGTGGCCGGTGCGACCGGCATCGCCTGGCCGGTGCTGGAGGCCCAAATCAAACAGCTGGGCCAGCCCACGGTCGAGTTGCGCGCCGAGGGCCGTGGCCCCTTGGGGGAGGCCTTGGGCTTATGGCGGGGCATGCCCCTGAATGCGATGACGGATCGGGTGCTCAATGGCACGCGCGCGCAAGGGGTGGCTGAGTACCGCATGGCCCTGAGCATTCCGATTGAGCGGCCCGAGAAAACCGTGGCCAAGGGCACGGTCGCATTGCTGGGCAATGAGGTCATGATGGCACCAGGGGCGCCGGTCTTGAGCCGGGCGCGCGGCACGGTGGCTTTCACGGCCGACGGGTTTGAGTTGCAGGGGATGCAAGCCAGTCTTTGGGGCGGCGAGATTCGGCTGGAGGGCGGGTCTCAATCGAATGTGCCGCCGGGTGCGCCACAAACCCAAATTCGGGCCCAGGGGCAATTGACCGCCGTCGGTATGCGGGATGCCCCCGAGCTGGCCGAATGGGCCACACACCTGAAAAACATACAGGGCAGTGCGAGGTACTCGGCCCGATTGCAGTGGCGCAGGGGTCAGCTGGAAACCGACATCCGCAGCGATTTGACGGGCATGGCCATCACGGCCCCCCAGGGCTTGGGCAAGGCGGCCAGCGAAACGATGCCCCTGCAATGGGAGTCGCGCTTGACCGCAGAGTCTTCGGCGTCTAATGGCTTGCTGCAAGAGCAAATCGGGCTGCGCTGGGGCCAGGGGCTAGAGGCGCGCTACGTGCGCGACCTCTCTGGCCCGCAACCCAAGGTGCTGCGCGGGCTGATCAGGTGGGGCAGCGAGGCGTCTGCCCAAATGCCTGCGCAAGGGGTGACCTTGCGGGTCAACACCGGGCGCTTCAATGCGGATGAATGGAGCGACTGGATGCAGCCTTTCACCGGCCAGCCCGGCCGTGGATCAGGCAACTGGGACTTCGCCCCCCAAAGGATAGAGTTTCAGACGGGTCAGTTTCAGGCCCAGCGGCGGACTTTGAACCAGGTTCAAGTCAGTGCCCAGAGGCAGGGCGATCGATGGCAGGGGCAAGTTCTTGCGCAGGAGATGGAGGGCGACTGGCAATACCAGACCGGTCAGGGCCGGGAGCCCGCCAAGCTGCAGGCGCGGCTGGCGCGGTTGACCATACCGGCCAGCCAACCCAGTCAAGACAGCTTGCTGGAGGGCCGGGTTGAAGAGCTGCCGACGCTGGACATTCAAGTCAGGGATCTCGATTTGCGTGGCAAGCGTCTGGGCGCATTGGCGCTGGTGGCGCAAAACAGAGCGCGAGCGGATGGCACCAATGAGTGGCTGCTGAATCAGTTCCAGATCAGCAATGACGACGGTGAATTTCGAGCCCAGGGCAGTTGGCGCAAACCTGTCGGGGCAGCCAATAGCCTGACCCAGTTCGATTTCAAGCTGAATGTGAAAAACGTCGGCGCCTTGCTTCAGCGCATGGGTGTGCCGGACGCCGTTCGAAATGGGCACGGTGTGGTGGAGGGCGTGGTGAGCTGGGACGGTTCGCCGGTGTTGAGCGATTTGACCAGCGTCGGCGGGCAATTCAGAATCGGCATTGAGCGCGGCCAGTTTCTGAAAACCGAACCGGGGGCCGCCCGGCTGTTGGGCGTGCTGAGCCTGCAGTCATTGCCCAGACGGTTGATGCTCGATTTCCGGGATGTGTTCAGCGAAGGGTTTGCGTTTGATTTTTTCCGTGGCGATGTCAAGATTGAGCGCGGCGTGGCCAGCTCGAACAATTTGCAAATGAAGGGCGTCAATGTGGCGGTGATGATGGAGGGGCAAGCCAACATCGCGCAGGAAACCCAGGACTTGAAGGTTCTGGTGATTCCGGACATCAATGCGGGCGCGGCCTCATTGGTGTATTCCGCCATCAACCCGGTGATCGGTCTGACCACATTCATCGCCCAGTATGTGCTGCGCCGCCCGCTGTCCGATTCAAACACACAACAATTTCATATCGATGGCACATGGAGCGAACCCAGGGTCACGCAAGTGCCGTTCAAGTCTGACGCCAAACCATGAGCGGTTTTGAAGTGAGGGCTTTCTGGCGTTTGCATCGCCGCAACCTGCTGTGGGGCGCATTGGTGGCACTGGTGCTGTCTATGCTGCTGACCCTGGTTATGCTGGCCGGGCGCTTTGAAGTGGAGAAACTGCAACAGCAAGCCGATCGGGATGCCAGCGATGCCGTGAGTGACTTGCGTCTAGGCCTGAACCGCAATCTGCATATGCTGGAATCGGTCATTCCGCTGGATGCCAGGCCCCAGGCCTGGTTAGGGCAGGCCGAGGCCTTGTTGCGGGAACGCCGCGAGTGGTTGCGGCTGGAGTGGCGCAACCCTGACATGAAATTGGTGGCGGCGGCCAACACGCCTTTGCGTGGGTCTTTGGCCATGAAATGGGGCACCGACCCCGCATGGCCCGAGATACAACTGGCGTGTTCACAAGCGAAGCGCTGGGGAAGCGCGTCTTATTCGCCCAGCACCTATGTGGCGAGCGATGAGGGGGCGGGCCTGGAAGTGGTTCATTTGTGTCTGCCCTGGTCGCTGGATGGCGTGACCAGCGGACACCTGATTGCCAGCTATTCGTTGGCCGATGTGTTGAGCCAGATGGTATCCCCTCATCTTGCGCGCAGCCAGCAACTCTCTTTTGTCGAGGCCGACGGCACCCGTCTGGCGATGGTGGGGCAAATGCGCGAGGGGCGACGGATATTCTCGAGCCAACAACTGCTGAGTCTGCCGGGCGCCTCAATGGTGCTGCGGGTCGACAGCCGGCGCATGGGGCCCGACCTGTTTCCTAACTTGCTGACCGCCGTGGTGGCCGCCTTGAGCCTGGCCTTGTTGACGGTGCTGGCCTTGCTGGGGCGCGACATCCGGCGCCGACAAAGGGCCGAGCACGAGTTGGCTCAGGCCTTTGCGTTTCGCAAAGCGATGGAAGATTCATTGGTGACGGGCTTGCGGGCCCGGGACTTGCAGGGCCGCATCACCTACGTGAACCCGGCATTTTGTGAAATGGTGGGCTGGCCGGCGGAGTCTTTGCTGGGGCAATCGAACCCGCCGTCGTACTGGCCGCCTGAGATGATCACTGAATACGGGCGGCGTCAAGCCTTGCGTCTGGCGGGGAATGCGCCCCCGCGGGAGGGCATCGAGTCGGTGTTCATGCGCCGCAACGGCGAGCGTTTCCCGGTGCTGATTTTTGAAGCCCCCTTGATTGATGCCACCGGTCAGCAAACCGGCTGGATGAGCGCCATTCTGGACATCAGCGAACAACGTCGAATCGAGGAATTGTCGCGGGCCAGCCAGGAGCGGCTGCAGGCGACTGCCCGCTTGGCGAGCGTGGGTGAAATGGCGTCTTTGCTCAGCCACGAATTGAACCAGCCTCTGGTGGCGATTGCCAGCTATGCCCATGGCAGCCGCAATTTGTTGCGCCAGGCCGAAGACGCGGCCCCGCCCGAGCTGCATCGGCAACTCTCGGAAGCGGTATTGCGGATTGCGCAGCAGGCCGAACGGGCTGGTCAGGTGATTAAAAGCGTGCATGACTTTGTGCGCCGCCGCGCTCCATCGCGGGAGCCGGTGGCGCCGCGCGACCTGCTCGACAGTGTGTTGCCTTTGGTCCGCTTGCAAGCCCGCAAGCTGATGATCGATCTGCAATGGCACGTGCCTGACGACCTGCCCCAAGTCTGGTGTGACCGCGCCATGGTCGAGCAAGTGATTCTGAATCTGGCGCGCAACGGCATGCAGGCCATGACCGGCACAGGGGCGCTGGAGGGGCGGCGTCTGAGCCTGACATTCAGCAACCAGGGGTCGAGCGAGGGCGAACCGGTGTTGCAGATCGAAGTGGCCGATCTGGGGGTGGGCATCGGACCGGAAGTGGAGATCAATCTGTACACCCCGTTTTTCACCACCAAAGAAGAGGGCATGGGCTTGGGTCTGAGCCTGTGCCGCACGGTGGTCGAGCAACACGGCGGCCGGCTCAGCCACCGACCCAATCAACCCCGTGGCACGGTCTTTACAGTCACCCTGCCTTGCCGGGACAATGCCCCCATGCCCGAGCGGGCCGAGACCTGAATGCAAGTTCAATCCAATGCCTTGATCCATCTGATCGACGACGATGCCAGCGTGCGCGACGCCTTGGCCTGGCTGTTGCGCTCCAGGGGCTTGCACAGCATCGGTCATGCCAGCGCCTCGGATTTTTTGTCCGACTGGGACTCGCGCAGGCCGCCGACCGAGCCTTGTTGCCTGTTGCTCGATGTGCGCATGCCGGGCATCAGCGGGCTGGCCTTGTTTGACCAGTGGATCGCCCGCGATTTGACCCGTTTGTACCCGGTGATCTTTTTGACCGGTCACGCCGATGTGCCCACTGCCGTCGATGCGGTCAAACGCGGCGCCTTTGATTTCTGCGAAAAGCCTTTTTCAGACAACGCCCTGGTCGACCGCATCGAACAGGCCCTGGCGATGTCGGGCCAGCACCTGCTGCGGGCCCGTGTGTTTGCGCAGCAACGCGAGAAACTGGCCGATCTGACCGAGCGTGAGCACGAGGTCTTGAGCCGGGTGGTTCAGGGCTTGCCCAACAAACTGATCGCCGATGAGTTGGGCATCAGTGTGCGCACCGTGGAAGTTCACCGGGCCAGAATGTTCGAAAAAATGGGGGTCAAATCGGCCGTGGAATTGACCAACTTGGTGCGGGGCACGGGCGAATGAGTTTGCTTTTTATTCTTCGCGGTCGCGGTCTTTCAATTCGCCTTTGTCGCGCCCGCTGAACATGGTCCACCAAACGATGCCCACCAATACGGCCCCGGCCGCCAACGCTTCAAGCAATATCCACACCATTTGGCTGTTCCTCACATGGGCCCTGATTGTAGGAAGCCTGGTCGCCTGCTCGACGCCGCGCCTGCAAAAGACCCCTGCGACGAGCAGCCCGGAGGCGGCCCCCGCGCCATCGGCATCGGGCCCTGCGCAGAGCCCGCCCCCCATGGCACGCAGCCGTTGGGTCGCCGTGAACTGGTCTGATCTACCCGGTTGGGGCAGCGATTCGATGGCCGATTTCTGGCCCGCCGCGCTGCGCAACTGTCAGCGGCCCCGCCCCGGTTGGGCGCAAGCCTGTGCCGAGATGCGCACGCTGGCGCAGGCCGATGACGCACAACGCCAGCGCTGGATGGTGCGCCGATTACAACCCTATCGCATTGAAACCCAAGAGGGTCGCGATCAGGGCCTGCTGACCGCTTACTTCGAGCCCGAGTTTATGGCCAGCCGGACCCGGCGCCCCGGTTTCGAAGAGCCTTTGTATGCGCCGCCCCCGCAAGCCCTGCGGGCCAAGGAAGGTTCGCCTTGGTATACCCGGCGTGAGATCGAAACCCTGCCCCAGGCCCAAGAGGCCCTGCGCGGGCGAGCCATCGCGTACCTGCGCGACCCGGTCGACGCGATGGTTTTGCACATTCAGGGGTCAGGGCGCTTGCAGGTGCAAGAGACCGATGGCCAAAGCCGCTGGGTGCGCCTGGGTTTTGCCGGCACCAATCAGCACCCCTACCAAAGCATAGGGCGCTGGCTGCTGGATCGGCAATTGACCCGCGACGCCAGTTGGCCCGGCATCAAGGCCTGGCTGGCGGCGAACCCGCAACGGCGCCAGGAGTTGTTGTGGGCCAATCCGCGCTATGTGTTTTTTCGCGAAGAAGCGTTGCCGGACCTGACGATGGGCCCGCTTGGGGCGCAGGGTCTGCCACTGACGGCGGGCCGGTCGATCGCGGTGGACCCGCAAAGCCTGCCCTATGGCACGCCCGTCTGGCTGGTGTCGGAGGGCCAGACGCCGCTGCGCAAGATGGTGCTGGCGCAAGACACCGGGAACGCGATTGTCGGGGCGGTGCGGGCCGATTATTTTGTCGGCAGCGGTGAGTCGGCCGGCGAGGTGGCTGGACGGATGCGACAGACTTTGCGCCTATGGGCGCTGTGGCCGCATTAAACTGAGCCTGACCCTGAGGGCGTGCGCGCTCGGCGCATTCGCCTTAAGATCAGGACTTGAACACCGCAGACCGCAGGAGAAGCGCATGAACGCCCCCTTGCCTGAACACATCCGACGGGCCCTGGATACCGTGACCCTGGACGACAAATACGCGCTGGACCACGGGCGTGCCTTTATGAGCGGGGTCCAGGCCTTGGTCAAGTTGCCCATGCTGCAGCGTCAGCGCGACGCCATGGCCGGCAAGAACACCGCCGGGTTCATCAGCGGTTATCGCGGTTCTCCTCTGGGTGGCTATGACCAGGCCTTGTGGCGGGCCAAGAAGTACTTGCAAGCCCAGCACATCGTCTTTCAGCCGGGCGTCAACGAAGAGTTGGCCGCCACTGCTTTGTGGGGCACTCAGCAACTGGGTTTTGCGCCGCCGGGCAGCAACCGCTTTGACGGGGTGTTTGGCATTTGGTATGGCAAGGGGCCGGGGGTGGACCGCTGCTCGGACGTCTTCAAGCACGCCAATATGGCGGGCACCACCCCCTGGGGTGGCGTGCTGGCGGTGGCGGGCGACGATCATGTGGCAAAAAGTTCAACCGCCGCCCACCAAAGCGATCAGGTCTTCATGGCCTGCAATACGCCGGTGTTTTTTCCGGCCAGTGTGCAAGACATTCTGGACCATGGCCTGCACGCCATCGCTCTGAGTCGCTACGCCGGGCTGTGGGCGGGCATGAAGACCATTCAGGAGATCGTTGAATCGAGCGCCACCGCCACCATCGACCCCGGCCGCGTGCAGGTGGTGTTGCCGCCTTTGGACTTGCCCCCGGGCGGACTGCACATCCGCTGGCCCGATGAGGCGCTGCCGCAAGAGGCGCGCTTGTTCCAGCACAAATGGCCGGCGGTGCTGGCTTATTTGCGCGCCAACCGGCTCAACCTTGACATCATCCGCGGGCCGCAAGACCGCTTCGGCCTGATCGCCAGCGGCAAGGCGTACAACGACACCCGTCAGGCGCTGAGCGACCTGGGCCTGGATGAGGCCAGTTGCCAGCGTTTGGGCATCCGGCTGCACAAAGTGGGCGTGGTCTGGCCGCTGGAGTCGGAGGGCCTGCAAGACTTTGCCCGTGGCCTGCGTGAGATTCTGGTGGTGGAAGAAAAGCGCCCCGTCATTGAGCCCCAGATCAAAGAGCAGCTTTATCACTGGCCCGACGGCCAGCGCCCCGAGGTATACGGCAAATATGACAACCCGCAGGGCACGGGTGGCTTCCTTCTGCGCCCCAACCACGAACTCAACCCGGCGCTGATCGCCCGCGCCATCGCGCGCCGATTGCTGGCGCTGGGGGTGGATGCAGACACCCGGGCGCACATCGAAGCCCGCCTGGCCTTGCTGGATGCCAAAGAGCGCAGCTTGCAAACCCAGCATGTTCAGGCCGACCGCCTGCCCTGGTTCTGCTCGGGCTGCCCGCACAACACCAGCACCCGTGTGCCCGAAGGCTCGCGCGCCATGGCGGGCATAGGCTGCCACTTCATGAGCCTGTGGATGGACCGCAGCACCACCGGCTTTACCCAGATGGGGGGCGAGGGCGTGCCCTGGGTGGGGCAGCAACCCTTCACCCACGACCCGCACATCTTTGCCAACATCGGCGACGGCACTTACTTCCACAGCGGTCTGCTGGCGGTGCGCCAGAGTGTGGCCGCCGGGGTCAACATCACTTACAAGATTTTGTACAACGATGCCGTGGCCATGACAGGGGGCCAACCCGTGGGAGAGCGGCCGGAGGGGCACACGCCGGTTCAAATCGCCCAAAGCATGTTGGCCGAGGGGGCCCGACGCGTGACTGTGGTCACCGACGAGCCCGAGAAATACGAGGGCGTGGCGGGGCTGCCCGCCGGGGTGGCGGTTGAGCACCGCGACCGGCTGGATGCCATTCAGCGCGAGATGCGCGAGATCAAGGGTTGCACGGTCATCATTTATGACCAGACCTGCGCAACCGAGAAGCGGCGCCGTCGCAAGCGCGGCACCATGGTCGACCCGGCCTTGCGGGTGCTGATCAACCCGGCGGTGTGCGAAGGCTGCGGCGATTGCAGCGATCAAAGCAATTGCATCAGCATCGAGCCGCTCGAGACCGAGTTGGGACGCAAGCGCGCCGTCAATCAGAGCACTTGCAACAAGGACACCAGCTGCCTGAAAGGCTTTTGCCCCAGTTTTGTCAGCGTGCAGGGCGGTCAACTTAAAAAGGCCACTGCCCGGGCCACCCCCTTGCCGCAGGGCAGCCTGCCAGAGCCGCAAGGCGCAGGCTTGCGCGGCCCCTGGGGCATCGTGGTGGCGGGCGTGGGCGGTACCGGCGTCATCACCATCGGTCAATTGCTGGGCATGGCGGCCCACATCGACGGTGTGGGGGTGGTGACGCAAGACTCTGCCGGTCTGGCGCAAAAAGGCGGTGCCACTTGGGCCCATGTGGTGCTGGCGCCGAGTCAGGAAGACATCAATACCACCCGCGTGGGCATGGCCGGTGCGGATCTGGTGCTGGGCTGCGACCCCATCGTGACGGCCGGCAAGGAAACCCTGCAGCGCATGATGGGCGGGCGCACGCATGTGGCGCTGAACGGCCACAGCACCCCCACCGCCGCGTTTGTCAAAGACGGTGGCTGGCGCGACCCCTCAAACGACTGCGTGACCGACATCGCCACGACCATTGATGCCACGGCGCACCCGGGTTTGTTGGGGGTGTTTGATGCCAATCTGGTGGCCAACCAGCTTTTGGGGGACAGCATCTTCATCAACCCGATGGTGCTGGGCTATGCCTGGCAAAAGGGCTGGATCCCGCTCAGCCTCGAGTCGCTTTTGCGGGCCATTGAACTCAATGAAGTGCAGGTGGACAAAAACAAGGCGGCGTTCGAGTGGGGTCGCCATTGCGCCCACGACTGGGGCGTGGTGCAGGCCCTGCTGCAACCGGCTCAGGTGGTCACCTTGCACCGACCGCAGAAGCTGACCGAGCTGATTGCCCGCCGGGTCGATCTGCTGACCCAGTACCAAAACGCCGCCTACGCACGCCAATACAGCGACTTTGTCGAGCGGGTGCGGCTGGCGGAAGACCAGGCGCTGCCCGGTCAGGACAGCCTGACCCGCGCCGTCGCCCAGGGTCTGTACAAGCTGATGGCGTACAAAGACGAGTACGAGGTGGCGCGCCTGCACACCGATGCCGGGTTTTTGCGTGAAATTGCCGAGCGCTTTGAAGGCGACTATCAACTGCAATACCATCTGGCCCCGCCCCTGCTGGCCAAACGCAATGACAAGGGTGAGCTGCAAAAGCAAGCCTATGGCCCGTGGATGCTGAGTGCCTTCAAGGTGCTGGCCCGTTTGAAGTTTTTGCGTGGCAGCGCGCTGGACCCGTTCGGCCACACCGAGGAGCGTCGGACCGAACGCGCCCTGATCGGGCAATACCGGGCGGGCATAGAGTCGCTGCTGAACACCCTGGGTCCCGAGACCCGGGAGCGGGCGCTGGAAGTGGCCCGCTGGCCCGAGAGCATCAAGGGCTATGGCCATGTGAAAGAACGCCATCTGGCCAAGGCGCAGGCGCAGTGGGCGCAGTGGATGAAATGAGTTTTGATATGCGCTGCAGCTGAGGCGGGGCGCAGCGCGTGGCCTCACATTTCGCCAGGGAAGGCCTGCATTTACCAGGTTGCCTTCGGCTTCAAGTTTAGCAAGGCGCCTGGCGTCTTGTCCATGAATGTCAATCAGCACATGCTGATGTCTGGGGGCTGACTTCAGCCCCCCCCAGGGCACGGGCCTGGCGAGTTTTGCAGGACTTCCCATGCACAAAAAAGCCCCCCGTGGGTGTGGGGGGCTTTTGTGTCGGATGAACGGTCTAAATGGTCTGGTCTTAGACGACCGCCCCTGCGTTGGGATCGTTGGGGTCATCGCCGCGCTTGGGCCCTTTGATCAGGTCTTCGCGTTTGATGCCCAGCCACATGGCGATGGCGGCGGCGACAAACACCGATGAGTAGATGCCGAACAGGATGCCGATGGTGAGGGCCAATGCGAAGTAATGCAGTGTGGCGCCGCCAAAGATCAGCATGGACAAGACCATCAATTGCGTGGAGCCATGGGTGATGATGGTTCGGCTGATGGTAGAGGTGATGGCGTTGTCGATGATCTCGACCGTGCTCATTTTGCGGTAGCGTCGAAAGTTCTCGCGGATCCGGTCAAATATGACCACCGACTCGTTGACCGAGTAGCCCAGCACGGCCAGCACGGCCGCCAGAACCGGCAATGAGAATTCCCACTGGAAAAAGGCGAAGAAGCCCAGGATGATGATGACGTCGTGCAGGTTGGCCAGGATGGCGGCGACCGAGTATTTCCACTCGAATCGAAACGCCAGATAGACCATGATGCCCACGATCACAAAAGCCAGCGCCAGCAGCCCGTCGGTGGCCAGTTCGTCGCCAACCTGGGGGCCGACATATTCGCTGCGGCGCAATTCGACGGAAGAATCTACTTCCTTCAAGGCGGCCATGACCTGTTCGGTCTGTTGGGACGAGGTCACGCCCTTGATGGCCGGCATGCGGATCAGCACATCGCGCGCGCTGCCAAAGTTTTGCACCTGGACGTCGGCCAGACCGAGTTTGGCGATCTGGGCCCGGGCTTTTTCGAGATCGGCGCTTTGGGCATAGGCCACTTCGACCAGGGTGCCGCCGGTGAACTCGACCGACAAGTGCAAGCCACGCGAGAACAGGAAAAAGACCGCCGCCAAAAAAGTGATGAGCGAGATCGCGTTGAACACCAGGGCGTGGCGCATGAACGGGATGTCGCGTTTGATTCTGAAAAATTCCATGCTGTCAGCCCCTTCAGTCTGCGCTCAAGTCGCGCGTCGTGTTGGCAGCACCCGGGCGCCAAACCGTGCCGATGGAGACGGATTTGAGTTTCTTTTGTCGGCCATACCAGAGATTGACCAGACCACGCGAGAAAAACACCGCCGAGAACATGCTGGTCACGATGCCGATGCAATGCACCACGGCAAAGCCGCGCACCGGGCCCGAGCCGAAGGCCAGCAAGGCCAGACCGGCAATGAGGGTGGTGACGTTGGAGTCGAGGATGGTGGCCCAGGCCCGGTCGTAGCCGGCATGTATGGCGGCCTGGGGCGAAGCGCCGAGGCGCAACTCTTCCCGCACCCGCTCATTGATCAGCACGTTGGCATCGATGGCCATGCCCAACACCAAGGCCATGGCGGCCATGCCGGGCAAGGTCAGGGTGGCTTGAAGCATGGACAAAATGGCCACCAGGAGCAAGAGGTTGACGCCCAGCGCGATGCTGGAGAAGACGCCGAACAGCATGTAGTAAATGCACATGAAGACGGCCACGGCCACAAAGCCCCAGGTGACGCTGTTGAAGCCTTTGGCGATGTTCTCGGCACCCAGGCTGGGACCTATGGTGCGCTCTTCAATGATTTCCATGGGCGCGGCCAGCGAACCAGCGCGCAGCAACAAGGCCACATCATTGGCCTCGACGGTGGTCATGCGGCCAGAGATCTGTACCCGGCCTCCGCCGATTTCCGAGCGGATGACGGGGGCGGTGACGATTTCGCCCCGCCCTTTTTCGAAGAGCAATATGGCCATGCGTTTGCCGACGTTGTCGCGCGTGACATCGCGAAAGATGCGCGCGCCTTTGCCGTCGAGCGTGAGGTTGACCACGGGCTCTTGCGTCTGGTTGTCAAAGCCGGGTTGGGCATCGGTGAGGTTTTCGCCCGTCAGGATGACTTGTTTCTTGACCACCAGGGCTTGCCCGTTGCGCTCGTTGAATTTTTCGCTGCCAAAGGGAACCGGGCCGCTGCCGAGTTCTGCCCCCCGGGCTTCGGAGGACTCGTCGACCATGCGCACTTCCAAAGTGGCGGTGCGCCCCAGGATGTCTTTGGCCTTGGCGGTGTCTTGCACCCCGGGCAACTGAACCACGATCCGGTCCAGGCCTTGTTGCTGGATGACCGGTTCGGCCACGCCCAGTTCATTGATGCGGTTGTGCAGGGTTGTGATGTTTTGCTTCAGGGCCTGTTCCTGCACGCGGCGTGCGGCCTCGGGCTTGAGGCGCAGGGTCAGGACCGCATCGGTGCCAATCGACTGTTCGGTGACCAACAGGTCAGGGAAGCGGTCGGTCAGCAAGCGTTGTATGGCAGGCATGGCGCTGGCGTCGCGCACACGCAGCTCGATGGCGGCACCCTGGCGGCTGATGCCCCCGTGGCGCAGGTTCTGGTCACGCAATTGGGTGCGCAAATCTCCGGCCAGGGCTTCAGCACGCTGGGTGAGGGCGGCGGGCATGTCGACCTGCAGCATGAAATGCACACCGCCGCGCAAGTCGAGGCCGAGGTACATGGGCACGGCGTTCAAACTGGCCAGCCATTGAGGTGAGCCCGAAACCAGATTGAGGGCCACCACAAAAGACGGGTTGGCGGGGTCGGGGTTGAGCGTGCGCTGCACCACATCTTTGGCCTTGAGCTGCCAATCGGTGTTGGTGAAACGCAGTTTCAGGGTGAGCGGCTCGAGAGTGCTGGCGACCAGGGGAATTTCGGCAGCCCGCAAAGCCTCTTCCACGCGGGACTGCACCCCGGCGTCGATCTTGACGCTGGTTTTGGCGGGTGAGATCTGAACCGCTGGCGATTCACCAAACAGGTTGGGCAAGGCATAAAGGGCGCCCAAGAGCAGGGCCACCCCGATCAGGATGTACTTCCAAAGAGGATAGCGGTTCATGCCGATTTCAGACTGCCTTTGGGCAATACCTGCACCACGGCAGAGCGCTGCACTTCCACTTCGACGCCTTCGGCCACTTGCAAGCCCAGGGAATGGTCACCAACGCGGGTGATGCGGCCCAGCAAACCACCGGCGGTGGCGACTTCATCGCCTTTGGCCAGGGCATCGATCATGGCCCGATGTTCTTTCTGGCGCTTCATTTGCGGCCGGATCATGACAAAGTAGAGCACCACGAACATCAACACCAGGGGCAGCATGCCCATGAGAGAAGAGCCCAGGTCGCCACCGGCCGCCGAAGCGGTTTGGGCAAAAGCGTTAGAAATCAGCACAAGTACACCTCTGTCTAATAAGATGGTTGATCAAAGCAATCGTCTATTGTAGGGTCAGTCGACCCCGGCGCGGCCCTGCCCCGTCTGGCATTGGGGGCTTCACCCCCTTGGGCCGGGGCCGGATTCCCATTACCATCTGCGCATGTCACACCCGCCGTCAGACCATGCCCACCCCCATGACCATGGCCATGGCCACGACCACTCGCACCTGGACCCCATGGAAGTGCGGGTGCGGGCCCTGCACAGTCTGTTGACCCAGAAGGGGTATGTCGAGGCGGAAACGATAGACCGCATCATCGAGACCTACGAAACCGAGGTGGGGCCACACAACGGCGCCCGGGTGGTGGCGCGCGCCTGGACCGATGCGGCCTATAGAGAGTGGCTGGCCCGAGACGCCACCGCTGCCATCGCCGAGATGGGGTACAGCGGGCGCCAGGGCGAACACATGGTGGCTTTGTTCAACGACGAGTCGGTTCATCACATGGTGGTCTGTACCCTGTGCAGTTGCTACCCCTGGCCGGTCTTGGGTCTGCCCCCTGTTTGGTACAAAAGCGCCCCTTATCGCAGCCAGGTGGTGATGCAACCCCGGGCCGTGCTGGCGCAGTTCGGGGTCAGCCTGCCCGATGCGGTGCGGGTTCAGGTCTGGGATTCAACCGCCGAGGTGCGTTATCTGGTCATTCCACGGCGCCCCGAGGGCAGCGAGCACTTGTCGGCGGACGAATTGGCCGCTTTGGTGACCCGGGACAGCATGATAGGCACCGGGCTGGCTTTGCCGGTGTCCGGCCAGTCGAACCCGGCGGGGAAGGCCGCATGAACGGGGTCCATGATTTGGGTGGGGGCCAGGGCTTTGGTCTGGTGCGGCCCGAGCCCGACGAGCCCTTGTTCCACGCCCCCTGGGAACGCCAGGCCATGGCTCTGACGGTGGCCATGGGTGCCACGGGCCTGTGGAACATCGACCAGATGCGCAGAGCGCGTGAGTCTTTGCCCCCCGCCCAGTACCTGGGCCTGAGCTATTACCAGATCTGGGTTCAGGCGCTGAGCGACATGATGCTGGCGCGGGGCCTGGTCAGTGCGCATGAATTGCGCACCGGACAGATGAGCCAGCCTGCCACACCCGGGGTGCGCGCCTTGGCCAGATCGGCCGTTGACGCGGCACTGAAGCGGGGCAGCCCGGCCAACCGCCCCCCCAAAGCGCCTGCCCTGTTCGGGCCCGGACAGCAGGTGCGGGCGAAACAAATGCACCCGGCGGGGCACACCCGCTTGCCGCGCTATGTGCGCGGGCACCTGGGCATCGTTCAGTCGGTGCAGGGCTGCCATGTGTGGCCCGACCACTCTGCGCAAAACCGGCATCAGGCACCGCCGCCAGGCCACGACAGGGCGCAGTGGCTGTATAGCGTGCGCTTTGAAGGCGGCGACTTGTGGGGGCCCCAGGCCGAGCCGGGACTGAGCGTGTGCGTCGACGCCTTTGAGTCTTATCTGGAGCCGGTATGAGCGCGGTTTCTGACCCCAGGGCCACCTTGGCCGAGATCGCCGCCCAATGCGGTGGCGACTTCGTGGCGCCGACCCGGGCGTCGGATCAGGGCGTGTTTGAACAGCCCTGGCAAGCCACGGCATTTGCCCTGACCGTCGCCTTGCATCAAAAAGGTTTGTTCAGTTGGCCGGATTGGGCCGCCACCCTGAGTCGGCATATTGCCAGCGCAGGCGCAGACGATGATGGCCACGACTACTACGCCCATTGGCTGGCGGCGCTGGAGGAAATGATCGAGCGTTGCCACTTGGGTCAGGCCGGCGAGCTGGCCCGGCTGAGGCAAGCCTGGGAAGCGGCGGCCGAGCGAACGCCGCACGGTCAAGCCATCGAGCTATAAAGGGCAGGGGTCAGTGGGCCACCCGCTGGGGGTCGTCGCACAATTCATCGAGCACCAGGGCGTCTGGCTCGACGCCTTTGCTCCAGTACACCATGAGGACAATGATCTTCAGGTCGTCGAGGGCCATGGGCCGTCCGCCCAGGACCATGGCGCGGTCAATCACGATTTCGCGCATCTGCGGCGGCAGCACGCCGGCCGATTCGAGAAAGCTGATGAAGCCCAGGCATTCGGCACCCAGGTGGTCTTGTTCGGCCACCGAATAAACGCGCAGGCTGTGCGCTGAGGGGGCGTGCGACTCTGGGGTGAGCGCGGCGTTGGAGATGTCGATGGGCTCGGACTGGTGAGACACCAGATTCAGACCGGCCAGCCATTGCAGGGCCTGTTCGATTTCGTCGGACTCAAAACCGGCGGCTGAGAGTTTTCGGCCCAACTGATCGAGTTGAGGGCAAGCCTCGACAGACCAGAAGTTTTCGTACACGTAGACCAAGACTTCGAACATGAGCCCCAATATAACCTGTTTTGAGGCGCATGTGTCAAGTTCAGTCGCCCAGCCATTGCACCCGGTCACCCGCCAGGCGGGCCAGCCGGCCTTGCATTTCAAGCGTCAGCAAGCGGGCCTGCAGGGTGCCCATGTCCAGCCCCAGACGTCGCTGCAACTCATCGACCGCTACGGGGTCATGCGCCAAGGCCCGGCGCAGGGCCAAGGCATCGGGGTCGTCGGGCGCCGCGACGGGGCAAGGGGTGGAAGGTACGGGCACCAACGGCATGCGCACGGGCAAGGCGGCCAACACATCTTCGACCTGCTCGACCAGTGTGGCCCCCTGCCGCAACAGGGCATGGCACCCCCTGGAGAGCGGCGAGCGAACCGAACCCGGGACCGCCATGACCTCTTTGCCTTGCTCGAGTGCGCACTGGGCACTGATGAGCGAGCCCGAACCGGTGCCGGCCTCGATCACCACCAAGCCGCTGGAGAGCGCCGAGACCAGGCGATTGCGCAGAGGGAAATGCGCCCTGCGGGCCGGGATGCCGGGCAGGAATTCGGTCACGCAACGCCCGCGCTCGCAGATGCGTGACTTGAGCGCCGCATGAGACGGCGGATAGACCCGATCGGGGCCGGTGCCCATGACCGCCATCGTGAGGCAAGCCGATCGGGCCGACCGCAGGGCGCCCGCATGGGCAGCGGCATCAATGCCATGGGCCAGGCCGGAGACCACGCACCAACCTGCGTCGGCCAGGGCCTGGCCCCATTCGAGCGCCAGTGTCAGCCCTTGCGGTGTCGCGCCCCGGCTGCCAACCAGGGCCACGGACGGCGGCCAATCGACATCGGCCTCGTGTTGCGGCCCCGTCACAAACAGCAACAAAGGCGGATCGGGCAAATCGAGCAGGGCCTGCGGGTAATGGGCCTGCCCCCAGACCCGCACGCGATGGCTTTGCCCGTCGGGCGCACTGTCCAGCCATTGGCGCACGCGCGCCAGGGCATCGGTCAGGTCAGCCGGAAGGGCGCGCAAGGCCGACCAGAGCCGCGGGCCCAGTGCGTCGCGCAATATGCCGTCGCCGGCGTGCAGCGCTTGTTGGCAGCCGCCGAGGTGCTGAACCAGGGCTTTGGCCCGGCGCAGACCCAGGCCCGGGGTGAGTTGCAGGCGCAATGCCGCCTGCCATTCCTCTGTCATCGATTGCCCCCCTGAAAATGCCCATCCTATGGGTGGGCACTGCCGGTCACGTGAGTTTCACCCACCGCCAAAACAGGGGACAATAGGGGGTATGGCATTGCTCGATATCCTTTGTTACCCCGACCCACGCCTGCACACGGTGGCTCAACCCGTGGCACACATCGATGACCGATTGCGCGCATTCATCGCCGACATGCTGGAGACGATGTACGAGGCCCACGGCATCGGCCTGGCCGCCACGCAGGTGAACTTTCACCAACGACTGATCGTGATTGACGTGTCTGAAGAGCGCAATCAGCCTCTGGTGTTGATCAACCCTGAATTGGTATGGCAAAGCGAGGATCGGCTGAAGGGCGAAGAAGGTTGCCTGTCGGTGCCGGGCATCTACGACGGGGTCGAGCGGGCGCGCGCCATTCGGGTGCAGGCGCTGGACGAACACGGGGCCAGCCGGACCCTGGAGGCCGAGGGGCTGCTCTCGGTGTGTATTCAGCACGAAATGGATCACTTGATGGGCAAGGTGTTTGTCGAGTACCTGTCTCTCTTCAAGCAGGGGCGCATCAAGACCAAATTGCTCAAGGCACAACGCGCGCAACAGCCGCGATGAGGGTCGGCCATGAAACTGGCTTTTGCGGGCACCCCTGAATTCGCGCGCGTGGCCCTGCAAGCCTTGTGTGAGGCGGGTCATGAAGTCAGCCTGGTGCTGACCCAACCCGATCGCCCGGCCGGCCGGGGCATGAAGCTGCAGGCCTCGCCCGTGAAAACGCTGGCCCAGACGCTGGGTTTGCCGCTGGCGCAACCGAGCAGCCTGCGGCTGGATGGGCGGTTCCCCGATGACGCGCTGGCGGCCCAAGTGGCTTTGCGGGCCGCGCAGCCCGAGGCGATGATCGTCGCGGCCTATGGCCTGATTCTTCCGGCATGGACGCTGGGTTTGCCGCTCCGGGGGTGTTTGAACATTCATGCCTCGCTCTTGCCCCGCTGGCGAGGTGCGGCACCGATCCACCGGGCGATTGAAGCGGGCGATACCCAGACCGGCGTGACCATCATGCAGATGGACGAGGGCCTGGATACCGGGCCGATGCTGCGCTGGCAAGCCCTGGACATCGGCGCGCAGGAAAGCACCGGGCAGTTGCATGACCGGCTGGCCCGCCTGGGGGCGCAATTGATGGTGGATGTGTTGCGTGACTTGCCGAATCTGGCGGCCACGCCGCAAGCCGAAAGCGGCGTTTGCTATGCGGCCAAGATTGACAAGGCCGAATCGTGGCTGGACTGGCGGCTGGGGGCCACCGTATTGGCCCGACGCCTGCGGGCCTTTGACCCCTTCCCCGGCGGTTCGGCTCGGCTGGGCACGGAAGCGATCAAGGTGTGGTCGGCGCAGGCGCTGGATGCAAAGGCGGCGGCGGCGCCGGGCACTGTGGTGGCCATCGGCCCGCAGGGCATCGATGTGGCCACCGGCGAGGGCTTGCTGCGCCTGACCGAGTTGCAAAAGTCCGGTGGCAAGCGGCTGTCCGGGGCTGAGTTTTTGCGCGGCCATGCGCTGGCCGCGGGCGACTGTTTCGAGGGGTTTAAAGCATGAGTGCGCCCCCTGTTTGGCGACACCCTGCGTTTTGGCAGGGCATGCGCGACATCTCTGGGCTCTCGATCGGCATTGCCGCTTGGGGGCTGATGACGGGGGTGGCCATGGCCAACGCCCACATCGGCACGGCAGCGGCCCTCTTCATGGCCACCTGGGTGTTCGCCGGCAGCTCGATGCTGGCCGCCATTCCACTGCTGGCCCAGGAGGCCCCGATGTGGGTGATTCTGGCCACCGGCTTTTGTGTCAATTTGCGCTTTGTCGTCTTTAGCGCCCATTTGCGGCCCTATCTGGCGCACTGGCCCCGGGGACAGCGGTTGGTGCTGGCCTATTTGACGGCGGACCTGAGCTATGTCCAATTTGTGCGCCGTTTTGCACAGCCGCCGCGCGACCAGGCCGAGCAGATCGAACAGCGGGCCTATTTGCTGGGCAACACCAGTCTGAACTGGGCCAGTTGGACCGTGGCCGGCTGGGCCGGGGTGCTGCTGGCGCAATGGGTGCCGACGCATTGGGGTTTGGGGTTCGCGGGCATGTGTGCCCTGACGGGTTTGACCATTTCTCTGGCGCAAGACCGCTACAAAGCGCTGTCGGCCCTGCTGGCGGGCAGTGCGGCCGTGGCCAGCGCGGCCCTGCCGCTGAAACTCAATATTCTGCTGGGCATTTCGGTGGCTGTGGCGCTGTGTCTGTGGATCGCGCCCCGCCCCAGGCCGGAGGGCGCATGAGCGAGCGCGAGGGGTGGGTCTGGCTGACCATTCTGGCCCTGGGTGGCGTGACGGTGCTGACGCGTGGCTTTTTTATTTTTTCGAATCGACCCTGGCCCATGCCGGCCTGGTTGGAGCGTGGCCTGCTGTACGCCCCGATTGCCGCGCTGGCGGCGGTGATCGCGCCGGAAGTGCTGACCTCGCAGGGCCAACTGATAGACACTTGGCGCGACGCCCGACCCTGGGCGGCACTGACCTCGGCTTTGTTTTACCTGAAGTTTCGCCACCACCGGCATGCCGTGTTGGGCACCATGGTGGCCGGCATGGTGGTATTCCTGCCCTTGCGTGTCAGCCTGGGTTGGTAGGCCGCCTTAAAATTCGCGCCATGAAAATCAACCGTTTTGCCGATTTGTGTGCCCAGGGCCAGGCCCGGGGCCGCCGCGTGTTCATTCGCGCCGACCTCAATGTGCCCCAAGACGATGCCGGGCAGATCACCGAAGACACGCGCATACGCGCCTCGGTGCCGTGCATTCAGATGGCGCTGGATGCCGGTGCTGCGGTCATGGTGACCTCGCACCTCGGGCGCCCCACCGAGGGCGAGTTCAAGCCCGAGGACACCCTGGCGCCCATCGCCCAGCGTCTGGCGCAGCTGCTGGGCCGCCCTGTGCCGCTGGTGGCCGATTGGGTCGGCGGCGTCCAGGTGCAGCCCGGTCAAGTGGTCTTGCTCGAGAACTGCCGCGTGAACCCGGGAGAGAAGAAAAACGACCCCAAGCTGGCGCGCCAAATAGCCGACTTGTGCGACATCTATGTGAACGACGCATTTGGCACCGCGCACCGGGCCGAGGGCACCACTTATGGCATCGCCCAGTTTGCACCTGTGGCCTGTGCGGGCCCTTTGCTGGCGGCAGAAATCGACGCCATTACTCAGGCCTTGGCCCACCCCAGGCGGCCTTTGGCCGCCATCGTGGCCGGCTCGAAGGTTAGCACCAAATTGACGATATTGAAAAGCCTGTCGGGCAAGGTCGACCAGCTGATCGTGGGCGGCGGCATCGCCAACACCTTCATGCTGGCCAGTGGGCTGGGCATCGGCAAGAGCCTGGCCGAACCGGCCCTGGTCGCCGAAGCACTGGCGGTGATCGAGGCAATGAAGGCGCGTGGCGCGGAAGTGCCGATCCCGACCGATGTGGTGGTGGCCAAATCCTTTGCGGCCGACGCCCAGGCCACGCTGAAAAAAGCCACTGAAGTGGCCGACGATGACCTGATTCTGGACATCGGCCCCGAGACCGCCCAAAGACTGGCCCGGCAGCTCAAAGCCGCCGGCACCATCGTCTGGAACGGGCCGCTGGGGGTGTTTGAGTGGGATGCCTTTGCGCACGGCACCGAAGTCGTCGCCCGCGCCATCGCCGAGTCAAGCGCGTTCTCGATCGCCGGGGGCGGCGACACGCTGGCCGCGATTGCCAAATACGGCATCGAAGACCAGGTCGGCTATATCTCGACCGGAGGCGGTGCCTTTTTGGAGGTGCTTGAAGGCAAAACCCTGCCCGCCTTTGAGATTTTGCAACAAAGGGCGGCCTGAGGTCTGGCCGGATGCGCACGGCGCAGTCTGGCCGGTCGGTTAAGCCACGATGCGTTGGCAGGCTTCGCGGTAGCGGGCAGCGGTTTGCTCGATGACCGCCTGTGGCAAGCGTGGGGCGGGGGCGGTTTTGTCCCAGGGTTTGCCGCCCACTTGGGCGGTCTCGAGCCAATCGCGCAGGTATTGCTTGTCAAAGCTGGGCGGATTGGCGCCTTCGCGCCAGGTGTCAGCCGGCCAGTAGCGTGAAGAATCCGGGGTGAGCACCTCGTCCATCAGGGTCAGGGTGCCGTCGGCATCGAGTCCAAACTCAAACTTGGTGTCGGCGATGATGATGCCTTTTTCCAGGGCGATGTCGCGCGCCGCCACATACAGGCGGATGCTGATGTCGCGGATGCGCGCCGCCAGGTCGGGGCCGGTCAGTTCAACCACGCGCTGAAAGGAAATGTTCTCGTCGTGCTCGCCCACGGCGGCTTTTGCCGCCGGGGTGAAGATGGGCTCGGGCAAGCGGCTGGCGTTGCGCAGGCCCTCCGGCAAGGGGACGCCGCACACCGAGCGGTTGTGCTGGTATTCCTGCCAACCACTGCCAGCCAGATAGCCACGCACCACCGCTTCGACCGCGATGGGTTTGAGTCGCTTGACCAACATGGAGCGGCCTTGCACCTGGGCCACTTCGTCGGGGGCCACCACCGACTCGGGCGCCAGGCCGGTGAGGTGAGTCGGGCAAATGTTCAGGCCCTGTGGGCCCAATCGCTCAAACCAATACAAGGCCATGCGGGTGAGCAATTCGCCTTTGCCCGGAATGGGCTCGCCCATGATGACATCGAAGGCGCTGATGCGGTCAGTTGCCACCATCAGGATGCGGTCTGAGCCGATGGCGTAGTTGTCGCGCACCTTGCCACGGGCCAACAGCGGCAGCGAGTGCAGATGAGAGGTGTGCAGACTCAACGGACCACCTGGGCCAGCTCACCCTTGGCATAGCGCTGCGCCATGGCGCTGAGGCCCATGCCTTTGATTTTGGCGGCCTGGCCTTCGCAGCCAAACTCGAGGTAGCGCTGTTTGCAAATCGCTTTGGCCGCTTCGCGGGCCGGCTTCATCCACTCGCGCATGTCAAATTTGTCGGGGTTATGGGCCTGAAACTGTCGCACCGCGCCGGTCATGGCCAAACGGATGTCGGTGTCGATGTTGATTTTGCGCACGCCGTATTTGATGGCGTGCTGAATCTCTTCCACCGGCACCCCATAGGTTTCTTTCATCTTGCCGCCGTACTGGTTGATGATGGCGAGCAGGTCTTGCGGCACGCTGGAGGATCCGTGCATGACCAAGTGGGTGTTGGGGATGCGGGCGTGGATTTCCTTGACCCGGCTGATGGCCAAAATGTCGCCGGTGGGCTTGCGGGTGAATTTGTAAGCGCCGTGGCTGGTGCCAATGGCAATGGCCAGGGCGTCGAGCTGGGTGGCCTTGACAAACTGGGCGGCCTCTTCGGGGTCGGTCAACATTTGGCTGTGGTCGAGCTTGCCCGCCGCGCCTATGCCGTCTTCTTCGCCTGCTTCGCCGGTTTCGAGCGAGCCCAGGCAGCCCAATTCGCCTTCGACCGTGACGCCCACCTGATGGGCCATCTGGACCACCTGTCGGGTGACCTCGATGTTGTAGTCAAAAGAGGCCGGGGTTTTGCCGTCTTCCATCAAAGAGCCGTCCATCATGACCGAGCCAAAGCCCAGCCCGATGGCGCCCTGACAGACCTTGGGGCTGGTGCCATGGTCTTGGTGCATCACCAGAGGGATGTGCGGATAAGCCTCGGTAGCGGCCTGAATCAGGTGCTTGATGAAGGGCTCGCCGGCGTATTTGCGGGCACCGGCGCTGGCCTGCAAAATGACCGGGGCCCCGACTTCGTCGGCGGCCGCCATGACGGCCTGGACTTGCTCGAGGTTGTTGACATTGAAGGCGGGTATGCCATAGGTGTGTTCTGCCGCATGGTCGAGCAGTTCACGCATCGAGACGAGAGCCATGGTGGATCCTGAAAATTGGAAAAAGCGTCAGACTCTGATTTTAGACTGCCTGCGCAAGGCGGCCACCAGCGCCGAGATCGAGGGCGCAAAAGCTCAAGACATGCGTCTGATGCACCGGATCAGGTGGTTTTGGGTGTCGGCCACCCAGAGATTGCCGCTGGCATCCAGGCTGAGGCCTGTCGGGAGATTGAATTCGGCCCCTGTGCCGGTGCCGTCCTGATAACCACCGTCATGAACCGATGTGCCGGCCAGGGTGCTCACGACCCCGGCGGGCGTGATCTGCCTGATCAGGTGGTTTGCGGTGTCAGCGACATAAACGACCCCCGAGGCATCGATGGCCAGACCACTGGGTGTATTAAAACTGGCTGCCGTGCCGGTGCCATCTGTCTGCCCGTATTGGGGCTCAAGCGGGGCGGGGTTTTGGGTGCCAGCCACTGTTGTCACCCGACCGCTGGCGAGATCAATCTGCCGGATCAGGTGGTTGTCGGTGTCGGCCACCCAAAGCTGACGGGCATTGGGGTCGAGTGCCAGCGCCGTGGGGTTGTTGAATTGGGCGACCGAGCCCAGCCCATTGGCAGAGCCTGCCACACCTGTGCCATAAGCGTCTAGGTTGCCAGCCAAAATGCTGACCTGCCGGCTGGAGAGGTCGATCTGCCGGATCAGATGGTTATAGCTGTCGGCCACATACACCTGCCCCGAGGCATCCACGGCCACACCGGAAGGGGAGTACAAGGTGAGGCCGCCAGCTGGGTCCGGGTCATCCGGGGTCGGCGTGGCCGCCCCGTTGGGCAAGGTGCTGACCTGGCCTGCCACGCTGATGCAGCGGATGAGGTCACTGTTTTGGTCGGCGACATAAAGATTGCCACTGGCATCGAGACACAAGCCGTAAGGCTCATTGAATGTCGCGCTCAAGCGCGTGCCATTTGTGTTGGCCGGGTTCACTTTGGGTTTTTGGCCTGCCCAGGTCTCGACCGCCGCCGTTTGCAGATCGACGCGACGGATCAGCCCATTTTGACTGTCGGCGACATAGAGGTGGCCCTGACCGTCCAGCGCGATACCGACCGGAAATTTGAATTGGGCCGTCGAGCCCGTGCCGTCTTGGTAACCGCCCAGCCCCGTTCCGTTGGCATCGGTGCTGCCGGCCCAGGTGCTGACCACCCAATAGGCGGCGCCCGGCGCAGAACCGCTGCCGCTGCCCGAACCGCTGCCGCTGCCCGAACCACTTCCACTGCCCGAACCACTTCCGCTGCCCGAACCGCTGCCGCTGCCCGAACCGCTGCCGCTGTTTCCGCTTGGCGCACCGCCACCGCCGCCGCCACCACAAGCCGATAGCGTCAAGCCCGCCACACCCAGTAACACTTGTCTTCTTTCCAAGTTCATCTCCTAGGGAGGTCCTGCAAAACCCCATGCGCCGTGGCATCCCGTTTTTGGGCGCCACTTGCACGCTGCGAGTTTTGCAGGACTGCCCTGACTGCATGTGCCCCACTGAGAGCGCCCCGGGTCCCGTGCGGCCCATGGTGCATCGAGTGATTGCGATCCAATACGTCTTATTTTAGCTATAAATAGTTATTTTTTGGCTTGCGCCGGGCCGGTGTGGCTGAATCTGGCAGGCATCAGGCGACGCGGCAGATCTTGAGCATATTGGTGCCGCCCGGCGACCCCATGGGCTCGCCGCAGGTGATGGCGTAAATGTCACCCGGGCGCACGATGCCACGGCGTTTGAGGTCTTCTTCGGCCTGGCGCAGGGCGGTATCGCGATCGCTGCTGGACTCCATCAACAAAGGTCGCACATTGCGGTACAAGGCCATTTTGCGCTGTGTCGACAGCTTGCTGGTCAGGGCGTAGATGGGGATGTGGATGCGGTGGCGGCTCATCCACAAGGCAGTCGAGCCCGATTCGGTCATGGCCACCAGGGCCTTGGCGCCCAGATGATGGGCCGTGAACAGGGCGCCCATGGCGATGGTCTGATCGATGCGGGCGAATTGCCGGTCACTGAAATCGGCGTCGAGCTCGATCCGCTCGGCAGCCTCGGCGGCGGCACAAATGGCGACCATCTCGCGCACGGTCTCGAGGGGGTATTTGCCGGAGGCGGTTTCGGCGCTGGTCATGACCGCGTCGGTGCCGTCGAGCACGGCATTGGCAACATCGCTGACTTCGGCCCGGGTGGGCACCGGGTTGTTGATCATGCTCTCCATCATCTGGGTCGCGGTGATGGTGACTTTGTCGTACTCTTGGGCCAAGCGTATCATGTGCTTTTGCAAGGCTGGCACAGCGGCGTTGCCGACTTCAATGGCGAGGTCGCCGCGCGCCACCATGATGCCGTCGCTGGCCTGCAAGATTTCTTCCAGGTGCGGAATGGCTTCGGCGCGCTCGATTTTGGCGATCAGCGCGGGGCGGTGTTTGTGCTCGGCCCCCGCCACGTTGGCCAGTTGGCGCGCCAACTCCATGTCGGTGGCGTTTTTGGGAAAGCTGATGGCCAGATAGTCGGCCTGAAAGGCCATCGCAACCTTGATGTCCTCCATGTCTTTGGCCGTCAGGGCAGGTGCCGTCAGGCCCCCGCCCTTTTTGTTGATGCCCTTGTTGTTGGACAACTCTCCGCCGATCTTGACGCGGGTGTGGACCTGCTCGCCCAGCACCCGGGTGACTTCCAGTACGATGAGGCCATCGTTGAGCAGCAGGGTATCGCCCGCGATCACGTCGCGCGGCAACTCTTTGTAGTCGAGCCCGACCCCATGCTCGTCACCCGCTTCGCTGCGCAAGGCGTCGAGAATAAAGTCTTGCCCCGCTTGCAGCTGGACTTTGCCCTGCGCAAACCGACCCACGCGAATCTTGGGGCCCTGCAGGTCGGCCATGATGGCCACTTCCCGGCCCGCACGCTGGGCGGCCTCGCGCACCAGGCGCGCGCGCTCGATGTGGTCTTGCGCGGTGCCGTGACTGAAATTCAGGCGCACCACATTCACGCCGGCGCGGATCATTTCCTCCAGCAGATCAGGGGCGCTGGATGCAGGCCCCAGGGTGACCACGATTTTGGTCGAACGATGGACGGCGGGGGGGGTAGATTTCATGCAGTCATTCTCACATTTGGCTGAATTTTGGCAAGCCTTGTAAATATGCACGATTTAGTACTTTGGTGTTGATAACTGGATTAAAAAATGCACAATTTGATGGATAACTCTGCCGGAGATTCGAATGCAATCCATTCCTTTTTACAAAGCCGAAGCGCACTTGCGTCACCTGCCACACCAGAGCTTGCGCGGGCTGGCGCAACGGGGTCGTTTGGTCCATTTCAAGTCCAATACCCAAGTCATCACCCAGGGCCAGAGCGGCAACGAGGTGTTTGTCGTTCTCGATGGTCGCCTGGAGGCCTATATTCACTCGAATGGCCGCAAAGAGCGGCGTCTGACGCTGGCGATGTTGCAATCAGGCGACATTTTTGGCGAAATCGGAGTGGATGGCGGGCCCCGCAGCGCCTCTGTATGCACCGTGACTCCGACGCTGTGCGCCATGGTGTCGCAGCCCGCAGTGGAGGAACAGCGCACACAGGACTTGGGCTTGCAAGAGTTGCTGGCCCACACGGCCAATCAACGCAACCGGCTCAACACCCAGCTGATGACGCAGACCCTTTTCAATGACATCTACACCCGCATGGTCGAGTTGCTGGTTTCACTCGCACACGCCAGTGGCCAGCGCACGCTGCACATTGCCGATCGCATCACCCACCAAGAGATCGCGAACCGCCTGGGCTGCAGCCGTGAGATGGTGAGTCGATTGCTTAAAGACCTGGAAAAAGGCCAATACATTTCGCGCCGAAAAGACCGCACCCTGGTGTTGCACCCCCCGCTCCCGGTGGCCTGGTGAGGCTCAGGGCCATGCACTGACCTGGGTCAAATGGGGGGCAGGCCGAAACCCGCGCGTCAGCAATTTTGGCGATAATGCCAGAGGAATTCGTTCAACCGCGATGGTCCGGCAGGGCCGGGCGTGGCAGCGAGTGCGATGGCGTGGCAATTTGCTTGCGGCTGTGATGTCTGTGGCCAAGGCCTCAGAACACAAAGAACAGGCCCATGGCCCCCCTTGTACCCCTGCCCCCCTGCCCCCCTGCCGCACCGAAAGTGCGCCTTCCGGATCGTCACGGTTCAAATCTGGGCTTCATGCCCTACCTGAGCACCTACATGAGCGTCATTGATCAACCCCTAGCCCCCGGACAACCCCTTCCTCATCGAAAAATCATTCGCGAATGGCTGCTGCCCCTGGCCGAGCGCACGGTGCGCCATGCCATTGGGCTGATGGTCCTCGATTTCTCACTTTGGTTTGGCTTGCTGGCCGGTACGGTTTACTTTGACGCCTGGTGGCTCAAACTGTTGTCCGGTCTGGCCGCCGGATTTGTGATTGGACGCCTGTTCATCATCGGTCACGATGGTTGCCACCAAAGCCTGACCCCGCACCGGGGCTTGAACAAGTGGCTGGGGCGCATCGCTTTTTTGCCCTCGTTGACGCCTTACAGCCTGTGGGATGTGGGCCACAATGTGGTCCATCATGGTTACACCAACCTCAAGGGCTTTGATTTTGTGTGGGCCCCTTTGACCCGGGAAGAGTATGAGGCCCTGGGCCCGATGGGTCGCCTGATGGACCGCGTGTACCGCAGCGGTTGGGCCCCCGGGGTTTATTACATGGTTGAGATCTGGTGGAAGCGCATGTTCTTCCCCTCGGCCAAACACATGCCCACCCGGCGCAGAATTTTCTGGCTGGATAACCTCTTGGTGAGTTCCTTCGGCCTGTTGTGGCTGGGTGCGCTGGCCTGGGCCAGCGTGGCCACCGAGCAGTCGCTGTGGCTGATTTGGGCCTGCGGATTTGGCGTGCCCTTTCTGTTTTGGTGCGCCATGATCGGGTTTGTGGTGTATGTGCATCACACCCATGAGCGGGTGTGCTGGCACAACGACCGCGCGGCCTGGTCCAAGGCTCAGCCTTTCGTGTCGACCACCGTCCACCTGACCTTCCCCTTCAATGTGGGCGCCCTGATGCACCACATCATGGAACACACGGCCCACCATGTGGACATGAGCATCCCTCTGTACAAGCTGAAACAGGCGCAAGCCAAGCTGGAAGAAATGTTGCCGGGGCGCATCATCATCCAGCGTTTCTCATGGCGCTGGTACTTTGACACGGCGCGCAAGTGCAAGTTGTATGACTTCTCGCGCCAAACCTGGACCGACTACCGGGGCCGCCCGACCCCTGAGCTCAGTTGAGGGCCATGCTGAGTTTGCGCCGGTAACGCGACACCAGCTCGGCCTGCGGGTCTTGTTGGGCCATGGCTTTACCCGCGATTTCGATGCCGCCCGCAGGCGTTTTGTCTGCCGGATCAGTTTTGGGCTTGGGCGGCGAGAGCAATTCCAAAATGCCGATGTAGATCCGGCGCGGCAACTCTTCTGACCAAGCCTTGTCGCGCATGATGATCTCGATCAGTTCATCCATGGCGGGCTCAAAGTGGCCCGCCGCCATCAGCAAGCGGGCTTTGGCCAGGCGTGTGTCGAAATCGCGCGGTTGGGTCGAGAGCGCGGCGTCAAATTGGGCCATGGTCCACTGGGCGCGTTCATCGGTAGTGGCAAATTGCAGGGCTTGCAGCCAGTGCATGAGCGCTTCAAAACGCAGTTGTCGCGGCATTTGGGCCAAGGCCGGCGCCAGCGCGGCTTCGGCGTTTTCGAGCTCACCCATGGCGATGAGCAGTTTCACATAATCATGGCGCGCGTCGTCGTTGGCCGGATTGATCGCCAAGGCCTCTTGTAGCTTGGCCAAGGCGGCCTCGTGGTCGCCCTGGGCCATGAGGTCTTCGGCCTCGGCTGCGTCTGCTTCGGCCAGCAACTCACCTTCGGAAGGCAGGTGTTTGTTGAGGAATTCCCGCAGTTGGCCTTCAGGCTGTGCCCCCATAAAGCCGTCGACCGGTCGCCCGCCGACCATCAGCACGCAGGTGGGGATGCTGCGTATGCCAAAAGCGGCCGCCAATTGCTGTTCGTCGTCAGAATTGATTTTGACCAGCTTGAAGCGCCCGCCGTATTCGGCCTCGAGGCGCTCAAGCACCGGGCCCAGCGATTTGCATGGGCCGCACCAGGGGGCCCAGAAATCGACCAGCACCGGGGTGGCCATGGAGGCCTGCACCACCTCGGCTTCAAAATTCTGCATGGTGACATCCAACATGATTTGAAACTCCAACGTTCAGCGCCCGAAGGCTAAAATGGGAGCATAACCGACACCGAAGTCCAAATGACATCACCCATCGTGGGCGTGGTCATGGGTTCTCAATCTGATTGGGACACCATGCAACACGCCACCCAGATCCTGCAATCATTCGGCGTGCCCTTTGAAGCACGCGTGGTTTCGGCCCACCGCATGCCCGACGATATGTTCCAGTACGCCGAGTCTGCCCCGGGGCGGGGTCTGCGTTGCATCATCGCCGGTGCCGGGGGTGCGGCGCATCTGCCGGGGATGCTGGCGGCCAAAACAACCCTGCCGGTGTTGGGCGTGCCGGTGCCCAGCCGCCATCTGCAAGGCGTTGACTCGCTGCACAGCATCGTGCAAATGCCCAAGGGGGTGCCGGTGGCCACTTTCGCCATCGGGGCTGCCGGGGCCGCCAATGCCGCGCTGTTTGCGGTGGCCATGCTGGCGCACGAGCACCCGGCATGGGCGGAGCAATTGGCCCAGTTCAGGCGTACTCAAACCGAGGATGCGCGCGCCATGCGTGTGCCGCCTCAGGCCGGATGAACCCGAGGACGGTTGTGCCCCCGGGTGCCTGGCTGGGCATGCTGGGGGGCGGGCAACTGGGGCGCATGTGGGTGCATGCCGCGCAAAGCCTGGGCTACCGTTGTCTGGTGCTGGACCCCGATCCGGACAGCCCGGCCGGGCGGGCGGCAGAGAAACACCTGTTGGCCGATTATCTGGACCCGCAGGCCCTGGACGAGATGGGACATGGGTGCGCGGCGGTCAGCACCGAGTTTGAAAACGTGCCCGCGCAGGCACTCGCCCATTTGGCCCGACTGACCCGGGTCACGCCGAACGCCGATGCGGTGTCCATCGCCCAAGACCGGGCCCGTGAAAAAGCCCACTTTCAGTCATGCGGCGTGGCCGTGGCGCCGTACCGCCTGATTGAAAACCTGGCCGACCTCGCCAAGGTGAGTGCGGATGGGTTTCCGGGCATCCTGAAAACAACCCGAATGGGCTATGACGGCAAAGGTCAGGCACGCGTGCGCGATGCGGCCGGCTTGGCTGCGGCCTGGCACAGCCTGCAGGGCCCGGGTAGCGCAGCCCCGGTGCCCTGCGTGCTGGAGCAGCAATTGCCTTTGCAAACCGAGTGCTCGGTGGTGTTGGCCCGGGCCGCCGACGGCAGTCTCACCCATTTGCCTGTGCAACGCAATCTGCACCGCCAGGGCATTTTGGCCTTGACCGAGGTGGCCGAGGGGCTGGTCGATGCGGCTTTGTCGCGCCAACTGGTGCGGGCCGCGCAGGCCATTGCCGAGGGCCTGAATTATGTGGGGGTCTTGTGCGTGGAGTTTTTTTTGCTGGCGCAAGGTGATGGCGGTGTGCGCTGGGTGGTCAACGAGATCGCGCCACGCCCGCACAATAGCGGGCACCACAGCATGGACGCCTGCGATCTGTCGCAGTTTGAGTTGCAAGTGCGCTGCATGGCTGGCCTGCCCCTGCGGGAAGTGCGCCTGCACAGCCCGGTGGCGATGATCAATCTGCTGGGCGACTTGTGGTGGCAGCAAGGGCAAGCGCGCGAGCCCGATTGGGCCACCTTGCTGAACATCCCCGGCACCCGGCTGCACCTGTATGGCAAGGCCGAGGCCCGCCCGGGCCGCAAGATGGGTCACCTCAACATCACCGGGGAGAGTCTGGCGCAGGTGCGCCAGCGGCGTGATCAAGCCGCGCTGTGTCTGGGCTTGGCCCCCTTTGACCCCGCATGATCTGGCCCGGCCACGACCCCGCGCATGTGGCCCAGGCCGCGCAATGGCTGGCGCAGGGTCGATTGCTGGGCTTTCCCACCGAAACCGTGTATGGCCTGGGCGCGGACGCACAACAGGATGAGGCGGTCATGGCCATTTATGCGGCCAAAGGGCGTCCGACCGGTCACCCGCTGATCGTGCACATTGCCGAAGCGGACGATGCGGTGCATTTTGCAGACCCGATCCCGGACTTTGCATTGGCGCTGATGCAGGCCCATTGGCCCGGGCCATTGACGCTGATCCTGCCACGCCGCCATGGAGTGGCTGGGGCCAGCGCCGCGCATCAGCCCAGCATCGGCTTGCGTTGCCCGAGCCACCCGGTGGCGCAATCGTTGTTGCGGGCGGCGCGCCTCTTGGGGGTGATGGGGGTTTCCGGGCCCAGCGCCAACCGGTTTGGGCGGGTCAGCCCGACGCGCGCGGAACATGTAGAGCGTGAGTTTGGTGCCGATCTGCCCGTGCTCGATGGTGGCCCTTGCGCGGTGGGGATTGAGTCTGCGATTGTGGATTGCACCCGGGGGGAGCCTGTGCTGTTGCGCCCCGGCATGTTGCAGGCGGATCGCTTGTCGATCAGCGCGGGGCGGCCTGTGCGCACGCCTGGAGAGGGCGGCCTGGCCATGCCCGGCCCGGCCCCCAAGGCATCGGGCACCCTGGCCTCGCACTATGCGCCCGACGCCCGTGTGCGCCTGCTGGACGACGAGGCCATGGCACAGGCCGCGCACACCCTGGCCCCATCGCAGTTGGCCCAAATCGCTGTCTGGTCGCCGCAGCCGCCCCGGTTTGCGCCCGGGCGCTGGCGCGCCATGCCCACCGATGCCGGTGCTTGCGCCCACGAGCTGTTTCAGGTGCTGCGTGACTTCGAAGCGTGGGGCGCGAAGGAAATCTGGGTCAGCCCCGTACCCGCCGATCCGGCGTGGGACGGTGTGCGCGATCGCCTGACCCGCGCCAGCCACTGATGGGCGCATGGTTGGCACTTGCCAGTAAACTGTAGCCGATGTAACGGAGATTCAGATGACTTTAGGGCATCACCCTGTGATTCGAGGAGTTTTATGGGCCTGCGGACTGAGCTTGGTCCTGGGTCTGACGGCCTGTGGGGGTGTGGGCACCAAATACGATGAATTTTTGCCCAAGCGCCTGGTCGTGCTGGGGGACGAAATCAGCTATGTCGGCTGCGTCGAGACCAGTGGGGTCTGTCAGGGGAGCATCAGCACGGACCGCTTCACGCTGAACTACGACTCGGCAGACTCCGCCTCGTTTTTCAACAACTGGGTGACCGTGTTGGCAAGGCTTTATGGTCTGACTGTGGATCGTATTGTCGAATCGACTTATGTGGCACCGGGCCAGACACCCGGCCAATCCGGGCGGCGCGCCACCCGCAAGGGCGCCACGGCCCCCGTGGTGCGGGCGCAAGCCGATGGCATTCCACCCTATCAACAGGGCGATATGCTGATCATCTCGGGCGGGGCCAATGACATCTTGTGTGTGATGCGCAACGACGCCACAGGTTGCTCCAGCACCACTGTGCGCCCTGGCCTGGATCCGCAGAAAATGATTGATGCCGTCCAAGCCAACGGTCTGGGACAGAACAAAGCCTTGCGCCTGATCGCGGCCGCGCATGCCTACCAGCAATTGGCGCTGGACATGATCGGGCGCGGGCACCGGAACATTTTCGTGGTGCCCGTCTACGACTTCAGCAACAGCCCCGACCTGAACAGTTTTTGCAGTGGTTGCTCGTCGTCTGACCTCAAAACCGCCACCAACCTGTTCAATATTGCCTTGCGCGCCTTCACCGATGGCCAGGGCACTCCGCTGTCGTTCAGCCCTGGTGAGCCGCGCATTTTGCTTACCACGGGCGTCACCTCGTCTGACGCCCAGTATGTCAACATCACCCAATTCACCCCCGTGCCCGGCAGTTCGGTCTATAACTTTGCCCTCAGCCCGTCGATTTGCGGCAGCCAGGCCAGCAGCGACTTATCCAACTCGGGTTGCAGCTGGAACGGCCTTTTCGCCGAAAGCTCTGGCGTGACCCCGAAGTTCAATGGAAGACTCTATGCCGACTCGGTGACAGGAGACGCGCGTCCCGCGTTCTTGAGCAGCCTGGGGCGTCAGGTGTACACCGCCGATTTTTATTTGTCTCCTTTGGTCCAAACATCGGTCGGCAGCATTTTCTATAACTTTATGCGCGGCTTTCAGGGCTGGTGAGGCAAGACGGCGGTCCAGTCAACCAGGGCATCGAGCACCGCCCGAGCGGTTTGGGCCTGGGGGTGTTCGATGATGGCCACCAGCACCCATCGCTGGCCCGCCTCGCCATCGACATAGCCCGCCACCGCCAGCACTTGTCGCAGGCTGCCGGTTTTGAGGTGGGCGCTGGCCGCCGAGCGTGACCGGCGCAGGGTGCCGTCCAAGCCGCCGATGGGCAGCGAGGACATCAGTTCAGACATATAGGGCGCGGCCCAAGCGCGCTGCAACAGCACCGCCAGGCCCTGGGCGGTCATGCGCCCGCTGCGGCTCAGGCCCGAGCCGTTGTCCACCACCAAACCCGGCACGCCCACACGGCGATCCCACCAGCGCTGCACCAGCTCGCGCGAGGCGTCCACCCGCCCGACGCCCATGGCCTGTAGGCTGAGGGTCAGGAAGACCTGTTCGGCCATCAGGTTGTTGCTGAATTTGTTGATGTCGCGCACCAGCTCAGCCAAGGGAGGGGAGTCGGTGTGCAGCAAAGGGGTGGCGCTCGGGGTCAGTCGCCCCTCGCGGACGCGGCCGCCGAGTTGCCCGCCGACGGCGCGCCACAAACCCTCGATAGCACGGCCTGCGTGGCCGGGCGGGTCGGCATAGGCCAGGGGCCAGGCGCGTTCACCGCATGAAGCGGGGTAGTTGCCCCGAAAAATGATCTGTGCCGGGTCACCCAAGTCGGCCTTGAGGGCCGAGCGGTAGTCGGTGCATGGCCCCTGGGTCAGAGGCACCGTCTCGGGCACGCGCAGGCCAGCCAGGGGCGGCTCGACGTGCACGCGGGCCAGGCCGGCCCGGTTGTCGGGCACAAATTGCAGCACCATCGATTTGAAATTCACCACCAGCGCGTCGGGCCCGGCGTTGTAGGGGCGATGCGGCTCGCCGTCGAATAGCCCCGGGTCGGTCGGGCCGACCTCGAAAGCACTGCGGTCGAGCACGATATCGCCTTCGATGTGTTGTATGCCCAGGGCTCGAACCCGGCGCAGCAAAAGCCATAAGCGTTCCACCACCAATTTGGGGTCGCCCTGACCCTGCACATACAGATTGCCCCGCAAGCTGCCGCCGACGACGGGCCCGTCGGCAGCGACCTGGGTGCGCCAGGCATAGGCGGGGCCCAGGGTTTCGAGGGCCACGCTGGTGGTGAGCAGCTTCATCAGAGAGGCCGGGTTCACCGGCACTTCGGCGCGGTGGCTCAGGCGCGCCGGGCCCCCCTGGGCGGGCGCCACCACCACATGCAATGCGGCCGCTGGCAGCTGGGCCTGTTGCAGGGCGCGGTTCACTTCGGCGGGCAAAGCCTGCGCGCAAGCGGTGGCCCACAGACCCAGCACCATGCACAGGGCCAGGGAAGTTTTGCAAGCCTTCCTTAGGGCAGTGTGGCAGAACAGCCCTGGTGCGAATTTCTGGTTCATGACAAATGGGTGGTGGGCGGGCTTGCGATAATCGGAGATTATCCTGATCGTAATGAAACTTCTGGCTTTTGACACCAGCACCGACACATTGCACCTGGGTGCCAGTGACGGGCAGCGCAACCTGACCCATGCCGAACCCGGCGGGGCGCAGTCTTCGGCCCGCATTGTGCCGCTGGCCCAGGCCACCCTGCACGAATTGGGCCTGGGTTGGGCCGATCTGGATGCCATCGTGATGGGGCGGGGCCCCGGTTCTTTCACCGGCCTGCGCACCGCCTGCGCGGTGGCCCAGGGCTTGGCCTATGGGGCCCGGCGACCGGTCATCCCCATCGACACCCTGTGGGCCATGGCCGAAGATGCCCGGCAAGACCAGACTGAGGCCAGGGTGCTGGCCGTGCTTGATGCCCGCATGGGCCAGTTTTATGTGGCCGCCTGGCATTACCAGGCCGGGCGCTGGACCCTGGTCGAGGACAACGCCCTGAAGAACCCGCCTGAGGTGCATTGGCCCGGCACTTGGCTTGAACAGGGGTCGGTATTGACCGCGGCCGGACTGGGCCTGGACCCGCTTTGGCCCCGCTTGCAAGGCGGCAGCGGGCCACCCCGGCAAAAGATGACCGCAACGCCTAACGCCAAGGCCCTGCTGCGTTTGGCCCCGCACGCATGGGCCGAAGGTCTGGCGGTGCCCGCCGAGGGCGCTTTGCCGCTGTATGTGCGCGACAAAGTCGCCCTGACCATGGCCGAGCGTGCGGCCCCCCAGCCGTGAGGCGACCGACCCTATGAGTGCCAGCGTTCACTTCCGTCCAATGACATTGCCAGACTTGGATGTGATCTGCGAAATTGAAAAAACCGCCTATTCACACCCCTGGGGTCGGGGCCATTTTGAAGACTCGCTGCGCGCCGGGCATTGGGCCCGGGTGCTGGAGGGCCAGGGGTCTGCGCTCTGGGGCTATGTGGTGGCCATGCCCGGCGTGGAAGAAAGCCATTTGCTGAACCTGACGGTGGCACCCGACCGGCAGGGGCAGGGCTGGGCGCGCTGGATGCTGGATGCCCTGGTGGCCTGGTCGAGGCAGCAAGCAGCCCGCCAGCTTTGGCTGGAAGTCCGCGCCAGCAACGCCCGGGCACGTCGCTTGTATGTGGCATATGGCTTTGAGCATGCCGGTGAACGCAAACACTATTACCCGGGCCTGGGTCGCCAGCGCGAGAACGCGGTGGTGATGCGTCTGGCGCTGGCTTAAGATGTGCCCATGAGTTTGAGCCTCGACCCACGACGAAGGACCATGTTGACCCACATGGGCCTGCGTCTGGATTTTTTGCCGATCCAATCGGACTGGGATGAGCCCGTGGTGCCAGCGCCGCAGGTGGACGCCCTGCCAACGGAGGTGCCCGCGGAGGTGCCAGCTATGGCAGGCCTGGTCCCCATGCGAGCGGGGCGCGACACGGCGGCGACCCGGGCTGCGGCGGTGGCCCGCCCGGATATCGCCCGGGCCGTGCGGCCCGATATCGCCCGGGCCGATTGGGGCCAATTGCAAGAGGCGGTGCGCGCTTGCCAAGCCTGCCCATTGTGCGCAAGCCGACACCAGACGGTGTTTGGCATGGGGGCCGAGCCACCGCAGAGCAGCGACACCGAGGGCGTGGGCTTGATGATCGTGGGCGAGGCACCGGGCGAGCATGAAGATTTGCAGGGCTTGCCTTTTGTCGGGGCAGCGGGGCAACTGCTGGATCAGATGCTGTCGGCCCTGGGGGGGTCCAGGCACGAGGACGGCGGTCGGCTGGGTCGGGTCTATCTGGCCAATGTGCTGAAGTGCCGCCCGCCCGGTAACCGCAACCCGCAAGCCGAAGAGGTGGCGCAATGCCTGCCGTTTCTGCGGCGTCAGATCGAATTGCTCCGCCCTCGCCTGCTGCTGGCCATGGGGCGCTTTGGGGCGCAAGCGCTGTTGGCCGAACAAATGCCGGACGTGGCGCAGACGCCGCTGGGGCAATTGCGCGGGCGCAGCTATAGCTATGAGGGCATACCGCTGGTCGTGACTTACCACCCGGCTTACCTGCTGCGCAACCCGGCAGAAAAGGGCAAGGTCTGGGCGGATCTGTGTCTGGCTCAGTCGCTGCAAGCGGGCCCTAAAATGGGCGCATGACTTTTCTGGACATGCTCCGCGACGCCCAGCGCCGCCACCAATCGATGCTGTGTGT
>JBEAZY010000179.1:0-8998 GCA_041159205.1 Pseudomonadota bacterium
CCGACAAGAAAGAGGAAATCATCGGCAACGCCGAAATTCGTCAGGTCTTCCGTGTGTCCAAGATCGGCTCGATTGCAGGCTGTATGGTCACCTCTGGCGTGGTGCGACGCAACGCCAAGCTACGCCTGCTGCGCGACAACGTGGTCATCTTCACGGGTGAGCTCGACAGCCTTAAGCGCTTCAAAGACGATGCGCGTGAAGTCAAAGAGGGTTTCGAGTGCGGTCTGAACATCAAAGGCTACAACGACATCGTCGAAGGCGATCAGTTGGAATTCTTTGAAATCAAGGAAGTGGCCCGCTCACTGTGAAGAAGCCAGCCGCACCGAACCGTTCGTTTCGGATCGCCGACCAGATCCAGCGCGATTTGTCTGAACTGATCGCCCGCGAGGTCAAAGACCCCCGAGTGGGCATGGTGACCCTGCAGGCGGTCGAGGTCACGCCCGACTATGCCCACGCCAAAGTGTTTTTCAGTGTGCTCACAGGCGACCCGGCGCAAGCTGCCGAGGGCCTGAATCAGGCCGCCGGTTTTTTGCGCAATGCCTTGTTCAAGCGTTTGCATATTCACACCGTGCCCACCTTGCACTTTGTGTTTGATCGCACGCCTGAGCGTGCGGCCGACCTCAATGCCCTGATCGCCAAGGCGGTCGCCTCCCGTTCCAAAGACTGACCCCCCATGAACGCGCCACGCACCCGGGTGCAGCGGCGCCCTGTGCATGGGGTGTTGCTGCTCGATAAACCGCTGGGCTTGTCCAGCAATCAGGCTTTGCAAAAGGTCAAGTGGTTGCTGCGCGCCGACAAAGCGGGTCATACGGGGACTCTCGACCCTCTGGCCAGCGGTGTCTTGCCACTGTGCTTTGGGGCCGCCACCAAATTCAGTCAGATGCATTTGGATGCTGACAAAACCTACGAGACCACCGTTGCCTTGGGTGTGCGCACCCGCACCGCAGACGCCGAGGGCGAAGTGCTTGAGCGTCGAACCGTCAACTGCACCTTGGGGCAGGTGGTCGAAGCGCTCGATGCCCACACGGGTGAAATAGAGCAAGTTCCGCCGATGTACAGCGCCCTGAAAAAAGATGGCAAGGCCTTGTACGAGTACGCCCGGCAGGGGCAAACCATTCAGCGCGAGGCCCGTCACGTGCAGATCCGTGAACTCGAATTGCTGTCGGCGCAACTTGATGGCAGTACCCCGCATTTGAACCTGCGCGTGCGTTGCTCCAAGGGCACCTACATCCGCACCTTGGGCGAAGACATTGGCATCCATTTGGGTTGTGGCGGACATTTGACACGCTTGCGCCGGGTGGTCACCGGCCCCTTTGTCATTGACCAGTGCGTGACTTTGGCGTCATTTGAAGGCATGGACGAGCAAGAACGCGTGTCGCTCTTGCGCCCGGTCGATGTGCTTTTGTCAGGGCATCCCGTCATCGAGCTGGAGCCAGACGATGCCGGGCGATTTTTAAGCGGTTTGCGCCGCCGTGGCCCCTGGCACGATCAGGCTGCCGTGCGCGTGTATGGCCGCCAACCGCGGGCCCTTTTGGGTACCGGCCACGTCAAGGCCGGGGAACTCATACCCACTCGGCTTCTGAGCCCGGTGGAGATCGAACAAGTTTTAAAGCAATGAGCCGCACACTGCGGCATGAATGGAAACAGCATGAGCAAACCAATTCGTAATATCGCGATCATCGCCCACGTCGACCACGGCAAAACCACCATGGTCGATCAGTTGCTGCGACAGTCGGGCACTTTTGCTGCCCATGAAAAGGTCGAAGACACCGTCATGGACAACAACGACATCGAGCGCGAGCGTGGCATCACCATCCTGGCCAAGAACTGCGCGGTCAGTTGGAAGGGCACGCACATCAACATCGTCGATACCCCTGGACACGCCGACTTTGGCGGCGAGGTCGAGCGCGCCCTGTCCATGGTCGATGGCGTGCTGCTTCTCATTGACGCCCAGGAAGGCCCCATGCCTCAGACCCGGTTTGTGACCAAAAAGGCCCTGGCTTTGGGCCTCAAGCCCATCCTGGTGGTGAACAAGGTCGATAAGCCCGGTGCCAATTGCGACAAAGTGATCAATGCGGCGTTCGACCTGTTCGACAAACTCGGCGCCAATGACGAGCAACTGGATTTTCCTGTCGTTTATGCCTCGGGCATCAATGGCTGGTCCTCGCACCAGGAGGGTGCCGCCGGTGAGCAATGGGGCCCCGACATGTCGGCCCTCTTCGAGACCATTCTGGAACATGTGCCCGCCCACGAGGGTGACGCGCAGGCGCCATTGCAGTTACAGATTTCGGCTTTGGACTACTCCACTTTTGTGGGCCGCATCGGGGTCGGGCGCATCAACTCGGGCACGCTGCGTGCCGGCATGGACGTGCTGGTTATGGAAGGCCCAGATGGCAACTCGATCAAAGGCCGTGTCAACCAAGTCCATAAATTTGAGGGCTTAGACCGGGTGCAGTCTGAAAGTGCCGGCCCTGGCGATATCGTGCTGATCAATGGCATTGCCGATCTGGGCATTGGGGTCACCGTCACCGATCCCAATAACCCGCAGCCGCTGCCCATGCTCAAGATCGACGAGCCCACCCTGACCATGAACTTTTGTGTCAACACCTCGCCACTGGCCGGGCGTGAGGGCAAGTACGTCACCAGCCGCCAGATCTGGGACCGTTTGCAAAAGGAACTTCAATCGAACGTGGCCCTGCGGGTCCGGGAAACCGACGAAGACGGCATTTTTGAAGTCTCGGGCCGGGGCGAGTTGCACCTGACGATTTTGCTCGAGAACATGCGCCGTGAGGGCTACGAGTTGGCCGTCTCCAAACCGCGCGTGGTGTTCAAAGACATCCATGGCGAGCGTTGCGAGCCCATAGAGATGGTGACCTGCGACATCGAAGAGCAACATCAGGGCGGCGTCATGCAGGCCCTGGGCGAGCGCAAGGGCGAGTTGGTGAACATGGAACCCGATGGCCGGGGCCGTGTCCGCCTTGAGTACCGCATACCCGCGCGCGGCTTGATCGGTTTCTCCAATGAATTCCTCAACCTGACCCGTGGCAGCGGCCTGATCTCGAACATCTTTGACAGCTACGAGCCCCACAAAGGTGACATCGGCGGCCGCAAAAATGGCGTGCTGATCTCGATGGACGACGGTGAAATCTTCACCTATGCCCTGGGCAAGCTCGATGATCGGGGGCGCATGTTCGTCAAGGCCGGTGACCCGGTGTATGAAGGCATGATCGTGGGCATCCATAACCGCGACAACGACCTGGTGGTCAACGCCACGCGCACCAAGCAATTGACCAATTTCCGCGTCAGCGGCAAGGAAGACGCGATCAAGGTCACCCCCCCGATAGACCTGTCACTGGAATACGGGGTCGAGTTCATCGAAGACGATGAACTGGTGGAGATCACACCCAAGAGCATCCGCTTGCGCAAGCGCCATCTGAAAGAACATGAGCGCAAACGCGCCAGCCGGGAAGCCTAAGGAAGTCCTGCCAGTCGTGCCGATGATCGCCGATCAGCGTCGATCAGCGCCAACGGGACCCGATGATGCGCTCAGCGCTGGCGGCGGGAAAACAGACCGGCGGTCCGCTTGCCCTGGGCGTTGAAGCGCTCACGCCGCGCCACCTTGGGGTCGACTTTCAGTGCCCGGGTCAGCTCGATGCGGTCGCCATCGCGCAGGGCGGTGTCGGCCTGAGCGGCTCGCCCCCAAACCGAGACTTGCAGCTTGGATGCGAGCTGTTCGTCGACATGCAGGCGCCAGGGCAGCTGCGACAGCACCATGCCCACATCGCACCCTTGCGGCACAGATGCAGACCACTCAAGCGCTTGGCGAGGTCCCAGAGCCAGGGCCAGGGTGATGTGCATCAGGCGTAGACCTGCTCGGCGCGTTTGACAAATGCGTCGACCAGGGTCGAGGCGATGCGGTCAAAGAGCGGCCCGACCAGGGCGCCAAAGACACTCTCGAAGCTGTAGTTCAAAGTCAGCTCTACCTTGCAGGCCCTTTGGTCTTCGCCCAAGGGGATGAAATCCCAGGTGCCCTCCAGCTGCTTGAAAGGGCCGTTGATCAGGGTCAGTTTGACTTGCCGGCCTGGGATATGGGTGTTGCGGGTGGTGAAACTTTTGTGAAAACCGCTTAGGGCCATGCCGATTTCAGCCACCATCCCGTCTGCGGTGGTTTCAATGACGGCAGAGCGGTCGCACCACGGCAAAAACTGCGGGTAGCTGGGCACATCGGTCACCAAACGAAACATTTCGTCGGCGCTGAACCAGATCAAAACAGACTTGTGAACGGTTTTCATAGAATGGAGGGTCTGACGGGCAGACCCGATCCACAATTTTAACGAGGACTGCCTCCATTTTCCCGAGAACCCATGGCCACCCACAAGAAAACATTGCCCGCGCGCATCGCCGACAACAAAAAGGCGGCCTACAACTATTTTTTCGAAGAAAAGTACGAGGCCGGCATGGTCTTGCAGGGATGGGAGGTCAAAGCCATCCGCGAGGGCAAGGTGCAACTCACCGATGGCTATGTGGTGATTCGTGATGGCGAGTTGTATCTGATCGGTTGCCAAATCAACCCGCTCAAGACCGCCTCCACCCACATCAACCCCGATTCGGTGCGCACCCGCAAGTTACTGATGCACAAAGATGAGATCAAGCGGCTGATAGGCAAGGTCGAGCAAAAAGGCTATACCCTGGTGCCGCTGAATTTACACTGGAAGACGGGCAGGGTGAAATGTGAAATTGCCCTGGCCAGAGGCAAAGCCGAGCACGACAAGCGCGATACCATCAAAGAGCGGGAGGGCAAACGCGAAGTCGAGCGGGCCCTCAAGTCACGTCACCGCTGAGCCGAGCTGCGCCAACCCCACCATTCGTTGCCGGCCAGGGCCACCAGCACCAAAGCGCCACCACTGAGCACCCGTTGACCGGGGGCCTCCGAGGCCCATAGCCAGGCCAGCGTGATGCCGAATATCACCTCCAGCAGGGCCAGCAGCGACACTTCGGCGGCATGCAGCACCCGCGCGCACCACACGGCCATCACACAGGGCAAGGCCAGCTGAAAAACCCCCAAAAAGGCGAGCCAGCCCACATCGGCGGCCGACCCTTGCAACGGCCAAGCCAGGGGCAGGGTCAACAGGCAAGAGAGCAGGGCACCGATCATCACTGCCGGGGCCAAGTCGAGGTTCTGTCCTTTTTGCTGGGCCCGCTGCACCACGCTCCAGTTGATCGACGCCGCCACCGGCACCCCCAGAGCCACCGACATGCCCGCCAGCACCCCTTCGCCTCCCCATTGGTCGGAGAACATCCAGCCTATGCCCAGGCCGGCCAGGGCAATGGCAACCCAGGTGCGGCCCGGCAGCGGGTGTCGGGTGACCACCCGCGCCACAAGTGCGGTGAACAAAGGCCCCAAGGCCAGGGTGATCAGCACATTGGCGACGCTGGTCAGGGTGAGCGCGATCATGAATGCGGTGAACATGACCGACCAGCACAGGCCCGATAGCCATAGCACCGGCCCGGTGCGACGCAGACCGGCCCAAAATGATCGCCCCGAGAGCCAGGGCAACACCAGGGCCAAGGTCATCAGGGTAAAGAGGCTGCGCCAAAAGGTGATCTCGAACGAGGCGGCAGACTCCAACTGGCGGGTGACCACCCCCGCCGTCGCCCACAGGGCTGCATTGATGACCATCAGTGCGACGGCTTGGGCATGACTGAGTGCATTCATGGCCCGAGTGTATAGCGTGTATACAGCCATGCCCTTCGACTTGCGTATGATGCTGATTTTGGAGCCCTCCCATGCGACTTCTCGGCAAAGCGCTCACCTTCGACGATGTATTGCTGGTGCCTGCCTTCTCCCAGGTCCTTCCCAAGGACACCTCACTGGCGACCCGATTTTCCCGTCACATTGAACTGAACCTGCCCCTGGTATCGGCCGCCATGGACACGGTGACAGAAGCCCGCCTGGCCATTGCCATTGCTCAAGAGGGCGGCATCGGCATCATCCACAAAAACCTCACAGCCCAGGAACAAGCCGCTCAGGTCGCCAAGGTCAAGCGTTACGAGAGCGGTGTCTTGCGTGACCCAGTCATCATCACCCCGCAGCACACCGTGCGCCAAGTCATGGCGATGTCTGAGCAACTGGGGGTTTCGGGTTTTCCGGTGGTCGATGCCGGACAAGTGGTGGGCATCGTCACCGGTCGCGATTTGCGCTTTGAAACCCGCTATGACGTCGCCGTGCGCGAAATCATGACCCCGCGCGAGCGCCTCATCACCGTGCCCGAAGGGACCACGCCCGAACAAGCCAAGGCCCTGCTCAACAAGCACAAACTAGAGCGCTTGCTGGTCATCGGCGACGACTTTGTGCTGCGCGGCCTGATCACCGTCAAAGACATCACCAAGCAGACCTCCTTTCCGCTGGCGGCCCGGGATGCCTCAGGCCGCTTGCGGGTGGGCGCCGCCGTCGGGGTGGGAGAAGGCACCGAAGAGCGGGTCGAGGCGCTGGTCAAAGCCGGGGTGGATGCCATCGTGGTGGATACCGCGCACGGCCACTCCAAGGGCGTGATCGAACGCGTGCGCTGGGTCAAACAACACTACCCCCAGATCGACGTGGTGGGCGGCAACATCGCCACCGGGGCAGCGGCACTGGCCTTGGCTGAGGCCGGGGCCGATGCGGTCAAGGTGGGCATAGGGCCAGGCTCGATCTGCACCACCCGCATCGTGGCAGGGGTCGGTGTGCCCCAAATCACGGCCATCGACAATGTGGCCACCGCCTTGCGCGGCAGCGGCATCCCCTTGATCGCCGACGGCGGCATACGCTACAGCGGCGATATCGCCAAGGCCATCGCGGCCGGGGCCTCCACCGTCATGATGGGGGGTATGTTTGCGGGCACCGAAGAGGCCCCTGGTGAGGTCATTCTGTACCAGGGTCGCAGTTACAAGAGCTACCGGGGCATGGGCTCAATCGGGGCCATGCAGCAGGGCAGTGCTGACCGCTATTTCCAGGAATCAAGCACCGGCAATCCCAATGCCGATAAGCTGGTCCCCGAGGGCATCGAAGGGCGGGTGCCCTACAAAGGCTCGATGGTCAGCATCGTCTACCAAATGGCAGGTGGCGTCCGGGCCAGCATGGGATATTGCGGCTGCGCCAGCATCGAAGAGATGAAAAACAAGGCCGAGTTTGTTGAAATCACGGCGGCGGGCATCCGTGAGAGTCATGTCCACGATGTGCAAATCACCAAGGAAGCACCCAATTACCGCGCAGATTAAGAAAGTCCTCAAGGTTTTGCTGACACCCGAAAAGTCCGGGGCAGGGGGCTAAGGCTGGCTTAAAATCGCTTTTTAAGCCGATATGCCATGCAGCACGACAAGATCCTCATCCTCGACTTCGGTTCTCAGGTCACTCAACTGATCGCGCGCAGAGTCCGCGAAGCCCATGTCTATTGTGAGGTGCACCCTTGCGATGTGAGCGACGATTGGGTGCGCCAGTACGCAGCCGACGGCAAGTTGCGCGGGGTGATTTTGTCGGGCAGCCATGCCAGCGTCTACGAAGACAGCACCGACCGTGCCCCGCAGGCGGTGTTCGAGCTCGGTCTGCCGGTGCTGGGCATTTGCTACGGCATGCAGACCATGGCGCAGCAGCTGGGCGGCAAGGTCGAGAGCGGACACACCCGGGAATTCGGCTACGCCGAGGTGCGCGCCCATGGCCATACCCCCTTGCTGAAGGACATCGCTGACTTTCATACGCCTGAAGGCCACGGCATGCTCAAAGTCTGGATGAGCCATGGGGACAAGGTGACCCAGATGCCTGCGGGTTTCAAACTGATGGCCAGCACCCCCAGTTGTCCCATCGCCGGCATGGCCGATGTGGCGCGTCATTTTTACGCGGTGCAATTTCACCCCGAGGTCACCCACACCGTGCAGGGCAAGGTCATGCTCGAGCGTTTTGTGCTGGGCATTTGTGCGGCCAGCCCCGACTGGATCATGCGCGATCACATCGCTGAAGCGGTCGAGAACATCCGCCAACAAGTGGGCGACGAAGAGGTCATTCTGGGCCTCTCGGGCGGGGTCGATTCATCGGTGGCGGCGGCCCTGATACACCGTGCCATAGGCGACAAACTCACCTGCGTCTTTGTCGATCATGGCCTTTTGCGCCTGAACGAGGGCGATATGGTCATGGACATGTTCGCCGGCAAATTGCACGCCCGTGTCATCCGCGTTGACGCCAGCGATCTGTTTCTGGGTCAGTTGGCAGGGGTCGATGACCCCGAGAAAAAGCGCAAGATCATCGGCGGCCTTTTTGTCGATGTCTTCAAAGCCGAGGCTGCCAAGCTCAAAGCAGGTGGCGGTGGCCACAAGGGCGCGACCTTTTTGGCCCAGGGCACCATTTATCCCGATGTCATCGAGTCGGGCGGGGCCAAGAGCAAAAAGGCCGTCACCATCAAAAGCCACCACAACGTGGGCGGATTGCCCGAACAATTGGGGTTGAAACTACTGGAACCCCTGCGCGACCTGTTCAAGGACGAAGTGCGCGAGTTGGGCGTGGCCCTGGGCCTGCCGCGCGAAATGGTTTACCGCCATCCCTTTCCTGGCCCGGGTCTGGGTGTGCGGATTCTTGGCCAGGTCAAAAAGGAATATGCCGACCTGCTGCGACGCGCCGACGCCATCTTCATCGAAGAGCTGCAATCGACCATCGAACCCCATTCGGGCAAAAGCTGGTATGAGCTGACCAGCCAGGCGTTCACGGTCTTTTTGCCCGTCAAGAGCGTGGGCGTCATGGGCGACGGCCGCACCTACGACTATGTCGTGGCCTTGCGGGCCGTTCAGACCAGTGACTTCATGACCGCAGACTGGGCTGAGTTGCCTTACGCCTTGCTCAAGAAAGTCAGCAGCCGCATCATCAACGAGGTGCGCGGTATCAACCGTGTGACGTATGACGTCAGCAGCAAGCCGCCTGCAACGATTGAATGGGAATGATCCATGCATAAAGGAAATTCACTCACCCCGATGG
>JBEAZY010000180.1:0-17594 GCA_041159205.1 Pseudomonadota bacterium
CCCCCACGATGTTACTCGCTAGTACCTGAAACTAGTGCGTCTACCAATTCCGCCACCTGGGCATTTCAGGAAAGAAAGGCATTGTATCAAAAAACTGAGTCCAACCGGCAGCACGCTGGAAGAATTTGAAGGAACTGTCCTGGGCCATCGCGATGGTCACGGGTTTGTACAAAAAGACGACGGCTCAGCCGACGTTTACCTCCCCCCCAATGAAATGCGGGCGGTATTGCACCGGGATCGGGTGCGGGCCAAGGTGGCTCGCACCGACAACCGGGGGCGTCCCGAGGGCAAGGTGCTGGAGATCATCGAGCGGCCCGATCACCCGATCATTGGGCGCCTGCTCCAGGAAAACGGAATCTGGTTAGTGGCCCCGGAAGACAAACGTTACGGGCAGGACATCATCATTCCCAAAACCGCCACAGGCCCGGCCAAAGCCGGGCAAGTGGTGGTGGTGGGATTGACCGAACCCCCCAGCTTGTATGGGCAGCCTGTCGGGCGGGTGACCGAAGTTCTGGGCGAAATTGACGACCCGGGCATGGAAATAGAGATTGCCGTGCGCAAGTATGGCGTGCCGCATGAATTTTCGAACGAATGCCTTGAGTTGGCCAAAGGTTTGCCCGATCAGGTGCGCAGCGCTGACCTCAAAGGCCGGGTTGACTTGCGCGATGTACCCCTGGTCACCATTGATGGTGAAGATGCCCGCGACTTTGACGACGCCGTGTATTGTGAACCGGCCAAAATCGGCCGTCGCAAAGGTTGGCGCTTGTTGGTGGCCATTGCCGACGTCAGCCACTATGTCGAGTCTGGCTCGGCCATCGATGTCGATGCCTTTGATCGCGCCACCAGCGTCTATTTCCCGCGACGGGTGATCCCGATGCTGCCGGAAAAGATCTCCAACGGTTTGTGTTCACTCAACCCGAATGTGGATCGCCTTTGTATGGTGTGCGACATGCTGATCGATGCGCAAGGCGAAGTTTCGGCTTATCAGTTTTACCCCGCCGTCATGCACAGTCACGCACGATTCACTTACACCGAAGTGGCGGCGATCTTGTCCAACGACCGTGGGCCACAGGCACAGGCCCGCGCCGAGCGGGTGGCTGACCTGATCCATTTGCATGATGTGTACAGGGCCTTGCTGGGGTCCCGACACAAGCGCGGTGCGGTGGATTTCGAGACCACCGAAACCCAGATCGTTTGCGACGAACAGGGACGCATAGAGAAAATCGTGCCCCGAGTGCGCAATGATGCCCACCGTTTGATTGAAGAGGCCATGCTGGCTGCCAATTGCTGCAGCGCCGATTTCATTTTGCAAGCCCGCCACCCGGGCTTGTTCAGGGTGCACGAGGGGCCGACCCCTGAAAAGCTGGAACTGTTGCGCAATTATCTGAAGGCCCTGGGTCTGAACCTGAGCCTGAGCGATGAGCCCCAACCGGGTGAGTTTCAGGCCATCGCCAAGGCCACCGAAGGGCGGCCCGATGTGCAGCAGATCCACACCATGTTGCTGCGCTCGATGCAGCAGGCCATCTACACGCCGATCAACAGTGGCCACTTCGGTTTGGCTTTCGAGGCCTACACCCACTTCACCAGCCCCATACGCCGCTATCCCGATTTGCTGGTGCACCGGGTGATCAAGGCCATCCTGACCCAGAAACGGTACGAGTTGCCCAATCTGCCCATGCCGGGCGAGGCGCATGCCAAACTGTCGCGCCGCTTGGCCCAACGTGGAAAAGCGGCCCCGCCTGCGGGCAAAGGAAAAGCTGGGGCCACGCAGGCCGCCTGGGAGGCCGCCGGCCTGCATTGCAGTGCCAATGAAAGGCGCGCCGACGAGGCCAGCCAGGATGTGCAAGCTTGGCTCAAGTGCAAATTCATGCGCGACCATCTGGGCGAAGAGTATGCAGGCGTGGTTTCGGCCGTGACCTCCTTCGGGGTGTTTGTCACCCTGGATGCACTTTACGTCGAAGGTTTGGTGCACATCACTGAGTTGGGGGGTGAATATTTCCGCTTTGATGAAGTGCGCCAAGAGTTGCGCGGCGAACGAACCGGCATTCGATATGCCATAGGCTCACGGGTTCGCATTCAGGTCAGCCGGGTGGATCTGGACGGTCGAAAAATTGAATTCCGACTGGTGCATGACGACGTGGATCGGTCGGCGCGAATGCCTCGCACAGAGCGCGGGTCGCGGTCGCTCCGCGACGACTTGGCACCAGCGACCCCGTCCAAGGCCAAGGCCAAAACGAGAGGGCGAAAAACCGAGGGGGCCAAAGCAGGGGTCGATCAGTCACGGCTGACACCCATCCAGGCTTTGAAGTCGGCGGTCAAAAAAGCCGCTGCCAGCAAAAAAGGCAAGGCCAAGAAGGGGCGCCGCTGAGCAGCCGGCGCGTGGTGCAGTTCAGCCGTCGACCTCTCGGGACACCGGTTCCCCCAGGTTGAGCATGAGCCGATTGGCCCAGGCAAAGATGGCCACCGCATGAATCAGGTCCATCATCTCCAGCGCTGATAGCCCGGCATTTGCCAGGGGCGCCAGATGCGCCGCGCCCAGTTTGTCGGGCTGCAAGGTGAGTTGAATGGCAAATTCAACGATGGCTTTCTCGCGCGCGTCGGTGCCTGCCCCCCGGGGTTCCTGAAACACCTGCGCGATGACATCGTTGCGTTTGCTCAATTGCTCAAAGCGCAGGGCATGAACGGCCGCGCAATACACGCAGCCATTGACCCTCGACACCACGGTACTGGCCAATTCGCGTTCCTGGCGCGACAGGCCGCCCGGGGCATACATGATGGCGTTAAAGGCGGCCGATCGCTGTGCCAGGATGGCAGGTTGTTGAGCCAGCAACAGGTAATAGTCCGAGGTCATGGCGCTGGGATGACTGGCCTTGAGCACGGCCCGTTGGGCGTCGCTGGCTTGTGCGGGGTCGAGCACAGGCAGCCAGGCTTTCCAATCGAGTTCTTCGCTGGTGTAGCCGTTGACCCGCAGTGCCGTTGCCGGTTTGGGGGCTTGAGCAGGGTGAATAAAGGTGCTGTTGGGGATCGTGGGGCTGTTCGCATGGGTCGAGCCCAAACCTTGCCAGCCGGACAAAGCCTGAAGACCACAGATCACGCGAGCCTGATAAGACACCAGCCCCACCAGTTGGGCCAGGGTGACCACGTCGGCAGTGTCCAGGCCCGCCTGTGGCAAGGTGAGTAACAAGGCCCGATCGCCATCGGCGGGTCGTATGGCCAGGGTGCGGCAAAAGCGCTCGATGACCGGCCAGGGAGTGTCTGTGACCGGGGCTTGGTGCGCTGGGTGTTGACGGTAAAAGGTGGCCAAATCTGCGGCGCCGCTGTGTTGGGCCACGACGGTGGCGGCTTGCAGCCTGAGGGGCAGACTGAGGCCGGGCAAGCGGGCGTCCATGACCGCCTCCAGACTGGCTTGACTGGCTTGGGCCACCTTGTCGCGTTCTCGGCGCAAAGAGCGCATGGGGTCTTGGGGGGCGGGGCAAACCGCCTGGTCGATCAGGTCATTGGGCATGAAGTCTGGTGTCCATTCGCTGCCATCGAGCTCTTCATCGGCATATCGGGTGAGTTGTTCAAAGTGGTGCGACACATCTTCGGTCAGAAAGCGGGTCGCCAGACCCCGCGCGAGGCGTTGGGCTCCATCGCTGATTTGAGGGATGTCGCCCGCCCCGGCGCCTTGCGAGAGGGCGCCCGCATAGTTGAAGCAATGGATGCGATCCAGCCCCACTCGCCGACCCGGCACTTTGGGCTGGAATTCAAACAAATCTCCCAAGTCGGGTGACTGTGACAATTCTTCGTCGTCCAAGCCCGCCGGGTGCGTAAACCGGTCTTGCCACAAACGCACATCGGGCGCGATCGACGCAAACTCGGGCCGTTGCGACCAGTCGGTGCGAAATCCAGTCGAAAAAATGACCGCGTCGGTATAGATGCAGCCCTGATGGGTGTGCAGCACCACCTCGTTGCCCCAGACTTCCGCCTTTTGCACACTGACGCCGAAATGGAAATGCGCTTGCGGATGCCGAGATACGCGCAGGGTGCTGCCCTTCGGGGCGGGCACTTGCTGCTGTTGGATGTAATGCCGAAAACGCCATTTCCAGTCGTCAGGCAAAGCCCAGTAACCGTGGGCCATGCCCGGGTTGCCTGAGCCTTTGCTCTTGTTGACACGCGGCATCTGTGTGCGGCGAATCAATATTCTCGCTTCGACAGCACCGTTTTCCAGGGCCGTCGCAGCCCCGTCCATGGCCGACGCGCCGGCCCCGATGATGACCACCCTTTGTCCGGCAAAACGGTCGTCGGGCCAAGTGTGCGATGAGTGGACCCAGCGCTCTGGAGGCAAGTCGTGTGCCCACGCCGGTAGCCAGGGGCCTCCCAGGCCATCGCGCCCGGTCGCCAACACCACACGCCTGGCCCACAGGGTCTGCATGGCATGGGGTTCACCCACGTTGCAGACCGTCAGGCGAACCTGATCGGCTTGTGGCTCCAGTGCCTGCAATTGCACCAGGTTATGGACCTGCAGACCCAAGACCTCGCGATACCAGCGCAGGTACTGCGCCCATTGCACGCGGGGTATCTTGTCCAGGCTCAGCCAGGCGTCCCGGCCGTGCTGAGCCTCGAACCAGGCCCGAAAGGTCAGGCTGGCCATGCCCAGTGCCGGGCCGGTCAGTTCTTTCGGGGAACGCAGGGTCTCCATGCGGGCCGTGGTCACCCAAGGCCCCTCCTGACCGGCGGGTGCCCGATCGATGAGGTGTACGCCGATGCCCAAATGGGTCAGGGCGGCAGTCAGGGTGAGACCCGCCATGCCCGCGCCGACCACCGCAACATCATGCACGACATGGCCCTCGTGATGCCGTGGAGGCAACCATGGTTGGGCGGGCAAGCCCAGCAGGGCCAGGTCTTCGCGCACTCTGGCGGCCAGGGCCAATAGCCCCGTGGTGCTGACGTCTGGGCTCGTCATCGTCAGTCGATGGTGATGCGGGCTGTTTTAACCACCTCAGCCCATTTGGCCCGGTTGGCATGCACTGTGGCCTTGAACTGCTCGGGCGATTCAATGCGCACCGAGTTGCCGGCGGCTTCGAGTTTGGCGCGGGTCTCGGCTTGCTCGAGCACAGAACGAACCGCCTGATTCATCTTTTGCACGATGCGGGCGTCAGTGCCTTTGGGGGCAAAAATTCCGAACCAGATCGAGCTGTCAAACCCCCTTGTAGGGGCCAGTCCGCTATCGGCGATGGTGGGCACTTCCGGCACCGCCGACACCCGCTTGGCCGTGGTCACCCCCAGCAGCCGAACCTTACCGGCCTTGTAATGGGTCAGAACCGTCTGGACCTGGTTCATGATGCAACAAGTCTCGCCTTTGAGCACCGAGGTCATGGCTTCAGGACCGCCCTTGTAGGGGACATGAACCATGTTGAGCCCCAGCCGTGCGTTGAACTCGGCAAAAGCCATATGGGTGCCTGTGCCGTTGCCTGTGGAGGCGAAGTTGAATTGGCCGGGTTTGGACTTCACCAGGTCGACAAACTCTTTGACCGATTTCACGTCGATGACCTCCGGGTTGATGGTCAGGACATTGGAGACATCCAGTATGGGCGCCACCGGCACGAAATCGGCCTCCACATCAAAACTCAGGTTCTTGTAGAGAGCGGCATTGCTACCATGGGTGGCTGCCGTGCCAAAAACCATGGTGTGGCCGTCGGGTTTGGCGCGCGCCACATATTCACTGGCGATATTGCCCGCGGCCCCGGGCTTGTATTCAATCACGATCGCTTGCCCCAGCCATTTGCCCAGGGGCTCTTGCACCTGCCGGGCTACGACATCCACCCCTGAGCCGGCGGGAAAGGTCATGACCAGGGTGATGGGTTGTTGCGGCCAATCGGCCGGGTTGGTTTGTGCGAATGAGGCGGCTGCCGTCAGCAGGCCCAAGCCCAGCAGGGCGTGTTGGCGTATTTTTTTCATGTCGAACTCCGGACAACGGGTAGGTGCCTATTGTTGTACATTTCCAAGCATTCAGAGGAGAGCAGACATGAACAAACATCGAGTGGCCATCGTGACCGGGGCCGGTTCCGGCATCGGACAAGCAGCTGCACTGGCCCTGTTGGCCGATGGCTGGCGAGTGGTGCTGGCCGGACGCCGTGCCGATGCCTTGCAAGAGACTATTCAATTGGCGGGCGCCGGTGCCCAGGCCCTGGCGGTGACCACCGATGTCACCCACCCCGACTCTGTGCGGGCCTTGTTTGATGCCGCCGTCCAGGCCCATGGTCGGGTCGATGTGTTGTTCAACAACGCCGGCATTGGTGCCCCGGCGATCCCGTTGGAAGAGCTGAGCATTGAGCAGTGGAAGGCCGTGGTCGATACCAATCTCAATGGCATGTTTTACGGCATTCAGAACGCTTTTCGGGTCATGAAGGACCAAAATCCGCGCGGGGGACGCATCATCAACAATGGGTCGATCTCGGCCACCACGCCGCGTCCGCACTCGATCGCTTATACCGCCACCAAACACGCCGTGTCAGGGCTGACCAAGGCGGCCTCCCTCGACGGCCGACGCTACGACATTGCGGTCGGGCAAATCGACGTCGGCAATGCCGCCACGCCTCTGGCCAGCCGCATGGCCAAAGGCGTCTTGCAGGCCAATGGCGAAACCAAGGCCGAGCCCTTGATGGACGTGGCCATTGTGGGGCAGTCGGTGCTGTATATGGCCAACTTGCCGCCAGAGGCCAATGTCATGTTCCATACCGTCATGGCCACAAAAATGCCCTTTGCCGGTCGCGGCTGATGCCCTTGATTGAAATGGGCATCGTCGCATGGGGGCCAACGGGCCCCCATTTTTTTATTCTTATTTGGTTTTAAATTGAGTATAGTATCGTGAATATTTAATAATAAAGTATCTATAAATAGATTATCATGCCGTTGTTTTCGGTATATGACGGGCAAGGTGATGACCACAAATGTCTACGATAGACGGGCAAGATGGGTGGCAACTGACTCACGTTGGTCAGTGAGGTGGATGCATTGGGTTGCCTATGTCGATGATGTTTATTTTTATAAAATTGAACCATTCAAAAGAACAATCTTTGTATTTGCTGGAAACGGGTTGCGCATACAAGGATGGAAAAACTGGCTTCGTTCTCAACCCCAAGATCTTAGAGCCATGCCGCCGGTAGATGGGATTTGCGTTTGGATCATCGACATGAACGGGGGGATGGTGATATTTGAAAAAGGGGGGGGCGTTTCTGATCATGCCTATTTCGCCGGAACCGGCGCAAAATATGCGCAGGAATGCTGGAGCAGGAATCAAAGTGCCATTCAGGCTGTTGAAACTGCGAAAAAATTCGATATCTTCACAGGAGGTGAAGTAAAGTATTTCGAATTGGAATTCAAGCGGCATAATTTGTATCCAGTGACTGTCGATGTGACCATCGATATGGTTCAAAAGACTATTTTTGAAAGGGGGTGTATCGTGGATTTGAATCAACCGAACATCGGTTCTGTTCCTGCTGCTGCATCGCCGGTCGTCTCATCCAAGCAGGATTTGGAATCATTTAAACAATTGCTGGCATCGGGAACCATGGTGCCAGAGTCGCCTAGTCCAGGCATGAATGCCCCCTGGACGGAGCATGAGTTGTCGAGTCTGAAATCAGTTTTAACCGATGTCATGCACAAGGATTGAACAACCCTTTTGAGTCTTCAATCAGGTGCTCAGTTCGGGGATTTCTCTCTTTTCATTGCCCGTCAGCGATCAGCGGCCCATTGCCCGGGCGATCTTCGGCTTGTAAGCCGTGCAGATAGACCGATGCACAAGCGGCTGCCCGCACCTCTTCGCCTTGCGCCCATCGGGCGCCCATCCAGCCGGCCAAGACATCTCCGCTGCCGGCAGTGGCCAGCCGGGCATTGCCAGTGGCATTGATACATAGGCGCCCGTCGGGGTGGGCGATCACGCTGCCCGAGCCCTTCAGCACCACCACACTGGCCGCCCGCTTGGCCAGTTGAACAGCCGCCGCCAACCGGTCGGCCTGGACATGGCTGACCGTGGTCCCAAGCAATCGGGCCGCTTCCAGCGGGTGCGGGGTGAGCACGGTCTGTCGCCCCTTGGCCTCCCGCCGTTGCAACAAGGTCTGCAGCTTGACATCGTCGGCGATGGCATTGAGCGCGTCGGCATCGAGCACCAGGCGGGGGGCTGAAGACAGCAACCGGGGCAAGGTTCGGGCGATGGCCCGCCCGCCGCCACAGCCCGCCACCACCGTGAGGTCGGATAAGTCATCCGGCAAAGCCTCGGCGCTCATCAGTGCCAGCGGGCGGGGTAGGGCGACGTCATCTGGAGCCAGCAACTGCACATGGACCCGACCGGCCCCCCGCCGCAGTGCCGACTGAGCAGCCAGCCAAGCGGCCCCGGTCATGCCTTTGTCGCCCCCGACCACCCAGACCCTGCCCATTCGGCCTTTGTGGGTGTCGTGTGCGCTGATGGCCCCGGGCGGCGGTCCGTTCAGGGTGGCACTGGCCGAATCGGGGTCCGGGGCCTGGCCCAGTGTGTCCAGCCAAACCTGACCGGACGCATCGCGGCCCGAGCCGGTGTAAAGCCCGGTCTTGAGGGTCAGCAAGCTTAGTGTATGGGTCTGGCCCTGTGGGCGCACCAAAACCTCGGCTGGGCCGAACCAGACCCCCGTGCCGGGGTGCAGGCCAGTGGGTGCATCGACACACAGCAAGGGGGCCGAACCGGCTCGCATGGGGTGCAGCCAGCTCGAAGCCAACAAGGGCAATTCGGGCCTGGCACCCAGGCCAAACAAGGCGTCGATGGCCAGGCCCCAGGGGCGATCGGGCGGTGTCTCGTGCAAGGTCAGTCCGGCGAGCAGTGCCTGTTCCAGGGCCCATGCAGCATCGCTGCCCGGCGGCGGTGGGCCGGGCAAGCGGCTGACCCAGACCGGGTAGCCCGATTGGTGCAAATGCAGGGCGGCGATCAGGCCATCGCCACCGTTGTTGCCCCGACCGCAGGCGACCCAAAAGAGTGAACTGTGCGGCGCCAAAGCCCGCGCCAGTCGAGCCACAGACGCGCCGGCCCGAGCCATCAGATCGTGCGGGGCGCTGGCGGCCAGGGCCAGGCGCTCGGCCACACGGCTGGCGTTGGCGTCCCACAAGGGGTGCGGCGCGATCGCTGCGACAGGCTGTGACCGGGGGGCATGTGCCTGGGGGGTGAAATCGGGCATGGTTGTGCTAGAATCTCAAGGCTTTGTCCCTGGTGGGCAAAGTCGCCCGAGCGCCAGCCTACTTCAGGGCATATCGGGCGAAATCGCTGACCGGTTCATCCAAGGTGTGGCCTTCTTTTCGCAACAGAAGTCCATTCGAGCCGGATTTTAGACCCAACCTTCTGGAGAGACTTCTATGTCCACCACCATGCGCGAAATGCTGGAAGCCGGCGTCCATTTCGGACACCAGACCCGCTTCTGGAACCCCAAGATGGCCTCGTTCATTTTTGGCCATCGCAACAAAATCCACATCATCAATCTTGAAAAATCGCTCCCGATGTTTCAAGACGCCACCAAGTTTGTGCGCCAGTTGGCGGCCAACCGTGGCACGGTATTGATGGTTGGCACCAAGCGCCAGGCCCGAGAAATTGTCGCGGCTGAAGCCCAGCGCGCCGGCGTGCCTTATGTCGACCAGCGCTGGCTGGGCGGCATGCTGACCAACTTCAAGACCGTCAAAACCTCGATCAAGCGCCTCAAAGACATGAAAGCCCAGCTCGAAGCTGGTCTGGACAGCATGAGCAAAAAGGAACAGCTCATGTTCAGCCGCGAACTCGAAAAGCTGGAAAAGGACATCGGCGGCATTCAGGACATGAACACCCTGCCCGACGCCATTTTTGTCATCGACGTCGGCTACCACAAGATTGCTGTGGCCGAAGCCCGCAAACTGGGCATTCCGCTGATCGGTGTGGTTGATACCAACCATTCCCCTGAGGGCATCGATTACGTCATTCCCGGCAACGACGATTCTTCCAAGGCCGTTACTCTGTACGCCCGTGGTATCGCTGACGCCATCCTGGAAGGCCGCGCCAATGCCGTCTCCGAGGTGGTTCAGGCCGCGACCGCAGGCGAAGATGAATTCGTTGAAGTCGAGGACGGCACCGCCGCCTGACCCCCATCGCCCACGGCCCTCTAGGGGCCTGGACACAGGGGCTGGAATCAGCCCCTTTTTCTTGAACCTTTTTTGGATTGAATACGGAGAATCTGATGGCAGCAATCACCGCAAGCATGGTCGCCGAGCTGCGCGCCAAAACGGATGCACCCATGATGGAGTGCAAGAAAGCCCTGACCGAAGCCGATGGCGACATGGCCAAGGCCGAAGAACTGCTGCGCGTCAAGCTGGGCAGCAAGGCCGGCAAGGCCGCATCTCGCGTGACCGCCGAAGGTGTGGTCAGCAGCCACATCAGCGGCAAGGTTGGCGCCTTGGTCGAGATCAACTGTGAAACCGATTTTGTCACCAAGAACGACGCCTTTTTGGCCATGGCCAAGGCCGTGGCCGAGTTGGTCGTCAAACACAAGCCGGCCAGCATCGATGCCTTGGGCGCGCTGCCCTACAGCCAGGATGGCTTTGGCCCCACCCTGGAAGACGTGCGCAAGGGCCTGATTGGCAAGATTGGCGAGAACATGAGCTTTCGCCGCTTCAAGTTGTTTGACGGCAGCGCCGGCCTGACCTCATATTTGCACGGCACCCGCATCGGCGTGATGGTTGAGTTTGAAGGCGAAGAGGCTGCGGCCCGCGATGTGGCCATGCACGTGGCCGCCATGAAACCGGTGGCTCTGACCTCTGCGGACGTCCCCGCCGATCTGATCGAAAAAGAGCGCTCGGTCGCCACCGCCAAGGCCGCCGAGTCCGGCAAGCCGGCCGAGATCGTCGGCAAAATGATCGACGGTGCGGTGCAAAAATACCTCAAAGAGGTGTCTCTGTTCAACCAGCCCTTCGTCAAGAACGACAAGCAGACCGTGGAGCAAATGCTCAAGGCGGCCAACACCCAGGTCAAGTCGTTCACGCTGTATGTGGTCGGGGAGGGCATCGAGAAGAAGGTCGATGACTTTGCCGCCGAGGTGGCTGCCCAAGTGGCCGCCGCCAAACAAAACGGCTGATCCATACTCAAAAGGGACTTCGGTCCCTTTTTTTTCGCCGCCGAAAAAAGCTACACTCACGCAACCAAGGAGAACTCGTCATGACTGCCAGCCGACCCGCCCACCAGCGCATTTTGCTCAAGCTGTCGGGTGAGGCGCTCATGGGGGATGATGCCTTTGGCATCAATCGGGCCACCATCGTGCGCATGGTAGAAGAAGTGGCCGAAGTGACCCGTTTGGGCGTTCAGGTGGCGGTCGTCATCGGCGGCGGCAATATTTTTCGCGGCGTCGCCGGGGGCTCTGTCGGCATGGATCGGGCCACCGCTGATTACATGGGCATGCTGGCCACTGTCATGAACGCCCTCGCTTTGGCCGACACCATGAACAAGGCGGGCCTGACCGCGCGCGTCATGTCGGCCATCGGGATAGAGCAGGTGGTCGAGCCCTATGTGCGGCCCAAGGCCTTGCAATACCTGGAAGAGGGCAAGGTGGTGATCTTTGCCGCCGGGACGGGCAATCCTTTTTTCACCACCGATACGGCGGCCGCTTTGCGCGGGGCCGAAATCGGGGCCGAACTGGTTCTGAAGGCCACCAAAGTGGATGGGGTCTACTCGGCGGACCCGAAGAAAGACCCCCACGCCACCCGCTATGCCAAGATCAGTTTTGATGATGCCATCGGGCAGAACCTGGGCATCATGGATGCGACCGCTTTTGCGCTGTGCCGCGACCAGAAATTGCCAATCAAGGTATTCTCCATTTTCAAGAACGGCGCACTCAAGCGCGTCGTGATGGGCGAAGACGAGGGAACCCTGGTCTACGCCTGATCTTTATCAACCGACCGATTTGTGACGACCATGAGCATCGCCGACATCAAGAAAAACACCGAGACCAAAATGACGCAGTCCATTGCCGCGCTCAATGGTCATTTGAGCAAAATCCGCACCGGTCGAGCCAACCCGGCTCTGCTCGATTCGGTGGTGGTTGACTATTACGGCAACCCGACCCCGATCAACCAGGTGGCAAACGTCTCTTTGCTCGATGCCCGCACCATCAGCGTGCAACCATGGGAAAAGGGCATGGGGGCGAAAATTGAAAAGGCCATCCGCGACAGTGATCTCGGGCTCAACCCGGCCGCCATGGGTGACCTCATCCGGGTGCCCATGCCGCCCATGACCGAAGAGCGACGCAAGGAGTTGACCAAGGTGGTTCGCTCTGAAGGCGAGAACGCCAAGGTGGCGGTGCGCAATCTGCGCCGCGACGCCAACGAGGCGATCAAAAAACTGGTCAAAGACAAACTGGCTTCCGAGGACGATCAGAAGCGGGCCGAGGCCGATATTCAGAAAACCACCGATAAATTCATCGCTGAGGTTGACAAAGCCGTTGCTGCCAAAGAGCAGGACATCCTCGCGGTCTGAGTCCGGCATGCTTCGTCAACGCATCATCACCGCACTGTGGCTGGTGGCGTTATTTTTACCTGCATTGTTTCATCCCCGATCTGAGTGGCTGGCGGGCCTGAGCCTGGTCCTGATCAGCCTGGCCGGATGGGAGTGGGGGCGTTTGATGGGCTGCGGGGCGCGAGTCGCCGTCGGTTTGGGCCTGGCTTGTCTGGGGGCTTGCCTCATCACTTGGGCCCTGGCCGGGGCAGACGGTGCCAACGATGGGTTCTGGCTGGCGATCAGTCTATTGTGGCTGTTCGGGGGCGCCTGGATGCTGCGCTGGGGCCTGACCCATTGGATGCGTCTGCCCCTTGAGTGGCGATGTGCCTTGGGTGTGCTGGTGTTGTGGTCCACCTGGTGGGCCCTTTGGGCCGCCAAATCATTGGGGACCCAGTTCTTGTTGTCGGTGCTGCTTTTGGTGTGGGTGGCCGACATTTCTGCATATTTCTGCGGACGGGCTTTCGGGCGGCGCAAACTGGCCGCCTCCATCAGTCCCGGCAAGAGTTGGGAAGGCGTGGCCGGTGCGGTTCTGGGAGTCGGTCTTTTGGCTGCGGCCTGGTTGTGGTGGGACGCCCAGTTTCCCTCCGACTCCCCCAGCCTGTACACGGTTTTGATGCAACGCGGCTGGGGCATCGCCTTGTTGGGGGTGGTCTGGTTGACCGCGATGAGCGTGGTCGGTGACTTGGTCGAGTCATTGGTCAAACGTTGCGCAGGGGTCAAGGACAGCAGCGCTTTATTGCCTGGCCATGGCGGCGTGCTGGACCGGGTGGATGCCCTGTTGCCGGTTTTTCCCCTGGCCTTGTGCCTGAACGCATGGGTGAACGCATGAACCTCACCATCTTGGGGTCCACCGGCTCCATCGGCACCAGCACGCTGGACGTGGTGGCGCGTCACCCGGATCGATTCCGGGTTTGGGCTTTGACTGCGGCCCGGCAGGTCGATTTGATGCTCACCCAGTGCCGGCAATTTCGGCCCCGGCATGTGGTGATGACCCAACCCCAGGCGGCCCAGTCGCTGCGCACCCTTCTGGCCGAAGCGGGGTTGTCCGATATTGAGGTGCACTCGGGCCTGGCGGCGCTGGATGAGGTGGCCAGCGCCCCCGAGGTCGATGCCGTCATGGCGGCCATCGTCGGGGCAGTGGGCCTGTCCCCTTGCCTGGCTGCCGCCCGCAACGGCAAACGGCTGATGCTGGCCAACAAAGAGGCCCTGGTGGTGGGCGGTCAGCTCTTTTTGAATGCCGTGCTTGAGGGTGGGGCCGAGTTGTTACCCATAGACAGCGAGCATTCGGCGGTCTTTCAATCTTTGCCCCCCGATCGGGCCAGTTGGCCCGGGCAGGTCGAAAAAATCATATTAACCGCATCCGGCGGGCCATTTCGCACCCTCGATCCCGAGGCCTTGCCGATGGTCACGCCCGAGCAAGCGTGTGCCCACCCGAACTGGGTGATGGGGCGAAAAATTTCGGTCGACTCGGCCACCATGATGAACAAAGCCCTGGAGGTGATTGAAGCGCACTACCTGTTTGGCTTGGCGGTTGACCAGATTGAGGTGGTGATCCATCCCCAAAGCGTGATCCATTCCATGGTTCAGTACCGGGACGGTTCGGTGGTGGCGCAACTCGGCACCCCGGACATGAAAGTGCCCATTGCCTACGGGCTGAGTTGGCCGCACCGGATCGAGTCTGGCGCGGCCCGGCTTGATTTCCGGCGCATGTCCGATTTCAGTTTCGAGTCCTTTGACTCGCCCATGCACCAACGCCGATACCCTGGCCTGAAACTGGCTTGGGAGGCGTTGCGCGCCACCCCGGGTTCGACGGCGGTGCTCAACGCCGCCAACGAAGTGGGGGTCGAGTCTTTTTTGCAGGGTGACATCCGCTTCGATCAAATCCATGAGGTCAACCGCCATACCCTCGATCAGATGCCAGTGGTGGCCCCCGTTAACCTGGAAGAATTATTGGCCCTGGATGCGCGAGCCCGCGAGGTGGCTCTGCAGGGGGTTCGGCGCCTGAAATCTTAGCTGCCATTGGGCCGCCACCGGTACGAACGGGTTATGCAGGCCTTCCCCAGTGTGTTATCTTCTATGTATTCATGAAATCAATTTTGTCGTCGATTTTCTTTCGCTGGTTTCGGTGTTTTGCCATATTGGGTTTGTCCATCCAATTGGTCTGGGCGGCTGACCCGTTCAGTGTCCGGGACATTCGCGTAGAGGGCTTGCAAAGGGTAGAGCCAGGTACCGTGTTCGCGACCATGCCTTTCCGGGTCGGCGACCAGTACACCGACGAGCGGGGTGCCGATGCCATTCGTTCACTCTTCAGTCTCGGACTGTTCAACAATGTGCGCATTGAGACCCAGGGCGATGTGGTGGTGGTGGTGGTCGAAGAGCGGCCCATCATCGCCACGCTGGACCTGGTGGGCACCAAAGAATTTGACAACGAGGTCTTGCGCAAGGCCTTGCGCGACATCGGTTTGACCGAAGGGCGTCCATTTGACAAAGCCTTGACCGACAAGGCCGAGCAGGAGCTGAAGCGCCAATACATCAACCGCAGTCTCTATGCCGCCGAGGTGATCACCACCATCACGCCGCTGGAGCGCAACCGGGTGAATCTGAGCTTCAATGTGATCGAAGGCGATGTCGCCAAAATCAAGGAAATCCGATTCATCGGTGCCCAACAGATTTCAGAGTCCACTTTGCGCGATCAGATGGACCTCAATTCGGGCAATTGGATGAGTTGGTATACCAAGTCAGACCGATACTCCCGCAGCAAGTTCAATGCCGACCTTGAGACCATCCGGTCTTACTACCTGGCGCGTGGCTTTCTGGAGTTTCGGATCGACTCGACCCAGGTATCGATCTCGCCTGATCGCCTGAGCATGAACCTGACCGTCAATATCCATGAAGGCAATCGCTATGTGGTTTCGGGGGTGCGACTTGAGGGCTACTACCTGGGGCGGGATGAAGAGTTCAAGTCGCTGATTCGGATTCAGGTGGGCAAGCCCTACAACATCAACCAGGTCACCGAAACCACCAAGGCCTTTACCGATTATTTCGGCAATTTCGGGCATGCGTTTGCCCGGGTCGAGTCGATTCCAGAGATCGACCGCACCACCAATCAGGTCTTTTTGGTGCTTCGTGCCGACCCTTCGCGCCGTGCCTATGTGCGCCGCATCAATATCGCGGGCAACAGCCGCACCCGCGATGAAATCATCCGGCGCGAGGTTCGCCAGCTGGAGTCGGCTTGGTACGATGGGGACAAGATCCGTCTGTCCAAAGACCGGATTGAGCGACTGGGCTACCTCAAAGAGGTCAATATCGAAACGAACGAGGTACCCGGGGCACCCGATCAGGTCGATCTACAGGTCAATGTGGTCGAGAAACCCACCGGTGCATTGCAGCTGGGTGCCGGCTACTCCTCCTTTGAAAAACTGTTCCTGACTTTTTCAATTTCCCAGGACAATATTCTGGGCACCGGAAATTTCCTGGGGATGCAGGTCAGCACCAGTAAATTCAATAAATTTTTCAGCATCAGCACCACCGACCCCTATTACACCGACGATGGGATCAGCCGCACTTTCGAATATTCGCACCGCTCCAGCAAGCCCTATATTGAGCAGTTGGGCAACTACCGCCTGATCACTGACAATTTCGGCATGCGCTTTGGCATCCCGATGAGTGAAATTGACCGCTTCATTGTCGGGGTGGCGGTAGAGCGCACCCAGGTGGAGCTGGGCACGAACACCCCCAATGCTTACCTGACTTATTGTTTGAAGATCGGTTGCCCGGCCGTGGCCTACCCCGTCTCGGCAGGTTGGGTGCGCGACTCGCGCGACAGCGTGATTGCCCCGACCCGGGGTGTTCTGGCCCGCGCCTACACCGAGATGGCCGCCACCGGCGATGTCCAATATTTGCGCTACGGCGCGGCTTACCAGCAATTTATCCCCTTGGGCAAACTCTACTCTCTGGCCTTCAACGCCGATGTGGGCATCGGGCAGAGCATGGGCAACAACGCCTACCCGGTCTTCAAGAACTATTATGTCGGCGGCCTGGGCTCAGTGCGGGGCTTCGCGCAGGGCTCTTTAGGACCTCGCGATGTCACCGGTTTTGTTACCGGCGGACCCAAAAAGCTGGTGCTCAACGGCGAGTTTTTTGCCCCTTTCCCGGGGGTCGGCAACGACAAATCCTTGCGGCTGTACGGTTTCGTCGATGCGGGCAACGTATTCGGGCATGACGAACCCATCCGGATGAACGAGTTGCGCTCTTCCTACGGCGCCGGTTTGAGTTGGGTGTCTCCGATGGGGCCATTGCGCCTGGCCATTGCCAATCCGGTGAACAAGCAATCTGGCGATAGAATCAACAGACTTCAATTCCAAATCGGTAACGTATTTTAATGAACGCATTCATCCGTCATATGTTGGCCGTACTGCTCGCATGCGGGCTGTCTGGCATGGCTTTTGCCCAAGAGTTCAGGGTTGGGTTCGTCAATACCGACAGAATTTTCAGGGAAGCCAGCACGGCCAAACAGGCCCAAGCCAAACTCGAACAGGAATTCGCGCGCCGGGAAAAGGAGTTGGTCGATATGGGCAATGCCCTCAAGACCGCATCCGATAAGCTCGAGCGCGATTCGCCGACCCTGTCCGAGGCGCAACGCACCCAGCGCCAGCGCACCCTGGCAGAGCAGGACCGTGATTTCCAGCGCAAGCGCCGGGAGTTCCAGGAAGACCTCAATGCCCGCAAAAATGAAGAGTTGCAGCAAGTTCTTGAGCGCGCCAACAAGGTGGTGCGCCAAGTCGCTGAGGCAGAAAAGTACGACCTCATTTTGCAAGAGGCCGTCTACATCAACCCGAAGCATGACATCACCGAAAAAGTGATTCGGGCCATCAACACCAGCAACTAACCGAATGTGGCGTTGACACTGGCCGACATTGTGGACGCCCTGGGGGGCGAACTGCATGGCTCGCGCCAGCAAACGGTGGCCCGATTGGCCACCTTGCAAACAGCCACCCCGGCGGACCTGAGTTTTTTAAGCCACGCCCGTTATCAATCTTTGTTGTCCCAGACGCAGGCCGGTTGTGTGGTCTTGTCA
>JBEAZY010000181.1:0-6173 GCA_041159205.1 Pseudomonadota bacterium
AAACCAGGAATGCCAGGATGGGCAGTTGCAAGCGAGCAAATGCCCAATACAAGGCTTGAACCCAGGGCAGGTCTTTGTAGATGAAACCGACGCCCGGATCGTAAAAAAGGGCACTAAAAGCCAAATCAAGCCCGGGGAAAAGCCCAAAAACGGCAAAGACCAACAGGCACAAGCTGAAATAAAATCGCATGCGGTCATTTTGCCCCAACTCCTTCACCGTCAGCCCGACCCCGGCGACGTCTCCACACCTTTGTCCAAACGCCCCCTGATACTTTCCGCACTGCTGACCGTGGCCTTCGCCGCTTGGCTGTGGCATGCGGGCCTGCCCGATTTGTGGCTCGCACAATGGCAACGGGTGCCGGCAACGCTGTGGGCAATCATGGTCACGGGAATGCTGGCCAGCTATGCCTTGCGGGCCTGGCGCATCCGGTGCGAGTTTGCAGATGCGCCACAGATGCGCTGGACATTGGCCTTGCGCATTGTGTTGGCCCACACCGCCATGGTCAATGTGCTGCCCATGCGCACCGGTGAGTTGGGCTTCCCGTGGTTGATGCGCCGCGCCCTGCATGTGGATTGGCTGGACGCCTCGGCGTCATTGCTCTGGTTGCGCCTGCAAGACGCCTGTGTGCTGGCCACTTTGGCCATCTGGGTCTGGCCCGAGCTTCCCATGCTGCTGCGGGCCTTGCTGACTTTGATTCTTTGGGGAGGACTTGGGTTTGGGGTGCGATGGGTGCGCAATCATGCGGCCACGCTGGTCATGACGCCCCCTGAGTCGGCCGCGCCAGCGCCCGGGCTGAGACAGCGCTTGATACAGGCACTGTCCCGACGGGGTCAGGGCTTGCTGCAGGGTTGGGCCATCACGGCAAGCAACTGGGTCCTGAAGCTGAGCCTGCAAGCATGGCTATTGGCCGAACTGTTGAACGTGAGATGGTCTTTGGGCTGGGCTGGTTCTTTAGGCGCCGAGCTATCGGCACTTTTGCCGGTGCAGGGCTTGGGGGGCCTGGGCAGTTACGAGGCCGGCGCCGCCGCCGCCCTGCGCTGGCATGGCATAGACTGGACCAGCGGCTTGCAGGCGGCACTGAGCCTGCACTTGGTGGTGCTGGCCTGCTCGCTCGGGTTTGGTGCGCTGGCCTGGTGGCTGCCCAGACCCTTGTTGACAAGGCACAATGGGGCCTGAAAGTGAGTGTCCGATGAATGCCGTGTCCCCCATGCCCCCCCTGCCCCCTCACCGCCTGTCGATCGTGGTGCCGATGTATCAGGAAGAGGAAAGCGTGGCACCCTTCGTGGCGCGTGTCAGCGAATGTCTGGCCCCATACCCACACCCCTGGGAATTGTTGCTGGTCAATGACGGCAGTCGCGATGGCACACGCAGCGCCATTGAAAAAGCCCGAGGTGAAAGCGGCGAACACATCCGGCTGATCGAGCTGGCACGCAATTACAAACAGACAGCTGCGATGCAAGCTGGCATCGACCATGCACGCGGCGACGTCATCGTGACGCTCGATGGCGATTTGCAAAATGACCCGGTGGACATCCCCCGCATGGTGGCCCGTTTGCTCAATGAAGACCTGGATCTGGTGGCGGGTTGGCGGCAAAACCGCCAGGACGCGCTGGTCATGCGCAAACTGCCCTCGCGGATCGCCAACCGCTTGATCGCCCGCATGACCGGTCTGGATATCAAGGACAACGGTTGCAGCTTGAAGGTGTTCAGGGCCTCGACCCTGCGGCGCATCAGACTTTATGGCGAGATGCACCGCTTCATCCCGGCCTGGCTGTCCACCGTGACCTCGCCTGAGCGCATCGCCCAAGAACCGGTCAGCCACCATGCACGCCAGTTCGGCGAGTCCAAATATGGCATCAGCCGCACCTTCCGGGTTGTGCTTGATTTGTTCTTTGTCTATTTCTTCATGCGCTACCGAACCCGGCCCGGACACTTTTTTGGCGGGCTAGGTCTGTGGCTGCTGGGAATCGGGGGCGCCGTGCTCGCATATCTGCTGAGTTTGAAGTTGTTGGGCGAGAACATAGGCACGCGCCCCTTGTTGTGGGTGGGCTTTTTCTTTCTGATCGCCGGCGTCCAATCGATGATGGCGGGCCTCTTGGCGGAGTTGCTGGTTCGGGTGTTGTTTGAATCAGGCGGCAGCAGTTCTTACCAGATCAACGAGCACGCCAGCAGCACGGGTGATGACCCATGGCACCCACCCAAGGCCTGAAACCCCTGACGCTGCTGCTGGCGGTGCTGACCCTGCTCGGGGGGTGGCGATGGTGGGTGGGCGCCGGGTTACCGCTGTCGGTGGACGAGGCTTACTACTACGCTTGGTCGCTGACCCCCGATTGGGGCTACTGGACCAAGCCCCCGCTCATCGCCTGGGCCATTGCCGGTGCGGATGCGCTTTGCGGCCCCACCACGGCTTGTGTGCGTGGGGTCGGGGTGCTGGCGTTTGGCGTGTCATCGCTGCTCATTTATGGACTTTGTCTCAGCATGGGGCTGGGGGCTGGCCAGGCCGTGGTCAGTGCCATCATCTTTGCCACCCTGCCGCTGAGTACCTTTTACGGCATGGTGGCGAGCACCGACTCGATGCTGCTGTTGAGCTGGGTATTGGCGATGGTGTGTTTTTGGCAGGCGCTCTCGGGCCAGACCTGGGGATGGTTGGGCCTGGGCCTGTTTGCTGGCCTGGGGCTGCTGGCCAAGTACTCGATGGCGGTGATCGCGCCCAGCGTGGCGCTGGTGTTGTTGCACCCCGAGTGGCGGTCGCAGTGGCGGCGGCCGGGGCCCTATGTGGCCGCTCTGGTGGGATTGGCCGTATTTGCACCCAATCTTTGGTGGAATTTCACACATGGCATGCCGACCTTGCAACACACCGCAGAAATTTCACGCGGGGCGGCCTACACCTTGAAACCCGAGACGATGCTCACGTTCTGGGCCGAGCAGTGGCTTGTAGGGAACGGGGTGCTGGTCAGCGCCTATGTGGTGTGGCTGGTGCGCCATCACTGGCACGGGGTGGCGCGCCATTGGTTTTTGATGTCTTTTTCCTTGCCGATGCTGGCCGTGATTTCGGCCCAGGCACTGCTGTCGCGCGCCCACGCCAATTGGGCCGCGCCAGCCCATGCGGCGCTTTCCCTGGCCGCCGTGGGCTGGCTATGGCAAAGCCGCCGCAAGACCTGGCTGGGTTTGGCTTTGGCCTTCAACCTGCTGTTTGCCGTTTTGCTCTACCATGGCCAGACCCTGTTGCGCGAACCCCTGGGCTTGACGGCGAGTTGGCGCACCGACCCATTTTGGGCACTGCGCAACTGGCCGGGTGTGCATGAGCAAACACGCGAACGCCTCATGGAACTCGCGCCACAAGGCCCATGGCGGGTGGCCAGCGACGACCGTGCGGTTCTGGCTCAATTGCAGTGGGGTTTGAAGTTGCCTGAGGGGGCGGCCATGGGTTGGCTGAAAAACCGGATCCCGATGAACCACTTTGACCAACGATTTCCTTTGACGCTCGATCCGGGCCCGGTGCTGCTGCTGACCCGTGCCGAAGACGCAGAGGTGCTCAAAAGCCACCCGCAAGCGAAAAAATTGCCCCAGATACGCTCGGCGCTGATAGAGAGCGAAGCCATCGAACTCCAGGCATGGTGGCTGAAGCGCCAAAACTGAAGTTTTGAAATGGAGACACCCATGAACACTGCTTACATCGTCGCCGCCCGCCGCACTCCGGGGGGTCGGCGCAATGGCCAGCTCTCAGGCTGGCACCCGGCCGACCTCGCTGCCGTCAGCCTGAATGCGGTGGTGCAAGACGCCGGGGTCGATCCGGCCGCCATAGAAGACGTGGTACTGGGCTGTGTCAGTCAGGGGGGCGAACAATCTTTCAATATTGCCCGCAATGCCGTCTTGGCGGCGGGTTGGCCCGAATCGGTGCCGGCCACTTCCGTCGACCGCCAATGCGGATCTTCGCAACAAGCGCTGCAATTCGCCGCCCAGGCCGTGATGTCAGGCACGATGGATTTAGTGCTTGCCGCCGGAGTGGAGAGCATGTCCAGGGTGCCCATGTTCAGCACAGGCGAGTTGTATCGGCAAGCCGGGCTGGGTGAATACACCAGCCCGAACATGCATGCGCGTTACCCGGGCGTGCGCTTCAGCCAGTTTACCGGTGCGGAAATGCTCGCCCAACGCCATGGTTTGGATAAAAACCAATTGGATGAATACGCCCTGCAGAGTCACAGGCGTGCCAGCCTGGCCACCCGACAAGGGGGCTTCGATCGTGAAATGGTGCCGCTGGCCGCCCACCGTCAAGGTGGCGAAACCAAGGGCATGCACACGCAGGACGAAGGCATCCGGCACGATGCCACCTTGGAATCCATCGCGGCAGTCAAGCTCTTGCAAGAAGGCGGGGTGATCACCGCCGCCAATGCCAGTCAAATCTGTGATGGGTCGGCCGCCTTGCTGATCGCCAGCGAAGCAGCGCTGCGCACCCACAAGCTGCGACCCCTCGCGCGCATCCACCACATGTCGGTGCTGGGTCATGATCCGGTCATCATGCTCGAAGCGCCGATCCCGGCCACCGAGCGCGCCTTGAAGAAATCGGGGCTCAAAATCGACGACATCGACTTGTATGAAGTCAATGAGGCATTTGCCTGTGTCCCCTTGGCTTGGTTGAAAGCGACCCATGCGGACCCGCAACGTTTGAATGTCCACGGGGGGGCCATCGCACTCGGTCACCCCCTGGGTGCGTCTGGCGCCAAATTGATGGCCACCTTGGTCCATGCCCTGCACCTGCGAGGTGGTCGCTATGGGCTACAAACCATGTGCGAAGGCGGCGGCATGGCCAACGTCACCATCATCGAAAAACTCTGAGGAGGCTCGCATGGCCGTGACCTTTGAACGCCGTTGGATGGACGCTGAACTGTCGCTGTTTCGTGACTCTGTGCTGCGTTTTCTGGAAGAGGAATTGTTGCCCCATGACGAAGCCGCCCGCCAGCGCGGCCATGTCGGCCATGAGGTCTGGCGCAAAGCCGGTGAATGTGGCTTGTTGTGCGTGGACATTCCCACCGAATATGGCGGAGGTGGGGGTGATTTCCGCCATGAGGCCATCATCCACGAAGAAATGGCCCGTCTGGGGCTGTCGGGCATGAGCATCGGTGTGCACTCTATCGTGGCGCACTATTTGCTCAACCACGGCACCGAGGCACAAAAGCGAGCCTGGTTGCCACGACTGGCCCGGGGCGAAACGGTCGGCGCCATCGCCATGACCGAACCCGGCACCGGGTCTGATTTGCAGGCCATTCGAACCCGAGCCCGAGTCACAGAAAAGGGCTTGGTGCTGAACGGCTCCAAAACTTTTATCTCCAACGGTTATCTGGCGGGTCTGGTGCTGGTGGTCTGCAAAACCGATGACACGGCTGGCGCCAAAGGGATGTCGATTGTGCTGGTCGACACACTACAAAGCCCGGGTTATCGGGTGGGCCGCGTGCTCGACAAAATCGGACTCAAGGCGCAGGACACCTCTGAACTTTTTTTTGACGATGTGGTCCTGCCCGGTGACGCCGTGCTAGGGGGCCAAACCGGTCAAGGTTTTTACCAGCTCATGGGCGACCTGCCCTATGAGCGGCTGATCATCGGTGTCGGTGCCATCGGTGCCATGGAAGGGGCTTATCGGGCCACTCTCGATTACACCCGCGAACGACAAGCCTTCGGGCTGGCCATCGCCGAATTCCAGAACACCCGCTTCAAACTGGCCGAAATCGCCACCACCATCCAAGTAGGACGTGCCTTCATGGACCGTTGTGTGCAAGACCTGGTGGCGGGTCGTCTCGATACGGCGACAGCATCGATGGCCAAACTTTGGGGCACCGAGCAACAGGGCAAAGTCATCGATGAGTGCTTGCAACTGTTCGGAGGTTATGGCTATATGAATGAGTACCTGATCGCACGCATGTACACCGATGCGCGCATTCAGCGCATTTATGGCGGCACAAATGAAATCATGAAAGAGGTGATTGCCCGGGCTCTGTGAGGTCCAAGGCCAGGGAAGTCCTGCAAAACTCGCTGCGTGCAAGTGGCGCCCAAAAGCGGGGTGCTACGACGCATGGGGTTTTGCAGGACTTCCCTAGGGTATATGTTCAATCATCGTTCATCGCGTCGATTTGCCGCACCATGGTTTTACCCAACTCGACGCCCCACTGGTCATAGG
>JBEAZY010000182.1:0-8149 GCA_041159205.1 Pseudomonadota bacterium
TGGCTTGGGCTACCTCACCCTCGATCGGGGAGCTCCCACGTTGAGTGGGGGTGAAGCGCAACGCATTCGGCTTGCAGCCCAATTGGGCAGCAATTTGCAAGGCGTGTGCTATGTGCTGGATGAGCCGACGATAGGCTTGCATGCCCGGGACAACCAGATGTTGTTGAGCGCCTTGCACACGCTGAGTGAGAAGGGCAATACCCTGGTGGTGGTGGAGCACGATGAGGACACCATCCGACGGGCTGACCACATCATTGATATCGGGCCCAGCGCCGGGCGGCGCGGGGGGCGTTTGATCGCCCAGGGCGATGTGGCGGCGTTGACGCGTGAGGCCGAGTCGCAGACGGGGCGGTATTTGTTGCACGCGATGCGCCACCCCTTGCAGGCACGTCGCGTGGTGAACCCGGGCGACGCGCCGGCCCTGACTGTGCACCAGGCGAGTTTGCATAACCTGAGTGGCATGGATGTGTCGGTGCCTTTGCACCGCATGGTGGCGATCACGGGGGTGAGTGGCTCGGGCAAGTCGACGTTGGCGCGCGAGGTGTTGCTGGCCAATGTGCAAGCCGCTGTCCATGCGCGCAAGGCGCCGGTTTGGCAGGGTTGTGCCGGTTTGAGTGGCTGGCAACAGGTGGACCGTGTGCTGGAAGTGGACCAGACGCCGATCGGTAAAACACCGCGTTCGTGCCCGGCGACTTACATCGGCTTTTGGGACACCATCCGGAAATTGTTTGCCGAGACGCTGGAGGCCAAGGCGCGTGGTTTTGGCCCCGGTCGTTTCAGCTTCAACACCGGCGAGGGGCGTTGCCCCGGTTGCGAGGGGCAGGGCATGCGCACCATCGAGATGAGTTTTTTGCCCGATGTGAAAGTGCCCTGCGAGGTTTGCCATGGGGCGCGTTTTAACCCGCAGACGCTGGAGGTGAGTTGGCGTGGCAAGAGTGTGGGTGAGGTGTTGCAGATGGAGGTGGATCAGGCGGTCGATTTCTTTGCCAGCATGCCGGCCATCGCGCACCCCTTGAAGCTGTTGCAGGATGTGGGTCTGGGCTATTTGACTTTGGGTCAGCCTTCGCCCACCTTGAGCGGTGGCGAGGCGCAGCGCATTAAGCTGGTGACCGAGTTGACCAAGGTGCGTGATGACGTGGGGCGGCGCGGACAAAAGGCCCCGCACACTTTGTATGTGCTGGACGAGCCTACCGTGGGTTTGCACATGGCCGATGTGGACAAGCTGAGCAAGGTGCTGCACCGCTTGGTTGACGGTGGCCATAGCGTGGTGGTCATTGAGCATGATCTGGATGTGATTGCCGAAGCCGACTGGGTGATAGACCTGGGGCCCGAGGGTGGCTCTGGCGGGGGGCGCGTGGTGGCGGCCTGCACGCCCGAAGAGCTGGTGCGGCTGGCCACCCACACCGGGCGGGCCTTGGCGCCGGTGTTGGCGCGGGGGTGATCAGGCGGCGGCCTAACGGCCGTCGTTTTGCTTTGACGCCGTTTGCTTTAAATGTGGCCAGTCTGTCGTCAGTCTTTATGGCGTGTCCCTTGTTTCTAGGGGATGCTTGAACTGAGGGAAGACAAGGTCACGCCAGCCACGCGGGCCAAAGCTTCTTCTTCTGATGGCCAACGCAGCAAGGCGCTTGAGTTTGGAATGCCACGACGCATGGGGGTTTTGAAGGACTTCCTTAATTAATCCTAACGTGGACGATCTGCCATAAGCTGCGTTTTCCCGCCTAATTGGGGTCAGACCCCAATTAATTTCTCTCTGGCGATGGGTGGGTTTTGTGGACCATTAACGGTTAGTGTCGCACAGTAACGTTTTGTGAGTGATGGCGCGATTTTTCATGGCCTTGCATGTTTGAATGGATGCCTCTTCAATGAGGTCTCACATGCCCCGCCGCCACAGCGATTCAACCTACAAGCTGTTGTTTTCTTCGCCCCTGATGGTGCGCGATTTGCTGCGTGGTTTTGTGCCTGACCCGTGGCTTGATCAGATCAACCCGGACACGCTGCGCCCGCTGCCCGCCAGTTATGTCACCAGTCAGTTGCGACTGTTGCACGCCGATATGGTCTGGCAGGTCGATGCGCCCGACGGTTCGGGAACAGTTTTGCTGCACATCGAGTTTCAAAGCAATCAGCAAAAAGACATGCCCTTGCGCATGGTGGAGTACGCGACGCAAATATTGCGCTCGTTCTTTTCTTACGCCAAGGAGGCTTTTAGGGCTGAATGGCCACCCCTGCTGTCCATCGTGCTCTACAACGGCAAGCGCGCATGGCACAGAAGCACGCGCCTGGGTGATTATTTTCGCAAGGCGCCAGCCGGGGTGTTGGCAGAACCGATGCAGCACAGGTTTGTGTTGATCGATATCCATCGACAAGACCCGGATGTTCTTGATAAGATGGACAACCTGGTGGCGCTAATCATGCGGTTGGAGCAGCCCCGCCAATTAAGAGACATCGCACATGTGCTGGTGCGACTGAAGCATAAGCTGTTGATCGAGCATGAGTTGCGCCGCATGATGCGTGCTTGGGCTTTAAGCGTACTGGGCGAAAGTAGTTCCATCGCCCTGCTTTTAGATGAATTTGCCAATCCGGAGGGAACCGCCATGACACTGGCTGATCAAGTCGAAATGTGGATTAAGGAGTTGGGGGATAAAGGCCGTCAAGTAGGCCGTCTGGAAGGTCGTCAGGAAGGCGCGCATGAGTCGCAAGCCAAAACCTTGATCCGGCTTCTTTCAAAGCGATTCGGACCACCGGGCGCAGATTTGCTGCAACGCCTGCAAGTGGCGAGCAATGAAGAACTGACCCTCTGGCTAGACCGTGTTTTGGATGCACAGACACTGGACGAAGTTTTTGTTCAGGCTCACTAAAGGCCTTGGGGAAGCGCAGCGGGCACAGTGAACTCAGAGTTTCAAAGCAGTGCCACTGAAAATAAATCACATTTCTATATGATTTGATTGGGCTCTACCCCTAAGCGCCACAAGGATGTCACTTCTGCCGCCCTGGCCGCGTGCAGGGGGTCGCTGGTGTCTTTTGTCTTGGGGTGGCGGGGTCGGGTGTCTTGTCGGGCGATGACGCGCAGGCCCGCTTGCGCGATCCAGGTGGTCAATTGCTCTCGCGAGCGCAGGCCCAGTCGCTCGGCCAGGTCAGACAGCACCAGCCAGCCTTCGCCACCGGGGCACAGGTGCCCGGCCAGCCCGTTGAGATAGCCGCGCAACATGGCGCTGTCTGGGTCGTAGATGGCTTGGTCGAGTGCCGAACCGGGTTGGCCCGGCAGCCAGGGCGGGTTGCACACCACCAGGGCGGCCTGAACCGGGGGGTAGAGGTCGGTGTGCAGCAACTCGACCGCATCGCGGCAACCCAATCGGCCCAGGTTGTCGTCGGCGCAAGCGATGGCGCGTGGCGACAGGTCGGTGGCCAGCACGCGCGGCACGCCCCGGCGTACCAACAGGGCGCTGAGCACGCCGGTGCCCACACCCAGGTCCATGGCCAGCGGGCAGTGCGATAGCGCGGCGGGCAGGGGCGCTTGGGCGATGAGATCGAGGTATTCGCCCCGTACAGGGGAAAACACGCCGTGGTGCGGATGGATGCGGTCGCCACCCAGTGCGGCGATGGGTACACCCGCTTTGCGCCATTCGTGCGCGCCGATCAGTCCCAAGAGGGCGCGCAGGGCCACGATGCAGGGCTGGCCATCAGGCGGCCCCCATGCTTCGGTGCAGGCCTGCCGCACATCGGGGGCGCGTCGCAATTCGATGCGGTACTGGCCGTCGATTTCGATGAGCAATTGCCCAAGCACGCGCGCGCGCAGGCCCTGCGCCTTACGGTAGGCGGCAAAGGCCGCTCCGGCATCAAGCGGTGTCTGTGGGGTGCGGCTGCGTTGGCGCTCAGCGGCGGCTTCCATGCGCGCCGACATCGCTTGCAGCAGTTGTCGTGCATGCTGAAAATCGCCGCGCCACAAGAGGCCGGTGCCTGCGCTGGCCAGGCGGTGGGCTTGCGCGGGGTCGAGTTCGGTGCAGACCTCGATCCGGGTGGGCAGTCGTGAGCTGTTGTCGGTTTGCCATCGCGCTTGGCGCGGCTGTCCGTTTTCGGTCCAATGCAGTGTGGCGCTGTCGGTGACCATGCGCGCTTAGCCTGCGCTGCCCAGGCTTAAGCCCGCGTGTTCGCGCAGGGGGTGGAAATGGATTTTGGGGAAGCGTTCCTGGGCTAGGCGCACGTCGTAGGGTGAGGTGCACAAATAAGCCAGGGTTCCGGCCGCATCGAGTGCCATGCGTTGGGGGTAGGCGTTGCAAAACTCGCGCAGCTCGGCAGGGCTGTCGGCGGTGATCCAGCGCGCGCCGGTGTATTGGCAGCCTTCCAGCCGGACGTCGCAGTCGTACTCGGTTTTCAGGCGGTGCTGCACAACTTCGAATTGCAATTGACCGATCGCGCCGAGCAACATGGCGCCACCCGCCTCGGGCTTAAAGACCTGGATCGCGCCTTCTTCGCCCAACTGTTCCAGCCCTTGTTGCAGCTGCTTGGTGCGCAAGGGGTTGTTGAGCAGCACGGTCATGAACAGTTCGGGCGCAAAAAAAGGCAGGCCGGTGTATTGCAGCGAGGCCCCGTCGGTGATGGTGTCGCCCAGCTGTACGCCGCCGTGGGTGGTGAAGCCGATGATGTCGCCGGCGTAGGCCTCGTCGACGGCTTCACGGCGTTGCGATAAAAAGGTGACGACTGAGGTGGGGCGCAGCTCTTTGGCGGTGCGCTGTACCTTGAGTTTCATGCCGGGTTTGTATTGCCCCGAGGCCACGCGCACAAATGCGATGCGGTCGCGGTGGTTGGCGTCCATATTGGCCTGAACTTTGAACACCACCCCCGAGAACCCTTGGTCTTCGGGTTGGATGATTTTTTCGACCGTTTGGCGGTTGACCACCAGGGTGCTTTTGCGCGGGCGCGGCGAGGGCGCCAGATCGACCAGGGCGTCGAGCACTTCCATGACGCCGAAATTGTTGACGCCCGAGCCAAAAAACACGGGGGTCTGTTGGGCCGCCAAAAAGGCCGGGTGGTCAAATTGGGGTGAGGCGCCGGTGGCCAGTTCCATGCTTTCCAGCGCTTCGTCAAATTCCTGCCCGAAGCGCTCGCGCAGGCGGTCTGTTTCAGACAGGGGGATATTTTCGAAGTCTTGCGGAAGTCGCTCGCTGCCGGCCTCAAATACCGTCATGGTCTGGGTGCGCAGGTTGATGATGCCGCCAAAGCGTTTGCCCTGGCCGACGGGCCAGGTCATGGGGACGCAGGGCATGCCCAGTTCGCGTTCGACCTCGTCCAGGATGTCGAGCGGGTCTCGGACTTCGCGGTCCATTTTGTTGACAAAGGTGAGGATGGGCGTGTCGCGCTGGCGGCAGACTTCGATCAGGCGGCGCGTTTGGGCTTCGACGCCGTTGGCGGCTTCGATCACCATCAGTGCCGAGTCGACGGCGGTCAGCACTCGGTAGGTGTCTTCAGAAAAGTCTTTGTGTCCGGGGGTGTCGAGCAGGTTGACGACATGGTCGCGGTATTGCATTTGCATGACCGATGAGGCGACCGAAATGCCGCGCTGCTTTTCGATCTCCATCCAGTCGCTGGTGGCGTGGCGTGAGGCTTTGCGGGCTTTGACCGAGCCGGCTATTTGAATCGCGCCCGAAAACAGCAATAGTTTTTCGGTCAACGTGGTTTTGCCGGCGTCGGGGTGGGAAATGATGGCAAAGGTGCGGCGGCGCCGGGTTTCGGGGGCGTGGGTCACGGGGATGGATCCTGAAGATGCGGGGGGACGGCCCTGGGGCGTCGGTTGCCCCCGATTTTAGGTGCTGGCCGAAGTGGCGGGTTCGGTTTGTCGTCTGGCGTGGGTTTGGATGGCGTGCAAGAGGCCTTGGCGGTTGAAGGGTTTGGGCAATACTTCCACCATGCCGACGGCCATGCATTCTTGCACCGCTTCGGGGGCCACATTGGCGGTGAGTGCGATGAAGGGGACGTCACGCCGCTGTGGTTGAAGGAATTGGCGGGTGCGGCGCACGACCTCGATGCCGTTGAGGTCGGGCATGATGAGGTCGACCAAGACCATGTCATAGTCGTGTTCGTGCAGCATTTGCAGGGCGCTTTGGCCGCCGTCGGCTTGCGACAGAACCGCCTGCGGCAAGGCTTTTTTCAGGGTGGCAGCCAGCACGGCACGGTTGACTTGCTGGTCGTCGACCAACAGGATGCGATATGGATAGGGGTCGGTGGCGGGTGTCGCCATGCCCTTTGGGATGGAGGCCGCTTGCGGCGGCTGAGCCAGGGGCAGGGTCACTTGCAAAATGAAGCATGAGCCGACCCCGGGTTGGCTGCGCACCCCCAGTTGGCCGCCCATGGCTTGCGCCAGCCCGCGTGAGATGGCCAGGCCCAGGCCGTTGCCGCGCAGGCTTTCGTCATGGCATTTGGGCCCTTGGGCCTGATAGAAAGGCTCGAAGATGCGTTCGATTTGGTCGGCATCGATGCCCGCTCCGCTGTCGCGCACTTCAAATCGCAGAGCGGCCTGGCGTGGGTCGGCATGTTCGGTGAGCAGGTGCAAGGACACTTCGCCTTTGGGTGTGAATTTGATGGCGTTGCCTAATAAGTTAATCAGTATTTGAGCCAGTCGATCCGGGTCGACCCGTACCCAGCTTGGGGCGTCGTCGGCGATGTGCAGTGTGTAGGCCAGGTCCATGCCCCTGGCATGGGTCTCAAGGGTGCGAAAGATTTGGCGCACCATGTGGCGTAGGTCCATGGCCTGCGGGCTGAGTGAGAACCGCCCCTGGCTGATTTGCGAGAGATCGAGCAGGTCGTTGATGACGGTCAGCAGGTGTGAGGCGGCGTTTTGCGCCCCGGCCACTTCTTCTTGTGCGGCCGGCCCCAGTTCGGTGCGGTCGGCCAGCAAGCCCAGGTAGCCTTTGACCCCGTTCAATGGGGTGCGCATGGCGTGGCTGACCATGGCCAGGAATTGGTCCTTGTGGCGGCTGGCTTCGCGCAGTTTGTCGTTGGCCTGGCTGAGTTGAATGGCCGATTGCTCGATGGCGCGCAGGTTGTCGGCGTCGGCGGTGTCAAGGGTGACCAACAAAATGCCTTGGGTCAGACACAGCAGGCCGTACATGGTCGCACTGACCCACAGGTCGATGTCGGTGAAGCCGGGTTTGGCGTCGAGCCAGCCTTGAAAGTGCAAGGCCAGAAACACCCATACGCTGCAAAAGGCGGCCATGAGCCAGGCGAAAGTCCAGCGCCGGTTCATGGTGAACCAGGGCAGCAATGGGACGATGCCCAGCCAGACCATGGCGGGGGAGGACAGGCCGCCCATTTGCCAGGTGCTAAAGAGGATCAGGGTGAGCAAGGTGGCCTGGTAAAACTGGCTGGCCTGGAGCAGGGGCATGCCCCGGATGCGGGCGCGGCCGATCAGGGCGCAGGCCAGTGCGCCCAGGCCAGTGGCCCAGGCGATGCTGGTCAGCCCTAGAAAGGCCATCCAGGGGCTTAGGAGGCTGAGGAAAAACAGGCTGCAACTGGTGAAGCAAAAAAAGTGGAAATCACCGATGGTTTGCAGTTGCGGGGGCAACAGCGCCCGAATCCGGCGTTGCAGGTTGGAGTAAAACTCGAAGGGCATGATTTGTGATGCCAGAGAATCAATGGGTGCATTATATTGATAACTTTGGTATTTTTAAACGATTTTTTAATTTGCTTTTAACCCGTGGGTCGCGGTCTTGGGGTTTATCCGGATTTGTGTTAAGATTTAAGCATCCGAGGAGCGTTGCAGCGCCGTCAAGCGTGAGGCTCGGATCTTTTTTCAGCAACGACGCTCATCCACTCTGTGCAGTGCGGTGAGCCCTGTGAACCTGTGCGCCAGAGTGTTTGTCCATTGCAAGGAGTCACTCTCATGAACGCACCACTCAAAAATGTTCTTCCAACCGACTGTGTGATCGCCGATATCGGCTTGGCCGATTGGGGCCGAAAAGAAATCCGCATCGCTGAGACCGAAATGCCAGGCCTGATGGCCATCCGCGAGGAATTTGCCGCTCGCCAACCCCTCAAAGGCGCACGCATCACGGGCTCTTTGCACATGACGATTCAGACCGCCGTGCTGATTGAGACGTTGCAGGCCCTGGGTGCCGAAGTGCGCTGGGCCTCGTGCAACATCTACTCCACCCAGGAC
>JBEAZY010000183.1:0-3973 GCA_041159205.1 Pseudomonadota bacterium
AAATATTTTTGAAAATCATATTTTTTTATTAAATTTTATATTAATTTAATTATTTATAATACAATGAATACATTTCCCGATCAGGAGACTTGCATGGCCCAAACCGTCGCAGTCAATCCGCAGTCCAATGTACATGCCACCAAGGCCCAACTGGAAATAGAACAAAAAAAGCTGCGCTCTGAAGCCCATCAGAAGGCCTTGAACCGGATCGTTCGAATCGCCCGTCAGAAGGGGTTGAATGCGGCTCAAATCACTGCCGCATTGGGTGAAACGTCACAAAACACGGAGGCCCCCGACGAGGTCAAACCACGGCGCAAACCGGGCCGCAAAGCCGGGTTCAAAGTGCCCCCCAAGTACCGCGATCCGGCCAATCCGAACGTCACCTGGACCGGGCGGGGTCGCATGCCCAAGTGGGTGTCTGAATTGCATGCCAAAGGTGAGTTGGCCACTGCCCTGATCAAAGACTGAAGGAGAGAGAAGACGACATCACCGGTGCGCACCGGCACTAGACCGGTACGGCCACCAGGTCATGACCCTGAGTGCCCACCACCCTGGCCTTGGTGAATTCGCCCTTGACTATGCGCTTGCTGATCTTCTCAGGCGGCAAGAGGTGCACCACCCCGTCAATTTCGGGGGCATCGGCATAGCTGCGCCCTACTCCGCCCTGACGCCCGCCGCCTGCCGCTGAATCGACCAGCACTTGCAGGGTCTGGCCCAAGCGATGCGTGAGTTTGTCCATGGACACCGCTTCGGCGACCGCCATGAAGCGGGCACGGCGGTGAGCCCTTTCCTCATCAGGCAACAGTCCAGGAAATTGATTGGCTGCCGCCCCTTCGACCGGACTGTAGGCAAAGCAACCGGCGCGGTCAATGCGGGCCTCGCGCAAAAAATCAAGCAGGTGTTGAAATTCAGCTTCGGTTTCACCCGGAAAACCGGCGATGAAAGTACTGCGGATTACCAACTCGGGGCACAGTTCGCGCCAGCGCTCAATGCGCTCCAGATTTTTTTCGCCGCTGGCCGGGCGCTTCATGCGCTTGAGCACATCAGGGTGACTGTGTTGAAAAGGCACATCCAAATAGGGCAGGATCAGACCCTCAGCCATGAGCGGAATCAATTCGTCCACCGAGGGGTAAGGGTAGACATAATGCAGGCGCACCCAGGCCCCGTACCGGGCCGCCAGTTCACCCAAGGCGCGCGCCAATTCCATCGGTCGGCTCTTGATCGGGCGGCCATCCCAAAAGCCGGTGCGGTACTGCACATCCACACCATAGGCGGATGTGTCCTGGCTGACCACCAGCAGTTCCTTGACACCGCTCTCCAACAAAGCCTGCGCCTCTTTGAGCACATCGCCGATGGGACGACTGACCAAATCGCCCCGCATGGAGGGGATGATGCAGAAAGTGCAACGGTGATTGCAGCCCTCTGAAATTTTGAGATAGGCGTAGTGTCTGGGGGTGAGCTTGATGCCGGCCGGCCCCATCTCGGCGGCTGGCACCAGGTCGGTGAAGGGATCATGCGGTTTGGGCAGATGGCGATGCACCGCGTCCATCACTTCCTGGGTGGCGTGGGGGCCGGTGACTGCCAGCACCTTGGGGTGAATCTGGCGCACCAGATTGTCGCCCGATGCGTCGGCCTTGGCACCCAGACAGCCGGTGACGATGACCTTGCCGTTTTCGGCCAGGGCTTCGCCGATGGTGTCCAGGCTTTCCTTGACTGCTTCGTCGATGAAGCCGCAGGTGTTGATGATGACCAGATCGGCGCCCTCAAAGGTCTTGCTGGTCTGATAGCCTTCGGCGCTGAGCTGGGTGAGGATCAATTCGGAGTCAGTCAGGGCCTTCGGGCAGCCCAGGCTGACAAAACCAACTTTGGGTGATTCAACAGTGTTTGACATGGGAACTTTCAGCGGTTAGTACGCTGGATGCCCATGGCGCCCAACATTTGCTCGGTGTAGGCGTTGAAGCCTTGTACAAAGGGGTTGGTGGCTGGCATGGCCAGGCCATAAAAGCGAATGATGTTGGCCAGGGAACTTTCTGAAAACAGCGGCACACCTGCGGTCTCTTCCTCCAGAATGATTTGCAGCAGAATGCTGCGAGTGAGGTCTTCCCGCGTCTTGGCGTCTTGCACCACCAGGTCGACATGGTCGATGACCATCTGCTTGACTTCGCTCAGTGTGATGTACGACGATGTGGCTGTGTCATACAGCCGTCGGTTGGGGTATTTCTTGATCACGCGTCGACCCGCCTGATCGGTGCTGGACGGGTTTTGCTTTTGTCGGGCCACGGCCACTCCACATGCGTTGAACAACGCACATTTTAAGTCATGCCCCCATTACACCCCTACTCACCACCTGGAGATGCCGGTGTGAACCATATAGGCAGCGATGAACAACAACATGGTGCCGAAGATGCGTTTGAGCTTTTGCACCGGCAGTTTTTGGGCCGACCTTGCCCCCCACGGGGCGGTGAGCATACTGCAACTCGTCATGGCCAACCAGGCCGGTAGCCAGACATAACCCAAAGACGCACCGGGCAAGCCTTCCGTCCCCCAGCCGCTGTAGACATAGCCCATGGCATTAAAGAGTGCGATCGGGAAGCCCAGGGCCGCACTGGTGGCCACCGCCTGATGGATGGGCATATTGCACCAGGTCAGAAAAGGCACGGTGATGAAAGCCCCGCCCGCCCCCACCAGCCCGGAGATCAAACCGATCGCTGTACCCACCGCCCCCAAGCCCCAAGGGCCGGGCAGCTGGCGGGTTGGCTTGGGTTTACGATCAAAGTACATCTGACTGGCCAGAAAACCGACAAAGAGGCTGAACACCACCGCCAAGGTACCGCCGTTGATGCGGGAAAAAATCCAGACGCTGGTGACCCATGAACCCAGCCACACCCCGGGCACCAGCGACCAGGCCACCGACCAGCGCACCTTGCCCAGTCGGTGGTGCGCACGCACGCTGGAGATGGAGGTGACGAGTATGGTCGCCATGGCCGTGGCGATGGCCATCTTGACCCCCAACTCAGGGCCCACACCTTGTTCGGCCAGGTAGTATGAAATGAAGGGCACCATCAGCAAGCCGCCGCCGATGCCCAACAAACCCGCCATGAAACCGGCCAGTCCGCCGACAGCGGCCAAAACCAAAAAACCATCGAGGTGCATGGTTGAAGATCAGGCCATCTCGGCCTGAATTCTGGCCAAGGCTTGTCCGCCACCGTAGCTCCCCGCCGGGGTCACGGTGCCGCCAGGGATGACTCGGATGGCGCAGTATTTGAATTCAGGAATTTTGCCAAATGGGTCCAGCGCCGGATTGGTCAGGCGGTTGATGGCGGCCTCGTAATAGCAAAACGGCACAAAGATGGCCCCACAGGGTGAACCGTCATCGGCACGGGCATATAAAGACACCTCACCCCGGCGAGATTGCAGGGTGATGACCGCGCCGGGCTGTATGCCCCAGGCGGCCAGGTCAAGTGGATGAACCAGGGCCACCGGATCGGGCTCGATGGCATCGAGCACACTGGCCCGGCGGGTCATGCTGCCGGTATGCCAATGCTCAAGTTGGCGCCCCGTGATGAGCACCACAGGGTAGTCTTGATCAGGCCGCTCATTGGCCGGAATGATGTCGGCTGGCACGAATCGGGCTTTGCCATCTTCGCGCGGAAAAGAATCAACAAAAACCACCGGTTCACCGGGGTCGCCCTCGGCCAGACAAGGGTAAGTGACAGCGTGCTCGTGCTGCAGCCGATCCCAGGTGATGCCGCCTATGCTGGGCATGGTGTGGCGCATTTCGTCAAACACCTCGGACACATGGCCGTAGTTCCATTCCAGCCCCAGACGCTGGGCGATTTTCTGAATGATCCACAAGTCCTGCCGGGCATCACCCGGTGGCTCTATGGCCTTGCGCCCCATCTGAACCAATCGGTCGGTGTTGGTGAAGGTGCCATCTTTTTCCGGAAAGGCGCTGGCCGGCAAAATCACATCG
>JBEAZY010000184.1:0-20177 GCA_041159205.1 Pseudomonadota bacterium
CCCCTTGACCGATCAGGTCTGGCTCTCAGGCGCCATCACCGACGCCCAGGGGAAGTTCAATTTAAGCAACCTCTTTGTGAACAACAAGCCCGACCCGACGGCCTTCAGCCAACTGCAAAGGCTGTGCGAGCTATTGGGCCTTGGCTCAGACATGGCACGGCAACTGCTGCAAAACCTGACCCTGACTCGCGACCCGACGCCCCGCTTGTTTGCGCCTCGAACCATCGACGACCTGGCGGCCTGGGGCTTCGGGCCCGAAGCGATTGAGCGTCTGCGGCCACATATGGTCATCTTGCCCGAACCCAGCACCATCAATGTCAACACCGCCAGCCCGGAAGTGCTGGCGGCCACGGTCCCGGGTCTGTCGCTGAGCCAGGCCCAGCGTGTGGCCCAAACCCGCCTGCGCAGCCCGATGACCGAGGTGAAAATGGCATCGTCGGTGTTTGGCGCAGGCTGGGACCCGGCAAAACACAGCATCACCAGTCAATATTTCGAAATTTCCGGTCGCTTCCGGATGGCGACCATCACCTTGGCGCAAACCGCACTGGTCAAACGTGAAAACGCAAATGTCAATTATCTTTGGGTACTGCCCTCTAACCAGACGCCGCGCCCATAAAATGAACACCTTATGCTGATCGTCGCCCTGCCAGACATTTCCGACATCGATGCCTACGACCACGTGCAGGTCGGCGAAGACGCACGGCCCATCGGTCATGGAATGCGGGCTGCCGCCGACCTGCCCCCCGGTCAACTGGTGGCCGTGGTGCCCATCTCGCGCTTGTCCTGGCATTCGGTCCGCCTGCCCCTATTGCCCAAAGCCCAGCGTATCCCCGCCGTGGTCGGATTGCTGGAGGACCAGTGGCTGCAAAGCCCGTCCAGCCTGCACATCACCCTGCACCCCATTGAAGGCGCAACAGACGAGCAAGACAACCATTGGGTCGGGGTGTGTGATGCACTATGGCTGAGCCAAGTCTTGCAACCCCTGATCGATGCCGGTCGCATGCCGCAACACCTTTGGGCTGAATGGGCACCACTGCCCCCCGGGCAAGCCGACACCTTGCATGTCTGGGGCCAACCCGAAGAAGCCATGCTGACCTGGTGCAGCCCCCAAGGGGTCATGGTTTCCCGATGGCCCGCGCCATGGCCCCTGCTGCAATCCACGCCAGTGACCCCCGTGGCCGAACCCAAGATGCTGGAACTGGTTCAAAACACCTGGCCCTCAGAGCCGGGCGCCGTGCGCACCCAAACCCGTTACGAACGTTGGCTGGCCGCCAGCCAAAGCAACTTTGATCTGGCCCAAGGGGTTTGGTCGCAAACACCGGCGCAGCGTTGGCGCCGACGGCTGATCTCTGGCTGGCGCGACTGGGCCCACCAACCGCGCTGGCGCTGGATGCGTCGCGCCGTGGCAGTCATGCTGGCGGCGCAGACCTTGGGGCTGCTCAGTTGGGCCTGGTGGACCGAGCAGACCATGGCTCGCCAGAAAAGTGATCTGGCCGCCATGCTCATCCAGGCGTTTCCGCAAACCCAACTGGTCATCGACCCGGCGGCACAGATGGATCAGGCCCTCCATGCCCTGCGGCGCCAAGTGGGCGCCGAGTCCCCCGACCACATGGAAGTCATGCTGGGCCATTTGACTCAGGCCCTGGGTCACCCACCCAATTTCCAGGCCTTGCTTTTTGAAAACAGCACCCTGACCGTCAAGGGGCTGAAACTCGATGCCATCGAGCCGAAAAAACTTCAGGCCCTGCGCCAAATGGGTTACGAGTTGAAACCCCATTCCGGCGGTGGCCTGGTCATGCGTTGGAGCCCCAAACCATGAAGCGCTCACGCGTCATCTATATTACGCTGGGCTTGATCGCCGGCATCGCCTTGCTCTGGGGATTGTGGCCTGCCTGGACGCTTTGGCAACACCGGCACGAGCGCTGGGCCGAATTGGTGCAACAACAACAGCGCATGCAAGCGGCCATGCAAGAGGCACAAACCCTACAAAAAAAATCCTTGCCCAGCCTCCAAGAGTCTCAATCACTCATCCAGGCCATCAGCCGGCAGCGCTTTGGCGTGCCCCCCATCGTTTTGCCTGCTGGAAATTTTCAAATCCCCCTGAACGCAGTCTCACCACAACAATTGGCCCAAGGTTGGGAAGACATTCGAAGCCAAACCTCGGCCACTGTGGTGCGCGCCGAACTGGAACAAACGCCCCAAGGCTGGTCGGGCTCGCTGGTCTTCAAATTGCCGCAAAAACCATGACATCGAGTCATATCGCTTCCCCGCTAAACACCCCGCAGGGCCATGGCCTCTATGCGGCCCTAGGGGCGGCTTTGGCATTGGTGGTGCTGCTGCTGACCTTGTGGCCGGCCTCTTGGGTGGCCAGCGGGGTGCGCCACCTCTCTGGCGGTCGGGTCTTGCTGGTCGACAGCCAGGGCAGCCTGTGGCAAGGGTCGGCCCACATCGCCTTGAGCACTGGCGAATTGTCAGCGCCGGTGACGGCATGGACGCCACGGCTGCACTGGGAAATCGCCGCCACCACCATCAATGCCCTGGAAATCCGCTGGCGCACCACCGAGACCACCGGCACCCCCAACTGGGTCTGGCGCCTGCAGTGGCAACCCGGTGGTTGGGCCTTGAGCATGAGCGACATGGATTGGCGCTTGCCCACTGCTTGGTTGACGGGTTGGGGCGCCCCCTGGAACACCATACAGCCCGATGGCGAATTGCGCATCCAAACCCGCCAGTGGCGCTGGCAACAAGACGGTGCCCGATGGCACAACGATGGACAAATCACGCTCCAACTGCTGGGGCTGTCCACCCGCCTGTCCTCTTTGCGCCCGCTGGGGGACTACAAACTCATGTGGATGGGCGGGGACACCCCCCAGATCAGCCTGGAAACCCTGCAAGGCCCATTGCAAATGTCTGGTCAAGGACAATGGCGAGATGGGCGAGTGGTGTTTGAAGGCGAGGCCTGGGCCGAGCATCCGGACGACGAAATCGCATTGACCAACTTACTGAGCGTGCTGGGCAACCGCAAGGGCGCGCGCGCTGTTTTGAAAATGGGATAAAGGAACAACCCATGTCTGCACACCCCCTTTCGCACCTGATTCGCACTGCCGCTGTTCTGGCGTTGGTCTTGGGACTGAGCAGCGCCTATGTCCCCGCTTGGGCGCAAAAGCGCGCACCAACTCCCGAGCCGATCAGCCTGAACTTTGTCAATGCCGAAATCGACACCGTCGCCCGCGCACTGGCCAATCTGACCGGGCGCAATCTGGTGCTGGACCCTCGGGTCAAAGGGACCATGACCTTCAGCACGGAAAAGCCCATGCCCGCCGAACTGGCCTGGGCGCAGTTTCTGTCGGCCTTGCGCTTGCAAGGCTTCGCCGTGGTGGAAGTCAATGGTTTGTACAAGGTGCTGCCGGAAGGCGAGGCCAAGCTGCAAGGTGGCAGCGTAGTAGAACCCACAGAAAAGACAGGCAGTGGCGGCCAAATCATCACCCAGATCTTTCGTTTGCAACACGAAAACGCCAACCAGTTGGTGGGCGTGTTGCGTCCCTTGATCAGTCCTAACAACACCATCAACGTCAACCAGGGCTCGAACTCGCTGGTCATCACCGACTACACCGAGAACTTACAACGACTGGCCCGCATCATCGCCAGTCTGGATACCGCACAAGCCACCGACATCGAAGTCATCCCCCTCAAACATGCCGTGGCCAACGATCTGGCCCCCTTGCTGCAACGACTGATCGACACCTCCAACGCCCCTCAGGGTGCACCTCCGGGCCCCGGCAATCCGGGTAATCCGGGCGGGGCCGATGCCGGCTACCGCACCGTCGTGTTGCCCGAGCCACGCAGCAACAGCCTGATCTTGCGCGCTGCCAACCCGGTGCGGCTGATGCAGGCCCGCCAACTCGCAGAAAAGCTCGATCGGCCTGGCGGCACTTCCGAATCGGGCAATATCCACGTGGTCTATCTCAAAAACGCCGACGCCACCAAATTGGCCAACACCCTGCGGGCCGCCCTGTCGGCCGAAGGGCGGGGCAACCTGGGACAAAGTGCCGTGGGCAGTAGCGCCGCTGGCACGCCCCTCAACCTCAGTGGGCCGAACACCACCCCGACTTCGGGCACCACCGGCGGATTGGGCAGCACCCCTGCTCAGAACAGCAATGCAGTGGGTGGCAATACCGGCGGTCAAATTCAAGCCGACCCGGCCACCAACTCACTCATCATCAGTGCCCCAGAGCCCGTCTATCGACAATTGCGTGCAGTCATCGACCAACTGGACGGTCGCCGTGCCCAAGTGTTGGTCGAAAGCCTGATTGCCGAAGTCGATGCCAATAAAGCCTCGCAATTTGGCGTGCAATGGCAAAACGTGATGGGCAATCGGGGCGGCAACGTCGGCATCATCGGCACCAATTTTGGCAGCGGTGGCAATAACCTGCTGAACCTTTCGCTGCAAGGGTCAAGCGGAAAACTGGCGCCTAATGCCGGCCTGAACATCGGCACCGGTCAGCGCCTGGACAACGGCGCCTATATCTTGGGCAGTCTGGCCAATTTCTTGCAGCAAAGCGGTGGCAGCAACATCCTCTCAACCCCGACCCTGCTGACCCTGGACAACGAAGAGGCCAAAATCGTGGTGGGTCAAAACGTGCCATTTGTCACGGGGCAATACACCGCCAACAACACCAATTCGGGTGCAGTCAACCCTTTTCAGACCATTGAGCGCAGAGATGTGGGCCTGACCCTGAAAGTCAAACCGCAAATCAGCGAAACCGGCACCGTCAAACTCACCATCTATCAGGAAGTCTCCAGCGTGGTGGCCAACTCGATAGGCAGCACCACCGGCTTGATCACCAATAAACGATCCATCGAATCGAATGTGCTGGTCGATGATGGACAGGTGGTGGTGTTGGGCGGCCTGCTCTCAGACGAATACAACAACAACACTGACCAAGTGCCTGGCCTGGGCAATGTACCCATTTTGGGGGCCTTGTTCCGCAGCGAAAGCCGGGAGCGCAAAAAAACCAATTTGATGGTGTTCTTGCGCCCCGTGGTCTTGCGCGACGCGGCGGCGGCCGAAAGCCTGTCGGGCGACCGTTACCAGAACATGATCGGGCAACAACGCCAGGGCCATGTCCCGGCCAGCGGGCCGATGACGGTGGACAACAACATGACCCTGCCTCCCCTGGAGCGCAAGCCTTGAGCGCCCGCCATCCGCTTCCCTACGCCTTCGCGCGCAGCCACCAATTGCTGCTCGATGGCGAAGGTTCGGACTGCACCTTGTTTTTCAGTGGCCAACCCAAAGCGGGGCCATGGTCGGAAGTGATGCGCTGGGCCAGCGCGCAGGGATGGCAACCGAAAACCCTGCAACTCGAAGCCACGGCGCTGGCGCAAAAAATCAGCCAGGCCTACGCCCACAGCGACACCACGGCCGCCCGCGTGGCCAGCGAAGTGGAAAACGATGCCGATCTCGGTCGTCTGCTGCAAGAGTTGCCCGCCGTTGAAGACCTGCTGGAAACCTCCGACGATGCGCCCATCATCCGCTTGCTCAATGCCCTGCTCAGCCAGGCCGCCCGCGAGGGTGCCAGCGACATCCACATCGAGGCCTATGAACGTCACTCCAGCGTGCGTTTTCGGGTTGATGGCGAGCTGCGCGAAGTCGCGCAACCGCACCGTGCCCTGCATGCGGCGCTGATCTCGCGCCTGAAGATCATGGCCGAACTCGACATCGCGGAAAAGCGACTGCCCCAAGACGGCCGCATCTCGCTGCGCTTGGGCCAACGGGCCATCGACATCCGGGTCTCGACCTTGCCCAACGCCCACGGCGAACGGGCCGTGCTGCGCCTGCTGGACAAAACCTCAAGCCGACTTAGCTTGCAAGACATCGGCATGACCGGAGACACCCTGCAACGCTGGCAAGACATGTTGCGTCAACCCCACGGCATCTTGCTCGTCACCGGCCCCACCGGCTCCGGCAAAACCACCACCTTGTACGCCGCTTTGCAGCAATTGCATTCGCAAGAGGTCAACATCCTGACCGTCGAAGACCCCATCGAATACGAGTTACCCGGCATCGGCCAGACCCAGGTCAACCCGCGCATCGAACTTGACTTCGCGCGGGCCTTGCGTGCCATCTTGCGACAAGACCCCGACGTCATCATGATCGGCGAGATCCGCGACCACGAAACCGCACAAATCGCCATCCAGGCCTCGCTCACCGGCCACCTGGTGCTGGCCACCTTGCACACCAACGACGCACCCAGTGCCGTGACGCGGCTGATCGACATGGGCGTCGAGCCTTTTTTGCTCAGTTCCTCCTTGCTCGGCGTGATGGCACAGCGCCTGGTGCGTCGCCTGTGCCCGCACTGTCATGGCGCAGGCTGCGAGCGCTGTCACCACACCGGTCACCAAGGGCGCATGGGCATCTTCGAGCTGATGGCCGCCTCGGAACGGGTGCGCGAAATGATTCATCAGGGCACGGCCGAGCAAGATTTGCGACTGATCGCCTTGGAAGAAGGCATGGTCCCAATGCGACAAGACGGCGAACGCCTGGTGGCCCAGGGCCTGATCAGTGCCGCCGAACTCATCCGCGCCACCCGCGACTGAAGCCTGCCCACCATGCCCGCCTTTCAATATCAGGCCCTCGACCCCAAAGGCAGCCCCTTGCAAGGCTTGCTGCAGGCCGACAGCGAGCGCCAGGCGCGGCAAACCTTGCGGGGACAAGGCCTGATCCCGCTGGCGGTGACCCCGGTCGGAGAGGTCGCCCGAACCACGCCGTTTTGGCGTCGACCCATCCACTTGCGACCGGTCTTGCATGGCGAAGCGCTGGTGACTTTCACCCGCCAATTGGCCGGGCTGATGGACGCCGGGCTCACACTAGAGCGCACCCTGACGGCCCTGATGGAAGATGCCCCGCTGCGACAGTCGGCCCTGCTGGCCGCCCTGCGTGCCGAAGTCAATGCCGGCCACAGCCTGGCCCAAGCCATGGCCAGCCAAGGCCGCGAATTCCCGGCGGTATACCGGGCGGTGATTGCGGCCGGCGAGCAAAGCGGTCAGTTCGGCGCCATCTTGCAACAACTCGCCGGCGACCTTGAAGCCGATCATCAGCTGCGCCAAAAAGTACTGGCGGCGATGTTGTACCCCGCCGTGGTGACCGCAGTCGCACTGCTCATCGTACTGTTTTTGCTGGGATCGGTGGTGCCGCAAATCGCGCAAGTCCTGGTGCAGAACCAACAAAAATTACCCGGTCTGACCGTCTTCATGTTGGCCCTCTCTGACCTGGTCCGCCAGACCGGCTGGCTGGCACTGGCCGCTTTGGGGCTGGGCCTGTGGTTGGGCCGCTGGGCGCTGCGCCACCCCATCTGGCGCCTGCGCTGGGACCGGTTTTGCCTGCGCTTGCCCGGCTTGGGAACCTGGCTGCGGCAGTACCACGCCGCCCGCTTGGCCAGCACACTCTCATCGCTCACCCGGGCGGGGGTACCCATCCTCAAGGCCCTGTCCGCCGCCAGTGCCACCGTGCACAATCTGGCGCTGCGCGACGACTTGCAACGCGCCACCGAATTGGTGCGCGAAGGCGCACCGCTTGCCGTCGCACTCAACCATCAGGGCCAATGGCCCCGCCTGTTGTCGATGTTCATACGACTGGGCGAGCAAACCGGCCAATTGCCCCAGATGCTGCATCAGGTGGCACATCAACTGCGCGAGCAAGTACAAAGGCGCAGCTTGCAATGGGCCACCTTGCTCGAGCCCATGCTGATTTTGCTGATGGGCGGCGTGGTCTTGCTGATCGTGCTCTCAGTCATGTTGCCGATATTGCAACTCAACCAGATGGTGAGGTGAGCCATGGGTGTGAACTTGGACAATCAACTGGTCGTCGCCATCTCTTCTCGGGCCCTGTTTGATTTCGAAGAAGAGAACCAGGTCTTCGAGAGCTCAGACGACCACGCTTACATGCAGTTACAACTCGATCGATTGGACGTGCCCGCCAAACCTGGCGTCGCTTTCTCTTTGGTGAAAAAACTGCTGGCCTTTAACCTGTCGGGCGCTCAGCGCATCGAGGTCGTCATCCTCTCACGCAACGACCCCGTCAGCGGCATGCGCGTCTTTCGCTCTGCCACCCACTACGGCCTGCCCATTGTGCGCGGCACCTTCACCCGGGGTCGCCCCCCCTGGCAATACCTCAAACCCCTGAACGCCAATCTGTTCCTCTCGGCCCACCTCACCGATGTGCGCGCCGCACTGGGGGCGGGCGTGCCTGCGGCTCAAGTCTACCCGCAGGCGGCACACGCCTCTGATCGGCACCCGAACGAAGTTCGCATCGCCTTTGACGGCGACGCCGTGCTGTTTTCCGATGAGGCCGAGCAAGTCTTCCAGTCACAAGGGTTGAACGCATTCCAGGAACACGAGCGCGCCAACGCCCGCCGCCCCCTCACCCCCGGACCATTCAAACCCTTGCTCGAAGCCCTGCACAGTTTGCAAAGCCAGGGCACAGACACCATGCGCATCCGCACTGCCTTGGTGACCGCCCGCAGCGCCCCGGCGCATGAACGCGCCATTCGAACCCTGATGGAGTGGCAAGTGCAGGTCGACGAGGCCATGTTCCTGGGCGGTCTGGACAAAGGGCATTTTTTGCGCGAATTCGAACCCGATTTCTTCTTTGACGACCAAACAGGTCACATCGAATCGGCCGCCCGCCATGTGCCGGCGGGCCATGTCGCCAGCGGCATCACCAACCCATGAACATCGATCATGGCTTCGTGTCTGCCATGCGACTGCGACGGCTTTCGCGGCGTGCGATCCACAGCGTAGAAGAAGCGATCACACAAGCTCCCAATACGGTATAGAAGCTGGGCAAATCGCTAAAGACCAGCCATCCCAGCAAGGCCGACCAGATCAGATCCAGAAATCGCAAAGACTGCGTGGCCGAAATATCGGTCGCCTTAAAGGCCTGCGTCATGCAATAGTGCCCCAATGAGCCGAACACACCGGCCAGCACAAAACCCAACCACTGCCACAAAGAAGGGGCATGCCAGAAATAGAGCGCCAACGGCAGACCAAACAGACTCACCATCAAGGCCTGCCAAAACACTATCACCTTAGGCGTCTCGGTTTGGGTCAGGGCTTTGGTGATCAGAAACGAGGCCGCGAACATGGGCGAAGACAGCAACATCACCAGCGCATACGCCCCATCACTGCCCCCCAGCTTGGGGGCCACAATGATCAGCACCCCGCCAAAACCCAGCAAAGCCGCCAGCCAGCGGTCGGCGCGCATGCGTTCGTTCAAAAACCAGGCCGCCCCCAGCATGATGAAAATCGGCCCCGTGAAACCCAGCGCGGTCATGTCGGCCAAGCCGATGTGCGGCAAGGCAGTGAACCACAACATCAGGCCGATGGTGTGTACGCCACCGCGCCAGAACTGACCCTTGATATTGTTGGGCACCAATGCCGCCCAGCCGCCTCGCATAAAAGGCAACATGACCAGAAAACCGCATAAATAGCGCAGAAACATCGACTGATAGACATTCAGATCGAGGGTGATGCTGCGCACCACGGTGTTGAGCATGCACAACAACAAACCCGAGGCCACCGCCCACATCAGGCCACGTACTGCTTGGGTCTGGCCACCCCACAGGCGTTGCCGCCAATGCCGCCAGCGAGTGCCCCAGAAATCGTGCCTTGAACCCATCTGTCCATTGTAGGCAGTCGTCCCCCACCCGGGGCGCGACTGTGTCGCGCGGGCGGGCAGGTTAAGATGGCGAGAGACCGTTTCTCGAAAGGACAGATTCATGTGCGGCATCGTCGGCGCCGCCTCGCGCCTAGACATCGTTCCAGTCCTCATTCAAGGCCTGGAACGCCTGGAATACCGGGGCTATGACTCGTGTGGTGTGGCCATCCACCAGGCCAGCCTGCCCGGGCTGGGGGCTGGTTTGCAACGCGCCCGCAGCACCGACCGCGTGTCCGAGTTAAAGGCTCAGATCCAGACCGACCACATCCACAGCGGCACCGGCATCGCCCACACCCGATGGGCCACCCACGGTGCACCTGAGGTGCACAATGCTCACCCCCATTTCAGCCATGGCGCAGGCGCAGGCGATGCGGCCGCGCACCTGGCCTTGGTGCATAACGGCATCATCGAAAACCATGAAGCTTTGCGCGCCGAGCTGCAAGCGCAAGGCTATGTGTTTCACAGCCAGACCGACACCGAGGTCATCGTCCACCTGATCGACAGCCTGTACCAGGGCGACTTGCGCATGGCCGTGGCGCAAGCCGTCGCCCGGCTGCATGGGGCCTATGCCATCGCCGCCATCCATCACCTCGAACCGCATCGGGTGGTGGGTGCCCGTGCCGGCTCGCCACTCATTCTGGGTTTGGACGCAGAACAGAACTTTCTGGCCAGCGATGCCATGGCCCTGGCGGGCGTCACCGACCAAATCATTTACCTGGAAGAAGGCGACCTGGTCGACCTCACCCCCGACCAATACCGGGTCTACAACCGAAACGGGCAAGCCGTTCAGCGACCCGTGCGCACCGTTCAGGCCCACAGTGGCGCGGCCGACCTTGGCCCCTATCGCCATTACATGCAAAAAGAGATTTTTGAACAGCCCGGCGCGGTCGCAGACACCCTGAGCGGCATCGAAGCCATCGAACCCAGCCTGTTTGGTGCGGGCGCTGCCGACGTGCTGGCAGGCATCGACCAGGTGCTGATTCTGGCCTGCGGCACCAGCTACTACAGCGGCTGCGTGGCTCAATACTGGCTTGAATCGCTGGCCCAACTCCCCTGCCGGGTCGAAGTGGCCAGCGAATACCGCTACCGGGTATCGGTGCCACAACCGCGCACACTGGTCGTGACCATCAGTCAGTCGGGCGAAACCGCCGACACCCTGGCCGCGCTGCGCCACGCTCAAAGCCTGGGCATGCGGCACAGCCTGACGGTATGCAACGTCGCCACCAGTGCCATGGTGCGCGAATGCGAGCTGGCCTACGTCACCCGCGCCGGGGTCGAAATCGGGGTGGCCTCGACCAAGGCATTCACCACCCAACTGGCCGGCTTGTTCTTGCTGACGCTGACCCTGATGAAACTCAAGGGCCGCCTCAGCCCTGAGCAAGAGTCAGAGCACCTGCGCGCCATGCGCCACTTGCCGGCCGCCATGCAGTCGGTGCTGGCCCTGGAACCTCAAGTCATCGCCTGGGCGCAAGACTTTGCGCACAAAGAAAACGCCCTCTTCCTGGGCCGGGGCACGCACTACCCCATCGCATTGGAAGGCGCGCTCAAACTCAAGGAAATCACCTACATCCACGCCGAGGCCTACGCCGCAGGCGAACTCAAACACGGTCCCCTGGCCCTGGTCACCAGCGAAATGCCCGTTGTCACCGTGGCGCCCAACGACGCCTTGCTGGAAAAACTCAAAAGCAATATGCAAGAAGTGCGCGCCCGGGGCGGCGTGCTCTACGTCCTGGCCGATGCCGACACCCGCATCAGCACCACCGAAGGCGTTCAGGTCATCCGCATGCCTGAACACTATGGCGTCCTCTCGCCCATGCTGCATGTGCTGCCGCTGCAGTTATTGGCATATCACACCGCCTGCGCCCGGGGCACCGATGTGGACAAACCACGCAACCTCGCCAAGAGCGTCACGGTGGAGTGAAGCCAGGCTTAAGATGTCTCCAAACGAAGTGTTGGCATGAACCTTATACAACACGCCTTCTCCCGCTGGCTGGTCCTGATGCTGGTCTGGCTGTGCCCCGTGGCCATGGCCCAAAGCGATGCCAACCTGCGTTTGCTGGTGGGCTTTGCGCCAGGTGGCGGCTCGGACAGCGTGGCCCGGCTGCTGGCCCCCAAGCTCAGCGCCCTGCTCAAACAAAACATCGTCATCGACAACCGCGCAGGCGCGGGCGGGCACATCGCCACCGAAGCCCTCTACAAAGCCGCCGGTGATGAAAACCTCTTCATGCTCGGCACCATCGGCTCACTGGCCGTCAACCAGCACCTGATCGGCATGGGCTTCAGCCCCAGCACCGATCTGGAAATGATCAGCATGGCGGTCTCGTTCAGCAATGTGCTGGTCGTGCCCGAATCGTCGCCCATACTCAGCTTCGCCGAATACCTGCGGGCGGCCCGCGAACCACACACCCGATTGGCATTTGGCTCGTCAGGCATCGGCAGCGCCGGTCATCTGGCTGGCGAATGGCTCAAACACATGGCGGGGCTGAACTACCAGCACGTGCCCTACCGGGGGGGCGCGCCAGCCATGGCCGATCTGCTGTCTGGTGTCTTGCCCTCCATCTTCTCCGCCCCCTCAGACGCCTTGCATCACATCAAGGCGCAAAAACTTCGGCCCTTGGCCACCACCGGGGCCACGCGCAGCGAAACCTTCCCCGACGTGCCCACAGTCGCCGAGTCGGGCTTCCCGCAATACGAAGCCCTCAATTGGTACGCCTTTGCCGCCCCGCCCAAAACCCGCCCGGAACAGGTCCGGCGCTTGAATGCGGCCATCACCGAAACCCTGCGCGACCCGGCCATCGTCGCCCAATTGGACAAAATGGGCATGAAAGCCACCCCCGCCAGCCCCGAAAACACGGCGCAATACATCCGCCGCGAAAGTGAAAAGTGGGCCCTGGTCATACGGCAGGCTCGCATGCGCTGACCGACCTGGCAGGTCCTGCAAAACCCCCTCCTTCGTCGCCCCCCATCCCCTGGCGACACCGGCACGCAGCGAGGCTGACCGCGTTGCCGCAGTCATTTATTAATTTTTTAGTTATAAAATAATGATTTAAATCATTCAAAAGTTTGAATAAATTTGCTTGGGAAACCCTGCATGCAGGACTTCCCTTGACTCAAGTGCCAACGGGAAAACCTGCGGGCATCTTGAACTGCCAACGACCTTTGAGAAAAAAAACAAATGGCCAGAAGACCAGCAATTCCCCGTCGAACGCAGACCGCCCCAAAGCAGGCCGGACTGCTTGATCCGGAAACAGTGCAGGTATTCCAGCACGGCTTGCGCTTGCATCAACACGGGCAACTGTTACAAGCCAAAGCCGCGTATGAACAAGTGCTGGCAAGGTATCCCGGATATTTCGACGCCCTGCATCTGCTTGGCGTCATAGCGGCACAGACACAAAACCCTGAATTGGCACAAGAGCTCATCGGCAAAGCCCTCAAAATCAACCCCAACTCCGCTATAGCCTATTACAACCGTGGCAACGCGTTAAAAGAACTCAATCGGGCTGAAGAAGCCCTGGCCAGCTACGACAAGGCCATCGCCCTCAAACCTGATTACGCCGATGCGCTGAACAACCGGGGGGTTGTGCTGCAAGACCTCAATCGGATGGAGGACTCTTTAGCCAGCTTTGACATGGCCATGGCCCACAAGCCAGATTACGACTTCTTGCTAGGCAATAAACTGCACACACAAATGCAACTTTGTGACTGGCGTGATCTGCAAAATCTTTTGCAAAAACTCAAAGCGTCTATCGAAGCAGAACAGAAAGTCGCACCCCCATTCACTGTATTGGGTTTGACAGACAGTCCGGGCCTTCATTTGAAAGCGACTCGCCTCTACGTCCATTTAAATCATCCTGCACCCGCTGTTCAGAGCAAATTCAAGACTCGTCCTGCCGATGGAAAAATTCGAATCGGCTATTACTCAGCTGACTTTCATAACCATGCCACTTCATATTTGATGGCTGAGTTATTCGAATCGCACGACACGCAAAGATTCGAGCTGTTTGGCTTCTCTTTTGGGCCAGACAAGCAAGATGAGATGCGCAGCCGTGTTTCCGGCGGATTCAACCATTTCTTCGATGTCTCAGGGAAAAGCGCTCGAGAAGTGGCCCAAATGTCCAGGGATCTCAGCATAGACATCGCGGTTGACTTAAAGGGCCTGACGCAAGACTCCCGATTGGAAGTATTTGCCGAACAATGTGCACCGATCCAGATCAACTACCTTGGCTATCCTGGAACCCTGGCTGCCTCATATTTCGACTACATCGTCGCTGACAAGACCTTGATCCCGCAAGAGAGTCAGCAGTACTACTCAGAAAAAATCATTTATCTGCCCCACAGCTATCAAGTCAATGACTCCAAGAGAAAAATCTCCGACAGGGTCTACACGCGCCGTGAACTGGGGCTGCCTGAGACGGGTTTCGTGTTCTGTTGTTTCAATAAAAACTACAAAATCCTGCCGGAAACTTTCGACGTCTGGATGCGACTGCTCAAGACCATCGACGGTAGCGTCTTATGGCTGTTCCAAAGCAGCCCTACTGCCGCCCGTCATTTGCGAGAGCATGCCCAACACAGAGGTATTCATCCAGCCCGGTTGGTCTTTGCGCCACACATGAAACTTGAAGAGCATCTGGCTCGACATCGGGCTGCTGACTTGTTCCTCGATACCCTGCCCTGCAACGCCCATACAACGGCAAGTGATGCGCTTTGGGCTGGATTACCCGTGCTGACCCAAATGGGGCACTCTTTTGCGGCAAGGGTGGCTGCAAGTTTGCTCAAAACCATGAATCTTCCTGAGTTGATCACCAAGACGCAGGAAGAATACGAAGCAAGAGCGATTGAGCTGGCCACAGACTCGTTTCAACTTGGGGTGATCAAGAAAAAACTGGCGCAAAACAGACACACATCCCCTTTATTCAACGGCAAGCTATTTACACGCCATATTGAGGCGGCCTACTCAGAAATTCATAGGCGGCGACTCAGCGGGGAGAAGCCAGACCATATTGAAGTGGAGGCATTGTTAAAGTGATGAGGCTTGGCTGTCACTTCAGTGTCGAGTCATGGGGCTAGAGAAGTCCTGCAGAACCCCATGCGTTTCTTGAACCATCTGTTCCTTAGGGGTGAACGGGCCGACCGCAGTGAGTTCGCTTGGATGGGCATCAGCCTCTGCCTGTACGCCTGGTTGATGTTCAGGGCCTCGCCCTATTGGGTCGGCATAGGCCCCGAAGAGATCGAGGAAGAGCTCGAATGGGGCCCCTTGGTGGCTTTGGGTCTGGTCCTGCTGGGGTGGGCATGGCGTGTCATGATGCGCCGCTTGCACGACCTGGGTCGCAGCGGCTGGACCCTCTTGTGGGCGCTCACGCTCATCGCGGCTCTGCCTTTGTGGCATACCCTGTCCTTCAAGGCGGGCACACCGGGGCCTAATCGATACGGCCAGCCACGGGCCGCCCGGCGACTCGAAAAATTCTGGTTGTTCGCCCATGGGCTAAGTGGGCTGGCCCTGATGTTCGCGGTGGTCGCACATCTGTCGTTGCTGGCTTATCAGGCCATCCACTGGCATGCGGCCGGCGCCAGACTGAACCCGACAGCACCGGCCATGGAAGTCGTAGAGTTTCATTCCAGCCAGCGGCTTTATGTGGCTCAAATCGTCTGCCGAAACCATGAATTACAACTGGATGTCCTGGGGTACCAACGGCCTGTGCGCCCCTTTGCCCGATGGCCGGCGCTGCAAGGGGGTCTCGCGCCTCTCAAAGCACACATCAAGTCAGGCGTTGAAAACCTGCCCACCCAATGGGAAGCCAGCTCCAGCCCATGGTCGCATGGGCAGTCTTTTGATTTCCTGTCCAGCCTGAAACCGGAAAAACTCTATGGCAACCAGATCGTGCTGACCTGGTCAGAAAACGAAGCCGAACATCAGATTCACCTCTACCTGACCCAGCCTGATCTGATCGAATTCATGCAAGCCTGCAGATAAAAGACATCTCCTTCAAGGCAAGGGAAGTCCTGGACTAGCTTTTGGTGGGCCTCTTCCATGCACCCACACTCAGTTGCTTCGCACGGGCCACCGTCAAGGCATCGGGCGGGGTGTCTTTGGTGATGGTCGAGCCACCCCCGATGGTGCCCCCGGCCCCCAGGCGCACCGGCGCAACCAGCACGCAATTGCTGCCCACATGGACCCTGTCTTCAATCACCGTGGTGTGCTTACGGGCACCGTCGTAATTGGCGGTGATGCTGCCGGCACCATAGTTCACGCCGCTGCCCATTTCGGTATCGCCGACATAAGCCAGATGATTGGCTTTAGAGCCTGGACCCATGCGTGAATTCTTCACCTCGACAAAATTGCCAATGTGAACCTCCGGCCCCAGCTCACTGCCGGGTCGAAGACGGGCATAGGGCCCAATGCGCGCACCGGCACCGACCCGCACCCCCAAGTCAGCGCCCGCTATGTGCGTGAAAGGGAAAATCTGCGCGCCCGCCTCAATCCGGCAATCTGACAATACACAATTTGCGCCCACGCTCACCCCGGCTCCCAACACCACCCGGCCCTCAAACACACAGTTCACATCGATTTGTACATCCTGTTCGCAAACCAATTCGCCGCGCAAGTCAAAGCGGGCCGGGTCCAGCAAACGCACCCCTTGCGCCATCAGGTGTTCCGCCTGCCGCCGCTGATAAACACGCTCCAATTGCGCCAACTGGGCCGGGCTATTGACCCCTGCCACTTCGTTCAGATCGCTGCAAGCTTCAGCCACCACCGACACCCCGTCGGCCACGGCATGCGCCACCACATCGGTGAGGTAATACTCTGACTGCGCATTGTTCGCATCCAAGCGCCCCAGCCAAGCCCGCAACAAGCGGGCCGGAGCGGCCATGATGCCGCTGTACACCTCTTGAATGGCGCGCTGTTCGGCATTGGCATCTTTTTCCTCGATGATCGCGCGCACCTGTCCTTGGCTGTTGCGCACCACCCGCCCATAACCCTTGGGGTCGGGCGGAGTCAAGGTCAGCAATGCCAGCTGCTGCCCGCCACACGCCCGCACCAGGCTGGCCAGTGTGGCGGGACGGATCAGGGGCACATCGCCCGACAAGACCACCACCACACCGTCATCGGGCAAATGCGGCATGGCCTGCATCACGGCATGGCCGGTGCCCAATTGGGGTTCCTGGCGGGCAAAACTCAGCGCCTGACCAGGGTTGGCTGCCTGCAACTGCGCCTCCACCTGTTCGGCGCCATGCCCGGTGATGAACACCCGGTGCCGTGCGCCCAACTCTAAGGCGACCAAGGCCACATGCTGCACCATGGCCTTACCCGCCAAAGGATGAAGCACTTTGGGCATACTGCTCTTCATGCGGGTGCCTTTGCCCGCCGCCATCACCACCACATCGATTGCCGTCATGGTTCACCTGTTAACTGATGACCCCATTATCCGACAGCACCGCCCCGTTTGGCGGCGCTGGCTGACAGCTTGTGCCATGACCATCGGCCTGCTTGGCTTGGGCGGGTGCAGCCTGATCGAGACCACCTACAACCAAAGCCCGTTTTTACTGCAATGGTGGCTCGATCGGCAACTCGACCTGGACAGCCAGCAAGAACGTCAACTGAAAGCCGATTTGCGCACCCTGCTGGCCTGGCATCGCCAAACCCAGTTACCGCAGGTGGTTCAATCGGTACAGGGGCTCATCGGCATCGCCTCCAACGACCTCCAAACCGCGCAGACTTGCGCCTTTCAAAACGAGGTCTGGCAAAGCTTGCCTGTGCTGGCACAACAGGCAGGCGCGGTACTGGCGCGTACCGCACTCAGCCTGCGGGCCGAGCAAATCGCCCACCTGCGCCAGTATCACGAAGAAGACAACATCAAATGGCGCGAAGAATGGCTCGACGGCCCTGAGGACGAACGCCTGCAGCGTCGCCTGAAACGCGCTTTGGAGCGCATCGAAGATTACTACGGCAGCCTGGATGCCAGCCAGAAAAGCCTGCTTCGCGAAACCCTGCGCGCCTCGCCCTATCAACCGGCCATCGCCTGGCAGGAACGCCAGCGCCGCCAGCGCGACATCCTCGACACGCTCGATCGCATTCGGCTGACGCAACCCGAACTCAAAGTGGTGCAAACCGAACTGGGCGAGATGATGCGACGCATGCTCAACCCGCCCATCCAAGCGCACCGCGACCATGTCCTGGCCAATGCGCAAGCCCTATGCACCTCCGCTTCACGCATGCACAACGCCATGCGCCCTGAGCAACGTGACAGAGCCCTGCAAAAGCTAGGGCAACAACAGCAGTCGCTGGCACGCCTGCTGTCGGCCAAAGATTAACGACCTCAGGCCTGCAGGGCTTGCCACATATCTTTATCGCGCTCGGCGGTCCAGATGCGCGGACGACGGATGCCAGAAGCCTCATCAAAAGCCCGACTCACGTCAAAGGGCAGGCAATGCTCGTAGATGAACACATGACCGAACACCGGGTCCATTTTTTGCCGCGTATGCGCCATGGCTCCCTTCAGGTCCAACTTCTTAGCCACCGCCTCCTGGGCGCACTCATACAACATTTGCACCCAACGCCGCGTGTAATCCAGCGCTTGATTGACCGCTGCCTGCCCTTTCATGGCCACACCCCGCCCCGGCACAATGGCCTCGGCCTTCAAAGCCCGCAAAGCCTCCAGGGTGGCGGGCCACTCTTGCAGATGAGCGTCCCCGGTGTAAACACCCGCCTCGTATTCCACCAGGTCACCACTGAAAAGCACCTTCTCCGACTCTACCCAGGCAATGGTGTCGCCCTGCGTGTGCCCGGGCCCCGGGTGCCAAATCTCGACCCAAACGCCACCCAGGTCCAGTCGCACACTGCCCTGCCGGCCTGCTTGGCCATCGCCCACCACCAGCGTCGGCCAGGTCAGCCCCGGCACCTCCTCGGCACCGCGAAACAGACGCGGAAAGCGGTCCATCTCGCTTTGCATGTCTTGCGCGCCACGCTCATGGATGAGGTCCAGCGTCCCCTTGCTGGCGATGATTTCGGTGGCCCCTTCGGCCTTGAAAGCACTGGCACCGAGCACCCGCACGGCATGGTAGTGGGTCAGCAACACATACTTGATGGGTTTATCGCTGATGGTGCGGATCTTGGCGATCAGGTCACGCGCCATCGACGGCGTGGCGGTGGCATCGCTCACCAAAATGGCCTTCTCGCCTATGATCACCCCCGAATTGGGGTCGCCCTCGGCGGTATAGGCCCAGCAATGGGCACTGAGTTGCTCGAAAGTGATTTTCTTGTCGGCGGTATCGGCCTGACTGGCAAAAGCTTTGGACATCATGTCTCCAGGGGGTTGGGTTTCAATTCATTCTACTCAGGGGATGTCATTGTTGTCAGGTGCGCCGGAGGCCTTGGGCCCGACCCGACCCAAACGCGCCTTCAGAGATTGCGGCTGACCCGTGATGACGGCCGCATACAGCGTGGTGTTCGAAAGCACCTTTTTGACGTAATCCCGCGTCTCCGAAAAAGGCACGTTCTCGGCCCAAATCGCCGCCTCCAGATCCGGGCCCTGCCGCCACTTGCGAGGTCGACTGGGTCCCGCGTTATAAGCAGCGGCGGCCAAGGGCATCGAGCCCTCAAAATCATCCAACACGATCTTCAGATAACCGGTCCCGATGGCGATATTGGTGTCGCGCTGCGAGATTTGCTCAGGCCTAAAGCCATCCAGGCCGATTTTTTTGGCCGTCCACTTGGCCGTGGCGGGCATCACCTGCATCAACCCTGAAGCGCCGACATGTGAACGGGCATCCATGATGAAGCGGCTTTCTTGCCGAATCAGCCCATACACATAGGCCGGGTCGAGCGAAATCTCACGGCTGCGCTGCAACACGGCGTCGCGAAATGGCATCGGAAAAGACAGCCCCACGTCCCATGCCTCACGCACCCGATCGCTGGTGTTGATGCAGCGGTCCCACACCTGCTGTTCACAAGCCACACTTGCCGTGGCCAGCAACTCGCGGTCGCTCATGCGGCCCAACTGCCCTTGGGCATTGACCAAATGGGCCCCATAGTTCCATTCCCTCACCCCTTCCGGCCGCAACCCCATCGAGATCGCGTACAGCGCCCGCTTCAGGCTCGGGTTTTGGCGGGCCTGGGCCAGCTCGGCCTCGGTGGGTGGCTCGGGGCGGGCCGGCGCAACGACCTTGCGCCCCAACTCCTCCAGCGCCAACTGCTCATAAAACCCGCGCACCCCGGCCAAGGCCTCAAGTGATTGCAAGGCACCTTGGTGCGGCGAGCTACCCGCAGGGTGCAAAGCCATATCGGCGCGTGCCAGCCAGTACACCCAGGTCGGGTCCTGACGCGCCTGTGGCGTCATGGCACGCAGGGCGGCTTGCACCTGCGCCCAGGCCGGTTGACGCCCCGCACGCAAGGCGGCCCGGGCCATCCAGCCCAGCATATCGTCGCTGAGGTCGCTCAGGTGAGTCACCTTCTTGAAATGCGCCA
>JBEAZY010000185.1:0-19080 GCA_041159205.1 Pseudomonadota bacterium
TCACCCGCATTTCCACCACGGGCCGCATGCCCATCAGAGCCATGCCAACCCCCGCCCCCATGATGTTGGCTTCTGAAATGGGGGTATCGATGACCCGATCCGGCCCCCAGGCGGCAGCCAATCCTTTGTATTGCCCAAAAATCCCGCCGCGCCCCACGTCTTCGCCCAACACCACCACCTTGGGGTCGCGGCGCATGGCTTCGGACAGGGCCAGAACGGCTGCCTCGGCATAAGTCATCAACGCCATACGCCCGCCCCAAAGGTTTGAATGTCACTGTAGGCGGCCGAAGGCTCGGGCCAGGGCGAAAGGTTGGCAAACTCGACCGCCTCTTCGGCCTCGGTGCGGGCTCGCTGATCCAACGCATCCAGATCAGCCACAGACACCCCATCGGCGATGGCTTGCGCGCGGGCCCGCAACAAGGGGTCGGCATCGATGGCCGCCTGGCGCTCCTTCGGGTCGCGATAAGCCTGCACATCGACCGACACATGGCCGCGCACGCGCCAGGTATGGGCGTGTAAAAAACGCGGTTGCCCTTCTCTGACCTGTTGCAAGAGCCTGGCGCTGGCCTGAAACACCGCCGCCACGTCGTTTCCGTCGACCGCTACGCCCGGCACGCCAAGTGCCTCGGCACGCGCCAAGGCACCCGGACCGGCGGTCAGGGCGCGGGTGGGGGTGGTGGCTGAAAAGCGGTTGTCCTCACACACGAACAACACCGGCAGGCGGTAAACCGATGCCCAGTTCAGGGCCTCGAGAAAAGGACCGCGATTGGTCGCGCCATCGCCAAAAAAGCAGGCCACCACATGCGGCAGCCCTTGCAGCTTCAGGGCATGGGCGGCCCCACAGGCAATCGGTAGACCCGCTGCAACCACACCGTTGGCACCCAGCATGCCCACAGAGAAGTCGGCGATGTGCATCGAGCCCCCCTTGCCGCCATTGAAACCATCGGCACGGCCAAACAACTCGGCCATCATGCGCCGCATGTCGGCGCCTTTGGCCAACGTGTGGCCATGGCCACGGTGGGTGCTGGTCAGTACATCCTGACGCTTCAAATGCGCGCAGACGCCCACCGCCACCGCCTCCTGGCCGATGGACAAATGCAAGGGCCCTCGCACTTTGGCACTGTCGTTGAGTTGGGCACCCAAGACCTGGACGCCGCCCTGGCTGGCCACCTCAGCCGCCAGCTCGAAAGCGCGGATGCGCGCCATGGTGTGATAAAGATCAAGCCAATTCATGGGGTTTCAGAGGGCCACGGTAGAGATCCAGGGGAAGGCCGCGATCACGAAGACGCCGATCAAGAGGGCCAACAAATAGGGCCAAATGGCGCCTATGACCTCGTCGGGCTTGGCCCCGCCGATGCGACAGGCAATGTAAAAACCAACCCCGATGGGAGGCATCATCAAACCCACGTTCATGGCGCAGACGATCACCATCGCGTAGTGGATGTCGTGAATGCCCAACTTGCGCGCTATAGGGAACATGATGGGTGCCAGCAGCAAGACGGCCGGCAAGCCTTCCAGCAGGCAGCCCAGAATCAGGAAGATCACGATGGTGACCGCCATGAATCCCATCCAGCCGCCTGGCAAGGTGGTCATGAAGGCCGAGAGGTGCTGGACCACGCCACTTTGAGTGATGGACCAAGCCATGGCCGAGGCTGCGCCCAAAACCAGCAATACAGCCCCGGAGAGGGCAGCCGTCTCGACCAACATGCCGTAGAACTTGCGCCAACCGATGCCGCCATAAATAAAATGCCCAACCAACATGGCGTACACGACAGCCACGGTAGAGACTTCGGTGGCGGTGGCCACGCCCTCGGCCACTGCGCTGCGGATCAGGAAGGGCAGTACCAGTGCCGGCGCTGCCACAATGATGTAGCGCCAGATCTCGCGACGATTGGCCCGGCGAGTGCCGGTGGTGTCTTCGTGCCGGGCTTTCCAGCGTGCCAGCACGATCAGGGCCAACAACAACACCATGGCCACCACAAAACCCGATTGAAAGAGGCCCGCAATCGAGACACTGGCCACAGCACCCAACACAATCAGGACAATGCTCGGGGGCACGGTGTCGGCCATGGCCGCCCCGGTGGCCAGCAGAGCCACCATTTCAGAGGGCTTGTTGCCGCGTCGCTTCATTTCGGGAAATAGCGCAGGGGCGACGGTCGCCATGTCAGAGACCTTGGAGCCCGAAATGCCCGAGACAATGAACAAAGAACCCAGCAGCACATATGACATCCCGGCCTTGATGTGGCCAATCAGGGAAGCCAAAAAATCCACGATCGCCTTGCCCATGCCAGTGGCATCGAGCACACACCCCAGCAAAACAAAAATGGGGACGGACACCAGCACCACGCTGGACATGCCCTCATCCATGCGACCGATGATCACCGTTAGGGGCACCTGGGTCGAAAAACCCAGATAGCAGGCGGCACCCAAGGCAAAACAAAACGCAATCGGCACCCCCAGCACCAGGCAAAGACCCACCAGACCGATCAGAAAAACAGGAATATTGAAAAGCCCCAGTTGACCCCACACATCGGTGAGTTGTGACGCCCCAAAAGTCAATAGCGACACGCCCAAGGCAGACACCAGCAGGTCTGTCCAGCGCGACGATTGGATGGCTTGCACCAACACCATCATGCCCATCAACCCCAGCCCCAGGGCAATAGAGCCGACTCGCACCGTATTGGGCCAATCGAGCGCCGGGGTGCGGATGAACCACTCGTCCTGAGCGTATTCAATGGCAGGTCGCATCAGCGTGAGCAACAAAGCCGCCACCAGAACATGTGCCACGGCCCCGGCGAACTGACGGGCCCGGGGCGGAAGCAAGTCGACAAACAGGTTCAGTCGCAGATGCTCCTGGCGCTGCAAGGCAATGGCGGCCCCCAGCATGGTGAGCCAAATAAAAGAGATGGAGACCACCTCTTCTGACCACACCAGGGGCAAGCCGAACACATAGCGCGAGATCACGCCGCCCAACAGCAAGACCGTGATGAGCAAAGTCAGCAAGGCCGATACGGCCTCCAGGGGCCACATCCATTTTGGCTGCCCGCCAGGCTGGGCGACAGCCCCTACTTCGCTCATGACGACAGAACGCCCGTTTTTGAGTGACAAAGACGCATGGGTGTTTGCAAGGCTTGCTTAGCCCAGCTTGCCCGTGTAGCGCTCAAGCACCGACCAGGCCTCGTCTCCAAACTTGCCCTGCCACTCTTTGAAGAAACCGGCCGTGCGCAGCTTGTCGCGGAAGCCGTCGGTGCGCGGGGTGTTGAAGACCATGCCGTTGGCTTCCAGGCTTTGACGCAACTGGCTGTTCTGAGCGGCCAGGTCAGCGCGCTCGGCCATGGCCGCGGCGTTAATGTGCTTGGTCACGATTTGCTGCAGGTCGGGTGGCAATCGGTCCCATGCGCGACGGTTGATCAAGGTCCAGAACCCATCCCACATGTGGTTGGTGACCGAACAGTACTTCTGTACTTCGTACAACTTGAAGTTGGAAATCACAGCCAAGGGGTTTTCCTGGCCATCCACGACCTTGGTCTGCAAGGCGGTATACATCTCAGAGGCGTTGATCGAGGTCGGGGCCGAATCGAATGCTTTGAACAGGGAAGTCCACATCGGGGAAACCGGCACGCGGATTTTGAAGCCACGCAGATCGTCTGCGGTGTTGATGGGCTTGGTGGAGGTCGTCATCTGACGGAACCCGTTGTCCCAGATTTTATCGAGGGCGTGGATATTGGCTTTGCCAATTTGGGCCCGAATGTAGCCGCCGACATCGCCATCCATGGCCTTCCAGACGGCATCGTAGTTGGAGAAGGCAAAACCCAGACCGTTGAGGGCCGCCTGCGGCACCAGGGTCGCCAGGATCAAGCCCGAGAGGTTGAACATCTCCACCCCGCCAGAGCGCAACTGGCTGAGCGTGTCGGTGTCGGAGCCCAACTGGTTGCTGGGAAACACCTGAATCTCCATGCGCCCATTCGATTCTTTGGCGATGGCTTCGGTGGCCTCTTTGAGGCGCACGTTCATGGGGTGCTGGGGCGGTTGATTATTGGCGTATTTGAATGTGAATTGCGCCTTTTGGGCATGGGCCAAGCGCAGGCTGGCAGCGAGAGTGGCGGCGCCGGAGGCGATGACCAGAGTACGGCGGGAAAGCGTCATGGAAGTCTCCTTTGGAATGAACGAAACAATTCAGTGCGGCACGTCGGGCTGACCGACATGGCTGATCTCGGGGTTTGTGCGGCGCAAGGTGGGCAGGCCGACGCCTGAGGCATCAAACCCGCCATCGACGGCCAGGAACTGGCCGTTGATGTAGCTGGCCTGACTGCTGCAAAGAAAGCCCACCGTTTGCGCCATTTCCTGGGGTGAACCGTAGCGCCCCAAGGGGATGGTGTCGATGTAGTCAGAACGGATGGCGACGCTGTGGACCAGCTTGGCCATTTCCGTCTCCACCGGGCCGGGACAGACAGTGTTGACGCGTACCCCGTAGTTGCCCAGCTCGGCAGCGTATTGTTTGGTGAGGTGAATCAGGGCGGCCTTGCTGGTGCCGTAGGCGACCCGCAAGGTGCTGGCCCGCAATCCGGAAATGGAGGCAATATTAACGATGGCCCCGGACTTTTGCTGCGCCATGATGCGACCAAAAGCCTGGCTGCACAGGAACGCACCATCCAGGTTGGTGCCCAGCACATGACGCCACTCTTCAAAACTGGTCTCGAGCACGGGTTTGAACACCGCCACACCGGCGTTATTGACCAAGGCGTCCACCCGGCCCCAGCGGTCCTTGATTTGACGGGCGGCGGCCTGCACCTGATCGGGCTGAGACACATCGGTAGGTATGGCGAACACCTCTTCGGGTCGTGCCAGGTCAATTTCGGTTTGTCGCAGGGTCTGGGCATCTGAGTCGAGCAAGGCCACCCGGTACCCTTGCTGCAAAAACCACTGGCCAACCGCCAGCCCGATGCCGCGTGCGCCACCGGTGACCACGGCGACAGGAATGGGTTTTGATTCAGAATTCATGCCCGCATCATAGTCCATGATGTCATGCCCTCCCCACCGACATAACGCCTTGGATCCGACCCAACACCCCTGACGATCCCGCAAGCCCAGCCCAATTGATTGATTCGGGTCAATAGATACCGCACTCAAACGCTAGTGTTTCCCCTAGCCAATGAGACAAAACCAGACTTTTAACATTTAATTTACAAAGTTTCATTTTTGTGTCAGCCCGACGGAGAACCGCATGAACCTTGATCATTATTTCCGACAGCAAAGTCCTAGCCCTGCCCGACGCGCACTGGGCTTGTTGGCCGCAACCGCCCTCACAGGCTTGATGGCGACGACGAGCAGTTGGGCACAGGGCTGGCAACCCAGCAAATCGGTTGAGTTCATCGTCCCGGCCGGCACCGGGGGCGGTGCCGATCAAATGGCCCGCTTCGTCCAGGGCCTGATCACCAAACACAAGCTCATGAATCAACCCATGGTGGTGCTGAACAAATCAGGGGGGGCTGGGGCCGAGGGTTTCCTGGACGCCAAAAACGCCCGTCCGGACGGACACAAAATCATCATCACCCTCTCCAATTTGTTCACCACCCCTCTGGCGACAGGCGTGCCCTTCAACTGGAAGGACCTCACCCCGGTACAAATGCTGGCTTTGGACGAATTTGTCTTGTGGGTCAATGCCGAGTCCCCCCATAAATCAGTGGCCGACTATGTCAAGGCCGTGAAAGCGGGTGAAGACGGCAAATTCAAAATGGGGGGCACGGGCTCCAAACAGGAAGACCAGATCATCACCGTGGCTTTGGAGAAGGCCATCGGCAAGAAAATGACCTATATCCCATTCAAGGGCGGCGGCGATGTGGCCGTTCAACTGGTGGGCAAACACATTGACACCACCGTGAACAACCCCATCGAGGCCGCTTCACATTGGAAAGCAGGCACCTTGCGCGCCCTGTGTGTGTTTGACCAGGAGCCCATGCCCTACCCCAACAAAATCACGGCCAATCAATCCTGGAAAGACGTGCCGACTTGCCGCTCGCAAGGGCTGGAGGTCGAGTACCTGATGTTGCGCGGCATCTTCATGCCGCCCAAATCCACCCCGGCACAGGTCGCCTACTATCAGGATATTTTCAACAAGGTGCGTGCCTTGCCTGAGTGGAAGGAATTCCTGGAAGCGGGTGCTTTCAAAGACCTGTCGCTGAGCGGTGCCGCGTTCACAGAATGGTTGACCAAGGCCGATGCGGAGCACACCCGTCTCATGACAGAGGCCGGTTTCCTGGCCAAGAAGTAAGCCCCCCGCCCCGACCCTGGTGGCTGGGGCTTTTTTATGACCCACTGAGGGAGTCGATAGATGTATCAGCCACATGTTCAGCACCGCTGGGCAGAGGCCGTGGTGGCCTTGTTTTTTGCCTTGATCGGCGCGGTTGTGATTTGGGACAGCATCAGGGTTGGCATGCAGTGGGGCGATGACGGCCCTCAACCCGGCTACTTTCCGTTTTACATCGGCGTGTTGTTGGTTGCAGGGGCTGCCAAAGTGTTGTGGGATGCCTCGCGCCAGTGGCATCGAGAGCACATGACCGATGCCTTCGCCACCCACGAAGAAATCGGCTTGGTGTTGAAGATGTTTATTCCCACCGTGGTTTACGTGGCGGCCATTTTCGTGTTGGGCCTGTATGTGGCCTCAGCCCTTTTCATCGCTTTTTTCATGGTATGGCAGGGCAAATACGCTTGGCCCAAAGCCCTTGCGGTAGGCATCGCGGTCCCGGTCGCGCTGTTTGCCCTTTTTGAGATCTGGTTCCTGCTGCCCTTGCCCAAAGGACCGATTGAAGCCCTTTTTGGATTCTGACCATGGATGAGCTCAATAGCCTTTTTCAGGGTTTCGCGGTTGCCCTGACCTTTCAAAACCTGCTTCTGATGCTGGTTGGCATTTTGCTAGGCGTGCTGATCGGTGTATTGCCCGGTCTGGGCGGAGCCAATGGTGTGGCCATTTTGTTGCCTCTGACCTTTAGCATGTCGCCGACCTCGGCCATCATCATGTTGTCTTGCATCTACTGGGGGGCCCTATTTGGCGGCGCCATCACCTCGGTGCTGTTCAACATTCCGGGCGAACCCTGGTCAGTGGCCACCACCTTTGACGGCTACCCACTGGCCCAAAAGGGCAAAGCCGCACAGGCCCTGACCGCTGCTTTCACCTCTTCCTTCATCGGTGCTTTGTTCGCCGTGCTGATGGTCACATTTCTGGCACCCGTGGTGGCGAAATTTGCCCTCAATTTCGGGCCGCCTGAATTCTTTGCGGTGCAGTTGTTGACCTTCTGCAGTTTTATCGGCATGTCCAAAGAGCCGCCCTCCAAAACCCTGATGGCCATGATGTTGGGCTTCGCGCTGGCCGCCGTGGGGCTGGACAGCGTGACGGGTACCCTGCGCATGACCTTCGGACAAGAGTCTTTGTTGCAGGGCTTTGACTTCCTGGTCGCCGTGATCGGACTCTTTGGCGTCGGGGAGATTTTGCTGACCATGGAGGAGGGGCTGGCGTTCAAGGGGCAGAAAGGACGCATCAGCCTGCGCGACGTGCTGGAGACTTGGGCCGAGTTGCCCCGCTATTGGGCCACTTCTTTGCGCGCCTGCCTGATTGGATGCTGGATGGGGATCACACCGGGTGGTGCCACACCGGCCTCGTTCATGAGCTATGGCATGGCCAAGCGCATGTCCAAATCGCCCGATGAATTCGGCACCGGAAAAATTGAGGGCGTGGTCGCCCCGGAAACTGCCGCCCACGCCGCAGGCACCAGTGCCCTGCTGCCCATGCTCACCCTGGGCATACCAGGCTCGCCCACCGCTGCTGTGTTGCTGGGTGGCTTGCTGATATGGGGCTTACAGCCCGGACCGATGCTGTTCCAGGAACAAAAAGATTTTGTCTGGGGCCTGATCGCCTCGATGTATCTGGGCAATATCGCCGGCTTGATCGTGGTGCTGACCACGGTGCCATGGTGGGCCGCCATTCTGCGCATCCCTTTCTCGATCATCGCGCCTGTCATCATCGTGATTTGCGCGGTGGGTGCCTATACCGTGCACAACCACATGTTTGATGTCGTCATGATGCTGGTGTTCGGGGTCATGGGCTATGCCTTCAAGAAATTGAGCTATCCGCTGGCCCCATTGGTGTTGGCTTTGGTTCTGGGCGATATGGCCGAGTCAAGTTTCCGCCAGTCCATGCTGATTTCCAAAGGTTCGCTGGGCGTGTTTTTCGACAACTGGCTGGCCGGTGGCATCACCACCCTGGCTTTGGTGATGTTAGTGTGGCCCCTGGTCGGCAAATTTCGCCGCCAAAAGGAAAACAAGGCCCTGATCAACGCCTGAGTCATCGCTGGTTAGAGACCAGGGGGCCGGAGGCCCCCTTTTTTATTCTTACGCGCCCAAATAGGTGTTTTCCCGAAAGTCTGGAAAAATTCGATATTGATAGGTTGCTAATTTAGCCCAGTCACCGCAAAATCAAAAAAAATAACACCAACATGGAGACAAACATGAAACAAATTCAATTGGGCATCATCGGTGTGGGCTGGTGTGGCGGCATCCGGGCGGAAACAGCCGCCCGCAACCCGCTGGTCAGTCACCTGCATTTGGCCGAAACCCATCCGGAACGCTTGCAGCAACTGCGGCAATCGGTGCCAGCCGTCACCTACACAGAGGACCACCGGCAACTGATAGACAACCCGGCCATAGATGCCATTGTGATCTCGGCCACCCCTGAGAGCACCCACTACCCCATGGCGCGCGATGCCCTCAAAGCGGGCAAGCATGTGTTTCTGGAAAAACCCATTGCCATTGAACTGGCCGAGGCCGATGAACTGATCGCCTTGTCGAGGAAGAACCAGCTCAAATTCACCATCGGTTATTCGCAACGCTTCAACCCCAAGTACGCCTATGTGAACAAGGCCCTGCGGGAAGGCGTCATTGGGCGTGCGGTCAGTGTGCTGGTCAGCCGTCACATCACGCGCAGCCTAGGCAAAAAAATATCCGGACGCATCAAGCTCTCGCCGGCGGCCATGGAATCGACCCATGACCTCGACTTTGTGCTTTGGTGTCTGCAGCCGGCCAAACCGGTCAAGGTCTACTCTCAGGTGAACTATGGCGCCATGCGCGACAGCACCGGAGCCGACATTCCTGACACCCAGTGGATCACGGTCACCATGGACAATGGCTTGAGTTTTGTCGTTGGCGGCGGGTGGAGTCTGCCCCCGGGATACCCGAACTTCTCTTCGACCTGGATCGAATTTGTAGGGACCGACGGCGCACTGCTGGTGGATGATTCTCACAAAGACGTGATTCTCAATACCATGGCCAAGGGCATGCAACTGCCCATGTCCACCATGCCAGGAGAGCCGGTTGACCATGTGTTCGCAGGGCCCATGGCTCAAGAGACCATTCATTTCATTGAGGCGGTGGCCCTCGACCGCGAGGTTCTGGTCACGCCTGAGCAGGCCCGCACCGTCATGGAGGTTTATATGGCGGCAGACTTGTCCGCCGAAACGGGCATGCCGGTTCAACTGCCGATGGCGGCCCAGCCGCGCTTGCAACGGGTGGGGGAGCGTTGAGATGAGGGATCGGGAAGCCAAAAAAATCGGTCTGGCGATTGTGGGGGCCGGTCGGGTTGGCCTGTTTCGGGGGGAAGTGGCCATGCGTCACCCCCAAGTAGGCTGGATCGGAATTGCCGAGAAAAACCCCGAGCGAGCACGCCTGGTGGGCGACAAACTGAAGGCTGATTTCGTCACTGACGACTACCGCACCCTGCTGGATCGCCCGGAAGTCAATGCCGTCATCATCAGCACCGACGAGCACCTGCATGTAGACCCCATCCTGCACGCCGTCGAACGCGGCCAGTCGCTGATGATCGAAAAACCCCTGGCCACCGATTTGGCTGACTCGGCCCGGGTGCTCAAAGCCATCGAAAAAGCAGGGGTGGACGCCGTCATCGGCTATACCCAGCGATTCCGCCGCCGCTGGCTCGCTGCCAAAGAGAAGGTGCGCACGGGCTCTTTGGGTGACGTCACCCTGGTCACTTCGCGTGCATTCATGAATCGTTTGGTGGCCATAGACAATTACAAACGCACCGATCACCCGCACAAAATCTCGCCCATGGTGATCAGCGGCACCCATGCCTTGGACATCGTGATGTGGATGATGGAGGCCAAAACGCCTGTAGAAGTCTATGCCAAGTCCATCGACAAGGCATTGGGCCCCGAGTGGAAAGGCATTGATGCCACCACCGGCATGATCACCTTCAGTGACGGCTCGGTTTACCAGTCGACCATCTCCTGGGCCCTGCCTGTGATATGGCCGGGTGCGGTATACAGCCTCGACGTCGGCATCGTCGGCACCGAAGGCGTGCTGACCATCGACGACACCCACCGGGATATCGTGCTGGCCACCAGCCGCTTTCAAGGCGAGGGCTATGCGCCCGATCAGTCCCGAAGGGTGGACTTTCTTGGCAGCTACCCCCCCGGCGATATGGCCATGGGTGAACTGCGCGGCCCCATGCGGGAAGAGACCGACTCGTGGCTCAACCGGGTTTCACTCGGTTTACCCACACAAGCCGCCACGGCACAGGAGGCACACCGCAATCTGATGCTGACCAAAGCGTTTGACCTGTCGGCCCGCACACACAAACCGGTCAAGCTGCCCCTCGCCCCCGAAGACGACATTTATTGAAGGGAAGCACCATGGCTCGGTCTTTTTATCGACTGGTGCTGCTGGGCTTGCTGGTACTGGGCCTTGGGCCCATCCCGGGGTGGTCAAACCCGGCAGAAAACTACCCGCATAAACCAGTGCGCATCATCATTCCCTTTGCGCCTGGCGGCGCTTCCGATTTCGTCGGGCGGATCTTGGCGCAAAAGTTGAGCGAACAACTTCATCAGCAAGTCTTCATTGAAAATCGAACCGGCGCGGCGGGCAATATTGGCATGGATCTGGCCGCCAGGGCTTTGCCCGATGGCCACACCCTGTATTTGGGCAATATAGGCACCCTGGCCATCAACCCGGCCATCTACGCCAACCTGTCCGTCAAGCCATTGCAGGATTTTGCCCCCGTGACCCTGATCGCCGATGTGCCCAGTGCACTGGTGGTCAACACCGACTGGGGCCCGCGCCAACTGACCGAGGCCCTGGCCCTGCTCAAGGCCAACCCCGGCAAGTTCAATTTCGCCACACCCGGGAGCGGCAGTCTGAACCGGTTGGAGATGGAAATTCTGATGCGCAGCGCGGGCGTCACCATGGTGCACGCACCCTACAAAGGCGGCGGTGGACCGGCCGCCATGGGACTGATCGGTGGCGAAACCCAGTTGATGTTCAACACCATGCCCTCTGTCAAGGGCTTCATCACTGCGGGCCGGATGCATGCCCTGGCGGTCACCAGCGCGCAACGCATGGCCGGCTTGCCTGACGTGCCCACGATGGCCGAGTTGGGCTACCCGGAACTGGTGACTGGCTCATGGCAAGGGATTTTGGCACCGGCCAAAACGCCCAAAGAGATTATTCTGAAATTGCATCGTGCGCTCAATGCCGTCCTCGACATGCCCGATGTGCGTGAACGCCTGGCGGCGGGCGGGGTGTTCCCGGCCCAAAGCAAATCCCCGGAAGAATTCGGGCAATTCCTCGCCACCGAAACCCAAAAATGGGGCAAGGTGGCGCGTGATGCCCGAGCCACTGCAGACTGAAAGGAAACCACCATGAGCGAAAACACCCCCCCCTTGACCGCCCGCACGCCGGGTGCGCACCGTGCCCAAAAGGGAGAGCACTTTTTTGACCTGGGACAGCTCAACCCGATCATGGGCGGTCCCGATTACTCACCCGTGTTTGGCGGTTGCGTCGAAGGCGACCGCATGATCGTGGCCGTCATGCGCGCCCCGGCCGGCAAACAGGCCGACTTGCACAACCACCCCAATGAGCAGTGGGTGTATGTCCTGGAGGGGCACATCGAATTCACCATCGGCGAGAACACCCGAACGGTAGGCCCAGGTGGTTTGATCTACATCCCGGCCCTGGCTTACCACAAGGCGGGGGCCACCCCGGATGCAGATTGCGTGTTTTTCACATGCAAAGATGCCTCCCATGGCTTGCACGGCAACAAACTGGCCTAAAGACAGGCCCACAAAATTCATTTCCACGACCTGGAGTTTTGTATGACGATTGCCCCACGCCCTTCCCGTCGCTCGGTACTGATGAGCGGGCTCAGCGGTGCTGCCGCTGTCGCCCTGCCCGCCATCGGGTGGGCCCAAAGTGCCGACGGCTACCCCAACCGTCCCATCAAATTACTGGTGCCATATGCCCCAGGCGGGGCCACCGACATCGTGGCCAGACTGCTTTCGATCAAGCTGGCCGACGCCTTGGGGCAAGGCGTGGTCGTGGAAAATCGCCCAGGTGCCTCGGGCAATATTGCTCTGGAAGCGGCCATCAAATCACCGCCCGATGGCTACACCTTGTTCGTCGGCAATGTGACCACGAATGCCATCAATGAAACCACCATCGGCACCGTGAAGCCGTCGCGTGATCTGGTTGGCATCACAAGGCTGGTGGAGATTCCACACGTGCTGGCTGTTTCGCCCAGCATGCCCGGTCAGTTCAATGAATGCATTGAAGTCATCCGCGCCAACCCGCGCAAGTTCAACTTTGGTTCAGCAGGCATGGGCTCGTACCCTCACCTGGACAGCATCGTCTTCAACACCAAAGCCAATTTGCAGATGGTCCACGTGCCCTACAAAAACGGGGCGGCCGGCATCATCCCGGCCCTTTTGTCCAACGAAATCATGATGGCCTTCATCAATATGTCCTCTGTGCTGGAACATTTGCGGGCTGGCAAGATCAAGGCGATTGCGGCAGTACCGGCCACCCGCTTGCCCGAACTGCCGCAAGTGCCGACTCTGACCGAATTGGGTTACCCCAATGTAGGGACCAACGCCTGGCAAGCGCTGTTTGCACCGGCCGCCACACCCAAGCCGATTCAGGACAAGCTATTCGCCGCCGTGCATAAAGTCATGCACGCTCCCGATGTTCAGGAACGTTTGCAAAAAGGCATGATGACTTTGGCCTTGTCGGGCTCGCCCCAGGAATGGACAGAGTCAGTGCGCCAGCAAACCCAGCAATGGGCCGAGATCGTGCGCGTCAATCAGGTCAAAATCGATTAAGGAAGTCTTGAGGATGCCCCAGGCTTCACTTGAAAAGCGCCGCCACTTTTTTCTTGGGCTTGATATTGCCCGAAGTTCTGGCGGGCGCCACCGGCTCAGAGCTCAATTCGGTGACGGCGGGGGCCTCGTAGGGCTGCGTAAAAAATGGGTCTAACGGGGCTTGTCGCGGTGCGCTTCGAGGTGGGCGCGATTCGCGGCGCGGGGCATCCAGCACATCACGCGGGTCGTCTTCGCCCCAGTGCCGTCGGCCTGTGTTGATCCGGCCAAGCGGGCGATCGTCTTCAAACTCTATGGGTTCGAGTTCGGCTTTCTTCTTCAGCAATTTCTCGACATCGCCCAGCAATCGCTGGTCAGACGAGGTGACAAAGCTGATGGCCAAGCCCGACGCCCCGGCACGCCCGGTTCGTCCGATCCGGTGCACATAATCTTCGGCATTGAAAGGAATGTCGAAATTGAATACCGCCGGCACATCCTTGATGTCCAGACCCCGTGCGGCCACGTCTGTGCACACCAGCAATTGAACCTCGCCGCGCTTGAAGGCGTCGAGAGATTTAAGTCGTTCGTCCTGGCTTTTGTCGCCATGCAGGGCCGATGTTTTCAGGCCATCGCGTTCCAAAGACCGTGCCAAACGGGCGCAACCCAATTTGCTGTTGACGAATACAAAAGCCTGGCTCACGTCGTGTTGCTTGAGCAACTGAAGCAGCGCCCGTCGCTTGTCGTCGTCCGCCACGCTGATGAACCTTTGGGTCACCGTGGACGCAGTTTCATTGGGTCGGGCCACCTCGATGGTGGTGGGGTTTTGCAGATAACTGTTGGCCAAGCGCCGAATCTCGGGCGAGAAAGTGGCAGAGAACAACAATGTCGTGCGCTGCTTGGGCAGATGGCTGAGTATGCGCTGCAGATCGGGTAAAAAACCAATGTCGAGCATGCGGTCGGCTTCATCGAGCACCACATACTCCACCTGGTTGAGGACCACATTTCGGGCCTCAATGTGATCGAGCAAACGCCCCGGGGTGGCCACCAGAACCTCGACGCCTCTTTTGAGTTCGGCGGTTTGGGGCTTCATGTCCATGCCGCCGAAGACCACGGCGCTGCGCAACTGGGTGTACTTGGCATACAGCTTGACCTGCTGTGCCACCTGATCGGCCAATTCGCGGGTGGGCAAGAGCACCAGGGCCCGCACCGGATGGCGCGCAGGCGAGGTCGAAGCGTTTTCGTGCTTTAACAAACGTTGCAGCAAGGGCAAAGAGAAAGCCGCTGTCTTGCCGGTGCCCGTTTGAGCAGCCCCCATCACGTCTTGACCAGTGAGCACCACCGGGATGGCTTGTGCCTGTATCGGTGTCATGGACTCATAGCCCATCTCGGACACGGCACGCGCCAGGGCAGGCGCCAAATTCAAATTGGAAAAAGAAGACATCAATGCAATTCAGGTTTTCGGCAAAGTGACGCCCACCTGCCCTTGGTATTTACCGCCGCGGTCTTTGTAACTGGTCTCACAAACCTCGTCACTTTCAAAGAACAACACCTGGGCGCAGCCTTCACCGGCGTAAATCTTGGCCGGTAACGGGGTGGTATTGGAGAACTCCAACGTGACGTATCCTTCCCACTCGGGTTCAAACGGGGTCACATTGACGATGATGCCGCAGCGGGCATACGTGCTCTTGCCCAAACAAATGGTGAGCACATTGCGGGGAATTCGGAAGTACTCAACGGTGCGCGCCAGCGCAAAACTGTTGGGCGGAATGATGCAAACATCAGACTCGATGTCCACAAAGCTCTTTTCGTCAAAATTTTTCGGGTCCACCACAGTGCTGTGGATATTGGTGAAAACCTTGAACTCTGGGGCACAACGGATGTCATAGCCGTAGCTGCTGGTGCCGTAACTGACGATTTTGTGGCCGTCGCGCTGCCGCACCTGCCCGGGCTCGAAAGGCTCAATCATGCCGTGCTGCTCGGCCATGCGCCGGATCCAACGATCGGATTTAATGGTCATAACCTCTTATTCTACATTTTTAGTCGACACATCGCACCTGCATCTGAATGGAACCATTTACAATGCCTCCATGAAGATTCTGCTCCTCAACGGCGTCAACCTCAACATGTTCGGTCACCGTGACCCGGCCCAGTACGGCACGGTCACGCTGCCCCAGATCGAACAGAGGGTCCAAGCGCTGGGGGTCGAGCTGGGGGCAGAGGTTGAGTGTTTTCAAACCAATCTGGAAGGCGAGATGTGTGAACGCATCCATCGCGCCTTTCATGACCAGGTCGACGCCGTGCTGATCAATGCCGGTGCCTGGACCCACTACAGCATCGCCCTGCGCGACGCTTTGGCCATCTTGCGTTGCCCGGTGATCGAAGTTCATATGTCCAACATTCATGCCCGCGAACCCTTCCGGCACCATTCTGTGCTGGCCGGCATCGCCAAGGGCCAAATCTGCGGCTTCGGTGCCTTCAGCTATGAGCTGGCCCTGCGCGCTGCGATCGAGGCCGCATCCCCACCCTGATTCATCCGCCCCGGGGCATGCCCCGGATTTTTTCGGCCCTGGGCCGACATGTCGAGGAACACCATGTACAAAAACCTCATCGCCGCCTGGCGCGGCATTTTTCAACTCTCCCTTCTGCTTTGGCTGCCACCCCTATGGGCGCAAGCGCCCATCTCGGCGGCCTTTGTCTATGTGACGCCACTGACCGAGGCCGGCTGGGTCAGGCAACACGAACAGGGCCGCATGGCCGTGGAAGCCTTGAATGCCACAGGACTGAAGGTCAAAACCACCTTTGTCGAAAACGTGGCTGAAGGGGCGGATGCAGAGCGCGTCATCCGCGATCTGGCCCGGCAGGGCCATCAAATCATTTTTACCCCCAGCTTTGGCTATATGGAGCCCACACTTCAGGTGGCGACCGAATTTCCACAGGTGAAGTTTGAGAACATCACCGGCTATAAGCGCAGCGCCAACGTGGCCACGGCCAATGCCCGCTATTACGAAGGGCGATATCTGGCCGGCATTGCCGCCGGTCGGGCCAGCGAAAGCGGAGTACTGGGCTACGTGGCCGGCTTTCCTATTCCTGAAGTCTTGCAGGGCCTCAACGCCTTCACCCTGGGGGCGCGTTCGGTGCGCCCCGATGCCCAGGTGCGGGTGATTTGGCTGCAAACCTGGTTTGATCCGGCGCGCGAACGCGATGCCGCCATGACGCTGATCAACCAAGGGGCCGACGTGCTGGCTTTTCATACCGCTTCAAACGCGGTCATGGTGGCTGCTCAAGAGCGCGGCAAGATGGCCGTGGCCTACCACTCTGACATGCGCAAGGTCGCGCCAGACGCGCAATTGCTGGCCGTGACCCACCTGTGGGGGGACTATTACACTCAGCGGGTGCGTGCCCTGATCGAGGGCCGCTGGCAAAGCACTGACACCTGGGGCGGCGTGCGCGAAGGCATGGTCCGGGTCGAGGGCTTTGGCCCTAAGCTGTCGGCAGCGGCGCGCAACGAGGTGATGGCACGACAGAGTGAGTTGTCCAAGGGACAATTGCAAGTCTTCAAGGGGCCGATTTGGAACGATCAGGGGCAATTGGTTGTGCCCGCCGGGCAGGCCCTGAGCGATGCCCAGATTCTGGGCATGAACTTCAGGGTGCAGGGCGTGCGCTAGTCGCCCCCCCCAAAGCTCAACCTTTGGCGAGCAACTCCTTGAGTTTGAGCTTTTCGATCAACAAGGTTTCTTTGCGGTAAGTGGCGGCCACGTATTTTTCATAATCGGGGCCGTCCAGGTAGACCACCGGCGCGTCTATGCGTGCACATGCGGCAGCAAACTCGGGGCTGGCGGTGGCCACCCGGAAGGCTTCGCGCAAGCGCAGTTCGATGTCCGGGGTTAGCCCGCGTGGCGCACCGACGCCATTGGGGGCATCGACCACCACATCAAATCCGGCATCGCGCAAGGTAGGAACCTGAGGGAAGGCCTGGGTCCGCGTCGCGCCCCATGTGGCCAGCAGGCGCAAACGGCCGGATTGGACGTGCGGGGCCCAGGAGCTGGAGTCGGCCAGCGCGTCAATTTGCCCCCCCATCAGGTCCTGCAAAGCGGGTGCGCCGCCCTTGTAAGGGATGTGGTTGAGCTCAATGCCGGCGGCCAGCGCAAACTCTTCCATGCCCACGTGGGTCGCGCCCCCCACTCCTGAGGTTCCGTAATTGATCTTCCCGGGGCGTGTCTTGGCATCCATCACCATGTCGCGCAAAGATGACCAGGGTGACTCAGCCCTTACGGCGATGCCAAAGGTCTGCGCCGAGGTGCGTGCGATGTAGGTGAGGTCCTTGAACGGGTCGATGGCCACGCTTCCCAACTGGGAAAATCGCGTGACCGAGATCGGGATCTGTCCGATGGTGTACCCATCGGGCTTGGCCGAGGCCATGGCTTTGAGACCGAGCATGCCCGCCGCCCCGGCCCGGTTGTCCACCGCGATCGGCTGCCCCAGCACCCTGGAGGCGGCTTGGCACAAGGCGCGCATGGTCGCATCGGCCGTGCCGCCCACCGGCCAGGGACATATAAAGGTGATGGGCCGTTCAGGCCACCGGGCGGCTTGAGCGCCCCCCAAGCCCACCAGAGTGGCTGCGCCAGTCAACAATAGGTTTCTGCGTTTCACAGGTGTTTGCCTCCTGCCGGTATCTTAGGCCATGGCACGGGATTCGGGGTTTCCCTGACTGCCCGCCGGGCCGCACAACCCCGATAATGATCAGTTGAACAACAAGAGGAGTCATCATGGCCAATCCACCCGCCCCGAAAATCCGCCGTGTCATCACCGGCCACGACGATCAAGGACGCGCCATTGTCCAGATCGACGAGGTTTGCCAGCACTTCAAGGAAGGTCGCGGCAACGCCAATGTGTGCAACATCTGGACCACCGACACCACCCCTGCCAACAACGACGGGAACGAAGACAAGGGCATGCGACCCGGCGTTTTCACCATGATCCCGGACGGCACGGTGTTTCGCATTCTCGACTTCCACCCGGGGCTGGAGGCGCGCAACCACCGCACCGATACCATCGATTACATCGTGGTCATGCAGGGCAAGATCGACATGGCGCTGGAGCCTGGCGGCGAAGTCGTCACCTTGAAACAAGGCGATGTCATGGTGCAGCGCGGCACGGTGCACAACTGGATCAACCCGTACGACGAAACCTGCGTATTGGCCGTCATTCTGATCCATGCCAAATCGGTCGAGGCCGGAGGCAAAACGCTGGCGGCTTTTGGTTGAACCTCCCAGCCCCCATCCAGGGTCTCATGGGTATCGAATGGGTTGGCCCATGCGGCACGGGGGCGGTATTGGGCTTATAGTGATGAGGTGGATCACCTTTGAAGAGGATTTGTCTTGCCTTTGCCAGCCCCCCAACCCCGTCAGCCCGCCCATCAGCGACAAGTCACCTTTTCCGGTTTTCGGCGCGAAGATGGGCTCTGGGACATCGAAGCCGCGTTGCTGGACACCAAACCCCAGCCCTTCACCGTGCCCGGCGAGAGAACATGGTCGCCCCATGAGCCCATCCATCAGATGTCGATTCGACTGACCGTGGATTCGGCGCTGGTCATCCAGGATGTGCAAGTGGTGATGGACGACTTCCCTCACGATGAGTGCCCTCGCGCCATGCCGCCCATGCATGAGCTGATCGGGGCCCGGCTGGGCGCGGGATGGCGGCGCAAAATCGAAGACACCTTGGGGGGGACCAAGGGTTGCGCCCACCTGCGTGAATTGCTTTTCAACATGGCCACTGCCGCCTTCCAGACCGTGGCCGGGGTGTTTGAATCGAGCGACCCCAAAGTACCGCCCCCCAACCTCGACCGCTGCCTCGCCTGGCGCACCGATTCTGAACTGGTCAGCCGCCGCTACCCGATGTTTTTCAAGGGTTGAACGCCCCTTTTTAAGAATGGAAATAAAAAACCCTT
>JBEAZY010000186.1:0-5479 GCA_041159205.1 Pseudomonadota bacterium
ACCGACTGGTTCAACTTCACGGCGCTCAACACCCCGGCTGATCACCCTGCGCGTTCGATGCACGACACCTTTTATGTCGAAGGTGGCCATCTGTTGCGCACCCATACCAGCCCTATGCAAATCCGCCATGCGGTGCAACACGTCAAGCGCCACCGGGAACGCCTGGACGCCGGTCAGGGCATGCCCGAGATCCGCGTCATCGCGCCCGGTCGCACCTATCGCGTCGACAGCGACGCCACCCACTCGCCCATGTTCCACCAATGCGAGGGGCTGTGGATCGGCGAGGACATCAGCTTCAAAGACCTGAAAGTGGTCTTTACCGATTTTTGCCGCACCTTCTTTGAGAACGACGACCTGGTGCTGCGCTTTCGACCCAGCTTCTTCCCCTTCACCGAGCCCAGTGCCGAGATCGACATTCAGTTTCCCTCCGGCCCCTTGGCTGGGCGCTGGCTGGAAGTCGCCGGGTCGGGCCAGGTTCATCCGAATGTGGTGCGAAACATGGGCCTGGACCCCGAGCGATTCATCGGCTTTGCCTTTGGCATGGGCCCCGACCGACTGACCATGCTGCGCTATGGCGTCAATGACCTGCGCCTGTTCTTTGACGGCGACATTCGCTTCCTGAGCCAATTCAGATAAAACGCCATGCAATTCCCCGAATCCTGGTTGCGCGAATTTTGCAACCCCCCGATCAGCACGCAGCAGTTGGCCGATACCCTGACCATGGCCGGGCTCGAGGTCGAAGAGACGCGCCCCGTCGCGCCCCCTTTTACCCAGGTGGTGGTCGGTCAGATCAAAGAGGCCGTTCAGCACCCCAACGCCGACCGCCTGCGCGTCTGCCAAGTGGACGTGGGGCAGGGCAGTTGGCTGAACATCGTCTGCGGCGCGCCCAACGCCCGCGTCGGCATCAAGGTGCCCTGCGCCCTGGTGGGGGCCCAATTGCCCCCGGGCGAAGACGGCCAACCCTTCCTCATCAAACTCGGCAAGCTGCGCGGCGTCGAGAGCCAGGGCATGCTGTGTTCGGCGCGTGAGTTGCAGCTCAGTGAAGACCACGGGGGCCTGCTTGAGCTGGCCGATGACGCCCCCATAGGTGCTGACATCCGTTCTCACCTGCAGCTTGACGACACGATTTTCACGCTGAAGCTCACGCCCAATCTGGCCCATTGCCTGAGCGTATATGGCATTGCCCGTGAAGTCAGCGCGCTGACCGGGTCACCCCTCAAAACCCCGGCCATTGCGCCGGTGCAGCCCTCTGGCACAGACTCACTCAAGGTGCAGGTGCTGGCCACCGACTTGTGTGGCCGATTCAGCGGTCGCGTGGTCAAAGGGGTCAACCCGCAGGCCCATACGCCGGGCTGGATGGTCGAGCGCCTGGCCCGTTGCGGCCAACGCAGCGTCAGTGCCTTGGTCGACATCTCGAACTATGTGATGTTCGAGTATGGACGCCCATCACACATTTTTGACCTGAGCAAAATTCACGGTGGCCTGCAAGTGCGATGGGGCCGCGCGGGCGAAACGCTGGAGCTGCTCAACGGCAACACCATCACCGTCGATGAACAGGTCGGTGTGATCGCCGACGATGTCCAGGTCGAGTCGCTGGCCGGGATCATGGGGGGGCAGGCCACTGCGGTGGGCGATGACACCCGCGACATCTACATCGAAGCCGCCTTCTGGTGGCCGCAGGCCGTGGCCGGGCGTTCACGCCGCTACAACTTCAGCACCGATGCCGGACATCGTTTTGAGCGAGGTGTCGACCCCAGCCTGACGGTCGAGCACATCGAGCGCATCACCCAACTGGTGCTGGACATTTGCGGTGCGGCCGACACCCGGGTGGGACCCATCGACGACCAGTCCTTGAACCTTCCCGCCCGCAAGCCGGTCAATCTTCGGGTGGCACGCGCCGTGAAGGTGATCGGCATGGAGCTGAGCCAAGAACGCATGGCCCAAGCCCTGCGTGGTCTGGGTTTGCCCGTGGCCGAGTCCCCGGGCGTGCTCACTGTCACCCCACCCTCTTATCGCTTTGATTTGCAAATCGAAGAAGATCTGATCGAGGAGGTGGCCCGCATGGTGGGCTACGAGCACCTGCCCACCACTGCGCCGCGTGCCCCGACCAGCCCCCGTGTGCGCCCGGAGTCGCAGCGTGGCAGTTATGCGGTGCGCCGTCAGGCGGCGGCTCTGGGATACCAGGAAACCATCAACTACAGCTTTGTGGAAGAGGGCTGGGAGCATACCCTGGCGGGCAACCCCGACCCGATCCGTTTGCTCAACCCCATCGCCAGTCAGATGAGTGTGATGCGTTCTTCGCTCATCGGAGGCCTGCTGCAGGCGGTCAAGTTCAACCTCGACCGCAAGGCCCATCGGGTGCGCGTGTTTGAAGTGGGGCGTGTGTTTCTGCGTGATGACACGGTGGCGGACAGCGACACCACCGTGCAAGGTTTGAACCAACCGATGCGATTGGCCGCCGTGGCCTACGGCCCTTTGAACCCTCTGCAGTGGGATTCGTCTGAAGAGGTGGCCGACTTCTACGACGCCAAGGCAGATGTGCAGGCTTTGCTGGCCCCGGGCGTTCCCATTTTTGAACCCGCCGAGCATCCTGCCATGCACCCTGGCCGTTGTGCTTCTGTCAAGCTCAATGGGCGGGTGGTCGGGCATGTGGGTGAATTGCATCCGCGCTGGCGCCAGCAATGGGATTTGCCCCAGGCCCCCGTGCTGTTCGAACTGTCACTTGACGCCTTGCTGCACCGAGCGGTACCCCAGTTCCATGGGGTGTCTCGCCAGCAGCCGGTCGAGCGCGACATGGCCATCGTGGTGGCCGAGTCGGTGACCCATGATCAATTGCTGGCCGCCATTCATGCAGCCCCCACCGCGGGTCTGTTGCGTGAGGCGGTACTCTTTGATGTTTATCGTCCCAAACAAACGGGCGCGGGTCTGGAGCCGGGCCAAAAGAGCCTGGCCGTGCGCCTGACATTGCAAAACGATGAGGCCACGCTGACCGACGCCGAAATCGATGCGGCAGTCAGCGCCATCGTGCGACAGACCGAGCAAGACCTGGGCGCCCGGCTGCGCGCCTGATCCCCCCAACGGAGACCCCCCATGGAACTGTCATTCGACCATCTTGAGACCCCCGCGTTGACCAAGGCCCAGCTGGCGGAAATGCTGTTTGAGCAAATCGGTTTGAACAAGCGCGAGTCCAAAGAGATGATAGACGCCATTTTTGATCTCATCACCCAAAAGCTGGTGCAGGGTGAGGAAGTGAAGATCTCCGGGTTTGGCAATTTTCAAATCCGCACCAAATCACCCCGACCCGGGCGCAACCCGCGCACCGGCGAGCCCATTCCCATCGAGGCCCGCCGCGTCGTGACCTTCCACGCCAGCCATAAACTCAAAGACCAAATCCAGAGCGGCCACACCCAAGACATCAAGACCTTGGACACCTGATTGTCAGCCTGACGACAGAGAAAAAATAAATCGGGTTTGCCCCTTCCCCAAGGGGGTGTTTTTCGTGTAACCTCCGTCCCCTGCCTTTGAACAAACCTGAACATGGAAACGGTTTCTCTGCCGCCGATCCCCGCCAAACGATATTTCACCATTGGTGAAGTCAGTGATTTGTGCGCGGTCAAGCCGCATGTGTTGCGCTACTGGGAACAAGAGTTCACTCAGTTGCGCCCCATGAAGCGACGCGGCAACCGGCGCTACTATCAGCACCATGAGGTATTGATGATCAGACGCATCCGCGACCTGCTTTACGATCAGGGCTTCACCATCAGCGGCGCACGCAACAAGCTGCAAGAGCTGGTGCAAGAGCAACGTGAACGCCGCATGGCCGGGCCTGATTTACTGGCGGGTGTCGAAATTCTGGCCGCCGACCCGCGCATCGATGAAAGCAAACTGACCGAATTGCCGCGTTGGCAATTGGTGCGACGTGAACTCAGTGAGATTCGCGCTTTGCTGGGCTGAGGGCTTGAGCAGGTCAGTGTTCAGAATCAGGTTATAATTAACTTATCGGCGTGTAGCGCAGCCTGGTAGCGCACTTGCATGGGGTGCAAGGGGTCGCGAGTTCGAATCCCGCCACGCCGACCACACACATCACGGGCGACAGTTCATGCGACTGTCGCCCGTTTTTGTTGGGCGTTTCTTGACGGTGTGTGGTCTTGATTTGAAAGAGTAATGGGTGCGTCTTCGAAAAGAGGGCAAAATAGCGCTTTTAAAGTTGGAATGTTTTATGAGTCTCGATAAGCTTTTGAAGGCCGAAATGGTGCGTCAGTCCAAGCGGGCGACCAAGGCCGATTTGGGTGATGTCAGCAAGAAGCTCAATGCCCAGCGCAAAGAGATCGCTGCCCTCAAACGTCAGGTGTCTGAATTGACCAGGGCGATGAAGCAAGTGGCTCGATTGGCCCCCAAGACCGGCCCCCGTGTCGAGACCACAGACAGCGAGCAGAAATTGCGCTTCAGGGCCCCCGGTTTTGCCTCGCTGCGCCAAAAGCTGGGCCTCACCCAGGCCGACATGGCCCGTTTGATCGGGGTGTCGTCTCTGACCGTGCTGAAATGGGAGAAAGGCGCGTCGCGACCGCGCGCCAGCCAATTGGCCGCCATTGCCGCCGTGCGCAAAATGGGCAAGCGCGAAGTGCTGAAAAAACTGGCCTCCTGAATCGGCCGGGCGGGTGGCCCGCCTGATGGCTCATTGCCAGCGGGTCAACTCGATGTGCAGACCCTCTTTCGCCCCGGAAAACGAAACTGCGCCATCTTGAATGGTGGCCTGCAGTTGCATGCTGCGCTAGGCCATGCGTGCCATGGCCTTGCTTTGCTCAGAGGGCACCCGCCAGACCTGTAGTTTGTCCAGCCTCTGCACCTTGGCTTGCAGGCCACGCCACCAAACCTCGGCGGCGTGGTGAAAGGCATAGACCCGCACCAGATCGGCTTTTTGGCAAGCCTTGAGCAAGGGTTTTTCTTCTGGTTGCCCCACCTCGCCCCAAAGTCGCACCGCACCGGTGAAGTCTTTCAGGCTGAGGTCCGGATCGTCGGGATCTGACAACCCCGCGCCAAAGGCCAAGGTGCCGTCGCCCTGACACAGAGCGTTCAACTCGTGCGCATTGAGCGCCAGCGCCAGCAAACGCACCATCATGCGCTCGTCGTTTTCGCTGGGGTGGCGAGCCAGCGTGAGCGCATGGTCGGAGTAATAGCCATGGTCGATGTCGGCAATCGACAAATTGGCTTTAAAGATGGTGGATTTGAGGGCCATGGTGTCGATTGTGTCAGAAGAGAGCAAATAATCAGTTACAAATAATTTTATATGTATGTAACTTAGTTACACTACAAGTATGCTCCATCGCATCCAGGCTCAACTTGAGGTCTTGTCCCCTTCCGAGCAAAGGGTGGCGCGGGTGTTGCTTGAAGATCCAATCGGGTTTTGTCGAACGCCCATTGCCCAGTTGGCGAATAAGGCCAGCGTGAGCAAACCCACCGTGCTGCGCTTTTGCCGCAG
>JBEAZY010000187.1:0-4475 GCA_041159205.1 Pseudomonadota bacterium
GCCCGAGTTGGTCTTTGTGCGCCTCTCGCAGCTCACGGGTCTGCCTTTCAGGTACGAAAGCCCCACCAAAGAAAAAAGGGTCGAGGTCAAGACCGTACAGGCCAGCGAGTTGGACGATAAAAACCTGGGTAGCAAAGACAAGGCCGAGTCGGCACAGGTCGCCGATTGGGCGCGTGCACGTGCCAAGTCGGCTGGCAATTCCCCTCTGCAAATGCCAGTTGAAGTGCCCACCGGCGATGCCCGCAACGCCAAACAAGCAGCGGGTTCATCCAAAGGGGCACCAATCACCACCGAAAACTCCAACGGTTTGCTCATGGTTTGGTCGGACTCCATCGCCAGCTACCTCGACTGGGCCTGTGGCCAATTGGGTCTGACCTGGTCTTACGACGGCGGTACGGTAATGGTGTCACGCCTCAAAACCGTCACCTATCAGCTGATGGCGGCATCCGGCAAACAAACCATACGTTCTAGCACCTCAGGCACCAGCAACCTCGATACCGGTGGTGGTGGATCTGGCAACAGCGGTGCAGCCGGTACCCTGACCACCACCAACACCGCTGAGGCCGATCAATTTGAGGCCACCATCAAAGCCATCGATGCATTGTCCAAAACCGAGGGCAGCAATATGTCGGTCAACCATGCGGTGGGCACCGTCACGGTCACCACCACGGGCACCCAGCACGTGCAAATCAGAAAATTCATTGAAGGTGAAAACCAACTCGCGAGCAAGCGCTTCAATGTCACCATCGACCTCTACACCGTCAGCACCACCGACGCTGAGAATTTCGGATTCAACCCCGCCAGCCTCATCGCCATCCATGGCAAGAGCAACATCGGTTACACCGGTGTGGCAGGTCTGGGCAATCAGTCTGGCAGTTATGGCTCAGCAGGCGTCCTGAAGTTCAATCGCCCCATTTTCGACAACAACGGCAATCCTTTGTCGCCACAAAGCCTGGTGTTGCAGTCGCTGCGTGAAACCGGATACGCGGTCGAGCATTTGCCTTTGTCCCTCATCACGCAGAACGCGGTTTGGGACACCAAGATGCGCGCCATCACCTCGGGTTACATCTCCGAGGTCAGCAGCAACGTCAGTGCCACCACCCCGCCGGTCGTCACCCGCACGACCCGCATTGCCACCTTGATCACGGGCGATACTTTTGCGGCACAACCCACCCTCATGCCCGATGGCAGCGTGCGCCTGAATTACGCCATCACCCTCAAAACCTTGCAGGGCATCAAGAGCATCAACACCGACAGCAGCTCCAGCGCCGTGCAGGTTCAAATCCCGGAAGTCTCCAGCATCGTCACCAACTCGGTGGTCAAGCTGGTGCCGGGTGAAAACCTCTTGCTCACAGGTTTGTCGCGCCGCGTGCTCAACTCTTCCAATTCACGGCTGGCGCCTGATGCCCCCATCGCACTGGGTGGCGCCGAGGCTGGCAAGGTGTCGGTTGAGCATCTGGTCATCCTGATTCGAGTGGTTCAAATATGAGTCGCAGTGTCCAAAGACTGGGCCCCATCGAGGTCATCGGCGACCTCGATTGGCCCAGCTTTCTGACCGAATCTGCCCGGGCCTATGCGAAAAAGCATTCGGCGACACACTGGATACAGATCGGCGAAAACCAGGGCTTTTACAGCCCTGAAAACATGGAAACGGGCGAGAAGCCATTTGCAGGTGCCTTGTACTCGGTGGCGGCGCTGGTCTATGGCCTTTTCAGTCATTTGACCGAAAAATCAGAGCGCAACATCCGAGAGTTGGATGTGCTGGTCTTGTTACCCAGTCAAATCCCTGATGAAGTGTGCTGGGTGCGCCTCGACGACGGGGTGATCACCCAAGACCTGATCATGACTGGCATCGATGCCCTCGATCGCTTGCGTCATTTGCCCAGTTACGTCACCGTCTACTCGGCCTTGGATGCAGAATTGCCCCATGCCAACATCAAGCCCATCAACTGGCGGATGTTGGTGCGCCATTTGCCTCGCGAAGCACGCATCCGGGCCGCCAAGTTCCAGATCAAAAACCTCAGTCGCCGCGCCAAAATATTGTTGGCGGCGGGCGTATTGGCCACTGTTGCCCTCATTGGTGGCGGCATCGCCCTATACCAAGCCTTAAAACCCCCGAAAGTGGTAGAGGCCCCCGTCGACCACACCGACACCTACTGGGACACCCTCAAAACCATTCAGTCCAAAACGGGCGACAAAATATTTGCCCAAAAAATTTGGAACGAACTGACAAAACTTCCACTGGTGGAAGACGGTTGGTCCAGGGTTCGGGTCATTTGCAGGGTCGATCAGTGCAACCACGACTGGAACCTGATGGCGGGCACCATAGAATCCCTTGAGGCCAAGTACAAGGTCTCCAGTTATGCCGGTAGCAGCGCCCGCACCGAGGTGCCCAACACCTTCAAACCGTCGCACGCTCCTTTCGAGCTGATCGAATCACAACAGGCCGACAAATTATTAGGCTTGGTGCGCGATGGGCTGGGCAAGAGTGATCAAACCTTGGTTCTGGAAATCACCAATCCCACTCAGGTGACATTGCCGGGCTTGATCCATGTGAGGCGTTTTGCCAGCCAGCGCACCTTCACCATCAAGGCCAAAGCCAGTTCGTTTGCTGAAATCTTGCAAACCTTGCCTGACAACGCCGTCATCGACCAAATCGATCTCACCATTGAAGCCGACCCAAAACTCGTCATCGAAGGAAAAGTGTATGTCCTTTAAACCACTCGCCCTCATCGCCTTGACCATCGGCACCGCGGCCTGGGCCCAACCATCTTCCGGTGTGGCCCCCACCGTGATTCAGGTGCCTGTGGTCATCCCTTCGGTCGGAGATTTGCTCGAAACCCAAAAACGCAAAGCCACCACCGAATACATCCGCCGCTTGAAGTTGCAAGACCCCGATATCACCGACGATGGCAAGCTCAAATTGCCCGAGGTGACCCCACGCTTCAGTCTGGCGGTGCGCTACTTGTTTGGCACGCCCGATCAGGTCAAGGCCCTCATTGAAACTCAGGGCACGCAGCGCACACTTCAAACGGGCGACAAATTCGCGGGTTTTGATGTGCGGGTCACTGCGCAGGGGGTTTCCTTCTTACTGACCCGCAAAGGGGAAAAAGAGGGTTGGACCGAGCCGCAAAGGCCTGGCCTCTACCAGGAGTATTACTGATGCCACTGCCAGACTTGAAATCCATGCTCAGTCGATTCAAGCCGGGGGCTGAACACACCGTGGCTGCTGCCGCAGGCGAGGGCGAGAGCCAGTCCTTGGATGCCTATTTGGGTGCTGCTGACCCTAACGAAACACTCGATTTGCCCCCGCCTGCAGCCGTGGGTGACCTCGATTGGAGTCGCGAGCCTATGGCGACAACACCCGAGTATGTGGCCATTCTGACCGGGGGTGACAACGTCAACGAAAGCATGCGCGTGCCTCTCGATTTGCCCATCGTCGGGGTCCGGACACAATCCCAGAACGCCCTGGTCTTGTACACCCCCGAGGCCAACCGTCGCCTGGTCGTGCGCATCCGAAACCTGTTGGCCGACGCCCATTTCAAGCCCGAGCTGCAGCCCGTCACCAGCGAGGTGATGGTGGCCATCAAACGCCATCAGGCCAGGGCCGCGTCGCGCACCACCGAGGCCCTCACCGATGCCGCGCAACAGTTTGCCGCCTGGGTGCGGGTCGCCATGCGCCAAGGCGCGATCGACATGCACCTCGAGTGCCGCTCTGAAGGGCAGGGCGCCGTGCTCATGCGTGTACACGGTGAACTTGAACCCATCGTCACCGGCATCGAATCACACACGGTGCTCACCACCATCAAAGCCGCCTATGAAACGCTGGCCGCCGACAAAACCAACAGCGATGGCACATTCACCGACAGCAAAAGTGTCAACTGCATGATCGACACCAAGCTGGGCATTCCCGGCCTGCAATTGCGCTTCACGACCCAGCGTGGCTTGTTCGGCCCCAAGGCGTCCATCCGCTTGCTACGCACCAGCGTTGACACGCCCATCATGGATTACGCCGAAATGGGCTTTGCCCCCAGCCAGGTCACCTTGCTCGATCGGGCGGCCCGCCTCGAAAGCGGCCTCATTTTGTTCTGTGGGGTCACCGGTTCGGGCAAAACCACTGTCGAGCGTCGCTTCATGGCCTTTCACCCCCTGGTCGGCAGCGGGGCTTTGTACCAGGTGGCCGACCCCATCGAATACGCCATCCCGGGGGTGCACCAAATCCCGGTTCAGCGCGACATCACCCAGGCCAGTGGCGGGCACACCAAAGACGAATATGCCTCCACCATCGAGAGCCTTTTGCGGATGGACCCTGACCTCATCTCCATCGGTGAAGTCCGTGACACCATCAGTGCCCGCGCCGCCGCCAGCGTGGCCAAATCCGGCCACGTGGTCATGGGCACCCTTCACGCCGACGGCTTGGCGGGCGTGGTCAACCGCCTGACCGACCCGCACTTGGGCCTGACCCGCGAAGAAGT
>JBEAZY010000188.1:0-3164 GCA_041159205.1 Pseudomonadota bacterium
CCGTGCTGCGCTTTTGCCGCAGCCTGGGATACCGGGGTCTGAGTGACTTCAAGCTGAGATTGGCCAGCAGCGTGGCCGAAGGCGTGCCTTTCATCCACCGCAGCGTGGCCGCGCAAGACACCGTCGAGGACGTCATCGCCAAGGTCACCGACAACACCGTTGCCGCCTTGCTGCGCTACCGAAACGATGTTTCTACTGCCGGCGTACAGCGCGTGGCCCATGCATTGCATCTGGCGTACCGCAAGCAACGGCGTCTTGAGCTCTATGGCGTGGGCAATTCGGGCATTGTGGCGCAGGACGCCCAGCACAAATTTTTCCGCTTGGGTTTTCATACTGCGGCGCACAGCGATGGTCATATGCAAATCATGAGCGCTTCGCTGCTTGGCCCGGGCGATGTGTTGGTGATCATCTCCAATTCGGGCCAGACACGCGACGTGATCGATGCCTGCCGGATTGCCCGCCAGCGCGGTGCGGTGACCGTGGGCATTACCGCCAGCGGTTCCGAATTGGCCCAAGCCGTGCAAATTCACCTGGCAGCCGATCACCCCGAGAGCTATGAGCAGTTCACCCCCATGGTTTCGCGTATTCTGCACCTGATGATTTTGGATATGCTGGCCACCTGCACCGCATTGCATATCGGTGCGCCCAAGCTGGAGCCCCATTTGCGCCGCATCAAAAATCACCTGGTTGACAAACGCTACACCCGAGCCGCATGAATATACTTCACGACCAAAGCCTGGACATGCTGATTTTCGGCGGAACCGGCAATCTGCCTTTTCGCAATATTCTTGTCCGCCATGAGCACGACCCTATGTCAGCGGGCGTTCCAGAGCCCACCCCACCCGATTGACGGAGTCCTATCATGAGCCTATCCATCAGCCCTGAGCCGTGGCGATTCCAGTCCAAGGTGGTGCCAGTCATCGTGCTGAGCGACCCGACGCAGGCTGTTCCCTTGGCCCATGCCTTGCTGAACGGCGGCATCGATGTGATGGAGATCACCCTGCGCTCTGAAGCCGGTTTGGCGGGCATAGAAGCCGTGGCGCGCGCGGTGCCTCAGATGCATGTGGGCGCCGGCACCGTCACCCGCCCCGCTGAGATGCGGCAGGTGCGTGATGCCGGGGCCACTTTTGCCCTGTCACCTGGCTTGACCCCCGAATTGCACGACTCTGCGCAAGAGCTAGCCTTGCCTTTCATGCCCGGGGTCATGACGCCGTCTGAACTCATGCAGGCGCGAGATTGGGGTTATCGCACTGTCAAGTTGTTTCCTGCGGCCCAATCCGGAGGATTGGGCATGATCAAGGCCTTGGCTGGCCCCTTGGGCGATGTGCGCTTGTGCCCCACCGGGGGTGTCTCGCCCGATAATCTGGCGGAATTTTTACGCCAGCCCAATGTGGCCATGGTGGGCGGCTCGTGGCTGACACCCTTGGCTTTGCTAGAGGCTGGCGACTGGGCGGGTTTGACCCGGCTGGCGGCTCAGGCCACCGCCATCGCACAATCGTGACATAGACAGTCATCACTTCCATGAGCACTTTCATCCGACCCGATCAGTCCGCAGCCTGGCGAGACTTGTCTATCCTGGCCCGTGAACACCCCTTGCGTCTGGATGCTTTGCTGTCCGATCCGGGGCGCTCGCAGGCCATGACCCATCAGGCCGCAGGATTGACCCTGGACATCAGCCGTCAGCGCATTGATACAACCATCATGGCGGCTTTATTGCGCTTGGCCGATCAGGCCCAAATCCCGGCCCAGTTGCAGCGCTTGTTTCGTGGCGAGGTGGTCAACCCGACCGAGGACCGGCCTGCTTTACACATGGCCTTGCGCGGCAGCGATGTCAGCACGCCCGAATGGGGGGGCGATATTTCCCGAGGGGTGGCCGATGAGTTGGCGCGCTTTCTGGGCTTTGCCCAAATGGCCCACGACGGGCTATGGCGCGGGCATGGCGGGGCGGCCATCACCGACGTCGTCAACATAGGCATCGGTGGCTCAGACCTGGGTCCGCGCATGGCCACTCAGGCGCTGGCTTTGCCGGCCAGGACCAAGTCGGGCCAGGTCAGGGTGCACTTTGTCTCTAATGCCGATGCCGACGCTTTGGGCTCGACGCTGGCCGGTTTGCAATCGGCAAGCACCGGCTTCATAGTGCAAAGCAAAACGTTCACCACGCAAGAGACTTTGACCATTTTTGCGTCAGCCCGACGCTGGCTAATCGATGGTGGTTGCTCGCCAGATCATCTGGCCCGTCATCTGGTGGCGGTCACCGCCCGACCGGAATTGGCCCGGCAACAGGGCTTTGCCCCCGAGCAGACCTTTGTCTTTTGGGACTGGGTGGGTGGCCGGTATTCGGTCTGGTCGGCCATCGGTTTGCCTCTGGCCATGGCCATTGGGTCGCAGGCTTTCCGCGAATTCCTGGCCGGCGCGCGTGACATGGACGCGCATGTCTTGTCGGCTCCGTTGACGCATAACCTGCCTATATTGATGGCCTTGATGGGGGTCTGGAATCGAAACTTCCTGGGGGCCACGACCCAGAACATCGCACCCTATGCGTACGCGCTGTCGCAGTTTGTGCCTTTTGTTCAGCAGTTGGAGATGGAGTCCAACGGCAAAAGCACCCATCTCGATGGTGCTCGTGCCGAAGTGGCGACCGCCCCGATTGTGTGGGGGGGGCTGGGCATCGATGGTCAGCACGCGTATTTTCAGCTCATCCACCAGGGCACGCAGATCGTGCCGGTGGACTTCATCGGCGTGCGACAGACCCGAAGTGCCTTGCCCCTGGCAGACGCACACCAGAAAGTGGTGCTGCAAAACCTGCAGGCACAGGCACAGGCACTTGCCCTGGGGCGTGACCTTCGTCAGACCCGTGAAGCTTTGGCTGCCGAGGGCTTGGATGTGGCGCGTGTGCAGTCCCTCGCACCCCATCGCACCTATAAGGGCAATAACCCCAGTTCGATCTTGTGGCTCGAAGCGCTCAACCCGCGCACACTGGGTGCCTTGATCGCTTTGTACGAACACAAGGTTTACGCCCAAGCCGCGATTTGGGGCATCAACCCCTATGACCAGTGGGGCGTCGAGTTGGGTAAAACCATGGTGCGGCAAATCGACGCGATGAACGATGATTGAACATATACCCTAGGGAAGTCCTGCAAAACCCCATGCGTCGTAGCACCCCG
>JBEAZY010000189.1:0-5481 GCA_041159205.1 Pseudomonadota bacterium
TTGTCGGTCACACGGGTGAGGCCACCGGTACCGGGCAGCACGCCCAGCAGCGGCACCTCGGGCAGGCTCACGGCGCTGGAGCGGTCATCCACCAGGATGATTTCGTCGCACGCCAGGGCCAGCTCGTAGCCACCACCGGCGCAGGCGCCATTCACGGCGGCCAGGAATTTCAAACCGCTGTGAGTGGAGGAGTCTTCCAGGCCGTTGCGGGTTTCGTTGGTGAATTTGCAGAAGTTGACTTTCCAGGCATGGGTCGACAGGCCCAGCATGAAGATATTGGCACCCGAGCAAAAAATGCGGTCGCGCAAGCTGGTGACCACCACCGACTTGACTTCGGGGTGCTCAAAACGAATGCGGTTGAGCGCGTCGTGCAGTTCGATGTCCACACCCAAGTCATAGCTGTTGAGCTTGAGCTTGTAGCCGGGGCGGATGCCGCCGTCTTCATTGATATTCAGTTGCAAGGTGGCGATTTCGCCGTCAAAGCGCATCGACCAGTGCTGGTAGCGGCTCGGGTGGGTTTGGTAGTCAACGGTTTGCGGGTTCATATTTGTCTCCTCGGATCAAGTTCATGATGTGCATCATAATGCATATTCAGAATTAATAAAATGCAATTTGTTGCATATCTGAGTATTTTGATTGGTTATTGGCCTTTTAGGTGGGCAGGCGCAGCACCTGTCGCACCTGTTGGCGCAGCAAGGCAAAGGTCTGCTCCAAGTCTTGGCTGCTGGTGTCCATTGCCAGGTCGGCTTTGGCATAGAAAGCGGCCCGCCCCTCAAGAATGCGCTTGAGATCGTCCATGGCCTCTTTGCTGGCCGCCATGGGGCGCAAATCGCCCTGTGCGGCCACGCGGGCCATGTGATCTTCCGGTTTGGCCTGCAACCAGACCGTGAAGCAGTGGGTCAAGACCTCGTTGAACGTGGCCGGGTCTGACACCAGTCCACCCGGGGTGGCGATCACCACTTCAGGGTAGATTTGCAAGGCTTCCTCCAACGCCCGCCGCTCGTAGCGCCGGTACGCATTGGTGCCATAGAGGTTGTGGATTTCGCTGACGCTGCAACCTGCAAACTTTTCGATTTCCCGGCTCAACTCAATGAAGGCAAAGCCCAAATCCTGCGCCAGTCGCTGGCCCAGGGTACTCTTACCCGCCCCTCGCAGGCCCACCAGGGCGATGTGGTTGGCACGGGCGTCGGCACTGCCTTGGGCGCCAAACGTCTCGCTGAGCTGCACGCGCGCGCGCCGCAGTTCGGATTCAGTGCGCTTTTCCAATAGCTCGCGGATCAGCAGCCACTCAGGTGTCGAGGTGGTGATGTCACCCAGCAACTCAAAGATCGAGCATTGCAGGGCCTGCGCCACCTGCAACAGGATCAGGATCGAAGCATTGCCGGTGCCCGACTCGAGGTTGGCCAAGTGGCGCTCGGAGACCCCGGCATTTTGGGCCACGGCCCTTCGGGTCAGGCCCCGTCGGGCGCGGATGGTGCGCACCCGATCGCCCAAGGCTGAGAGAAATGGGTGGCGGGTTTCATCGTGCGGTGCGTTCATGCCTGCACTTTAATTCAAAATGCAGTCAGAGTGCAAGATAGTGCAGGTTTTATTGAGCGGTATCAACCCGGACCGCTGAAAACCTTCAGGTTTCTTTAGAGATCTTGATGGACGGGAACTTGCTGGAAAAGTCTTTGGCTTTGAGGGCAATGCGGGCCGCCACCTGCAGGGCGATTTGCCGGTATAGCCGGGTCACCTCGCCATCAGGGTGCGCCACCACGGTGGGCATGCCGCTGTCGGCTTGCAAACGAATTTGCATGTCCAGAGGCAATGCGCCCAAATAGGGGGTTTGCAATTCGCTGGCCATGCGCTTGCCGCCATCGGCGCCAAAGATGTGTTCGGTGTGACCGCAGTTCGAGCAAACGTGCACCGCCATGTTTTCCACAATGCCCAATATCGGCACCCCCACCTTCTCAAACATGCGTATGCCTTTGCGCGCATCGAGCAGGGCAATGTCCTGCGGCGTGGTGACGATGACCGCACCTGTCATCGGCACCCGCTGGCTCAGGGTGAGCTGGATGTCACCCGTTCCAGGGGGCATGTCCACAATCAGGTAATCCAAGTCTTTCCAATTGGTTTGTCGCAGCAGCTGCTCGAGCGCCTGAGTGGCCATCGGACCACGCCAGATCATGGCCTCATCGGGATTGATCAGGAAACCGATGGACATGACCTGGACGCCAAAATTCTCCAGCGGCTCCATGGTCTGTCCGTCTTCGGTTTCGGGCCTCGCATCGACCCCCATCATCATGGGCTGACTGGGGCCGTAGATGTCGGCATCCAGCAAGCCGACCTTGGCGCCCTCAGCCGCCAGGGCCAGCGCCAGGTTGACCGCTGTGGTGCTTTTGCCCACACCACCTTTGCCGGAGGCGACGGCGATGATATTGCGCACCTGGGGCATCAGGGCCACGCCACGCTGGGCGGCATGGGCCACGACTTGATGGCTGAGCTGCACCGACACATTTTGCACCCCGGACACCGTTCGCGCCGCAGCAATCAGCTGCTGACGCAACTCTGCATACAGGCTTTTGGCGGGGTATCCCAGTTCAATCTCGAAGGACACATTGCCCCCCTCGATGATCAGGTTTTTCAGGGCTTTGGGGCCTGCCAGAGGCTGCCCCGTCAAGGGGTCTTGCACACTGAGCAGGGCTTGTTGAATGTGTTCGGCGGTCGGCATGGCTATAAGGTCAGTCTGAGCTAAAGTGAAGCCAGTGTAGCGACTGGCCATAAAATGGTGGGCTTTCCCCGTTTATAACCCCAATCATGTCCCAGACAGCGCGCCGCCAATTGTTTGTCACCACGGCTTTGCCGTACGCCAACGGCAAATTTCACATTGGCCACATCATGGAGTACATCCAGGCCGACATCTGGGTGAGATTCCAGCGCATGCAGGGGCATCAGGTGCATTTTGTCTGTGCCGATGACGCGCACGGCGCCCCGATCATGATCGCGGCCGAGAAGGCCGGCAAAACCCCGCAGCAATTTGTCGCTGACATCGCCGCCGGGCGCAAGCCCTACCTGGATGGTTTTCACATCTCTTTTGACAACTGGCACAGCACAGACGGGCCAGAAAATCACGTGCTGGCCCAGCAGGTTTATCTGGATCTGAAACAGGCCGGCCTGATCGAAACCCGCACCATCGAACAGTTTTACGACCCGCAGAAGGCCATGTTTTTGCCCGACCGCTTCATCAAGGGCGAGTGCCCCAAATGCGGCGCCAAAGACCAATACGGCGACAACTGCGAGAGTTGCGGCGCGGTGTATGCACCGACTGAATTAAAAAACCCTTATTCGGCCCTGTCGGGTGCGTCCCCGGTTCTGAAAACCTCTGAGCATTACTTTTTCAAACTCTCAGACGCCCGTTGCCTGGATTTTTTAAAAACCTGGACACAAGGGGGCGCGGTACAGCCTGAAGTGCTCAACAAAATCAGTGAATGGATCGAGCCGGGTGATGACGGCAAGCCCAGGATGGGCGATTGGGATATTTCGCGCGACGCACCCTACTTTGGCATAGAAATTCCCGGAGCGCCGGGCAAATATTTTTACGTCTGGCTTGATGCGCCCATCGGTTACCTCGCCTCGCTCAAAAACCACTTTGAACAAGGTGGGGCCCGTGTACTGGGTGAATCGCGCAGCTTCGAGGAATTCATGGCAGATCCTCGGGTCGAGCAATATCACTTCATCGGCAAAGACATCATCACCTTTCACACCCTGTTTTGGCCGGCCATGCTGCATTTTTCAGGACGCAAGGTGACCAACGCCATCTTTGTGCATGGGTTTCTGACCGTCAGCGGCGAAAAAATGAGCAAAAGTCGGGGCACCGGCCTGGACCCCCTGAAGTACCTCAGTCTGGGCATGAACCCCGAATGGTTGCGCTATTACCTGGCCGCCAAGCTCAATGGTCGCAACGAGGACGTCGACTTCAACCCAGATGACTTTCAAGCCCGCGTCAATGCCGATCTGGTGGGCAAGTTCATCAACATCGCTTCGCGTGCGGCGGGCTTCATCAGCAAACGCTTTGCCGGACGTCTGGGCGAGGTCTCCGCCGATGGCGACGCCCTGCTGACCCACCTGCGCGACGGGCTGGCCGGCGTGGCGCAGCATTATGAACATCGCGACACCGCCCGCGTGCTGCGCGAGGTGATGCTGCTGGCTGATCGGGTCAATGAATACGTCGACGCCAACAAGCCTTGGGAACTGGCCAAGCTTGAAGGCATGGATGCCCGCTTGCACGATGTTTGCACCACCTGCATTGAAGCCTTTCGTCTGCTGTCGACCATGCTCAAACCGGTGCTGCCCGCGCTGGCCGGGGCGGTCGAGTCCTTTTTGCAAGTTGAACCTTTGAGTTTCTCACTCGCCCTTCAACCCCTGGGCCCCGGTCATCCAATTGGCAACTACCAGCACCTGATGCAACGCGTTGACCCCAAGATGCTGGACGCCCTGTTCGAGCCAGTGGCCGAGGAAACCCCGGAAGCCCTGCCTGGGGGAGAAGCCATCGCCAGCCCCATCGGCATCGACGACTTTGCCAAGATCGACCTGCGCATTGCGCTGATCAAAGATTGCCTACCCGTCGAAGGCTCAAGCAAACTGCTGCGCCTGACACTGGACGTGGGTGAAGGCAAAGATCGCAACGTCTTCAGCGGCATTGCCAGCGCCTATCAACCCCAGGATCTGGTGGGCAAACTCACGGTACTGGTGGCCAATCTGGCCCCGCGCAAGATGAAGTTTGGGGTGTCGGAAGGCATGGTGCTGGCCGCCAGCCACACCGATGAAAAAACCCAACCCGGCATTTATGTGCTGCACCCCTGGCCCGGCGCCCAGCCGGGCATGCGCATCCGCTAGGGAAAATGCCCCTTTCTCTCTGATAACCCCAAATTTGGCAGTTTCCCGGGGGGCTGATACCATGACCCCATGTTAAAGAAGGTCCAGATGCCCATGAACGACGACGTGAACCACGGGACCCCGGTCTCGGTGAAGATCCGTGAGCGTCTGCTCCAGGCTCGCAAACGGTTTCACTCCAATGACAACATCGCCGAGTACATTCAACCCGGCGAGCTTGAATCCCTGCTTGACGAAGTGGAAGTCAAGATGCGCGGGGTGCTTGAGAGCCTGGTGATCGACACCGAGCACGACCATAACACCGCCGACACGGCCCGTCGGGTCGCCAAGATGTACTTGCAGGAGGTGTTCAGGGGCCGATATGTGAATGCCCCCAGCATCACCGAATTTCCCAATGCCGAACATCTGAACGAATTGATGATTGTGGGCCCGATCACGGTGCGCAGTGCCTGCAGCCACCATTTTTGCCCGGTGATCGGAAAGATCTGGATTGGCGTCTTGCCCAATGAGCACACCAATGTGATCGGCTTGTCCAAGTATGCGCGCCTGGCCGAATGGGTCATGGGGCGACCGCAAATTCAGGAAGAAGCCGTCGTCCAGCTGGCC
>JBEAZY010000190.1:0-22114 GCA_041159205.1 Pseudomonadota bacterium
CCGCTCTTTTTGTTGTATACCTCCGGCTCAACCGGCAAACCCAAAGGCGTGCAGCACTCGACCGGCGGCTATTTGTTGCATGCGGCGCTGACCACCGAATACACCTTCGACCTGCGTGCTGAAGACGTATTTTGGTGTACTGCCGATATCGGTTGGGTCACCGGTCACACCTACATCACTTACGGCCCGCTGGCCTTGGGCGGCACTGAAATCGTCTTTGAGGGTGTGCCCACCTATCCCGATGCCGGCCGCTTCTGGAAAATGATCCAGGATCACAAGGTCAGTATTTTCTACACCGCGCCCACGGCCATACGCTCGCTGATCAAGGCCGCTGAGAGCAATGATGCCGTCCATCCCAAAAGTTACAACCTCAGCAGCCTGCGCTTGCTGGGTTCTGTAGGTGAGCCCATCAACCCCGCCGCTTGGGAGTGGTACCACCAGCATGTGGGCGGTGGACGTTGCCCCATTGTGGATACCTTCTGGCAGACCGAGACCGGAGGCCATATGATCACCCCCTTGCCGGGTGTGACCCCGATGGTGCCCGGTTCGTGTACTTTGCCCTTCCCGGGCATTCAGGCCGCCATCGTCAGTGAAACCGGTGAGGACATGCCCAACGGCCATGGCGGCATATTGGTGGTCAAAAAGCCCTGGCCTTCAATGATCCGTACCATCTGGGGTGACCCCGAACGGTTTAAAAAGTCGTACTACCCCGATGACTTCAAGGGCAAGTATTACCTGGCTGGCGACGGTGCCATTCGCGACGAAAAGACCTGTTACTTCACCATCACCGGCCGCATCGATGACGTTCTTAACGTCTCAGGGCACCGCATGGGCACCATGGAAATTGAATCCGCCCTGGTCAGTTGCACCGAGCTGGTGGCCGAGGCGGCAGTGGTCGGGCGGCCGGACGACACCACTGGCGAGGCCATCTGCGCCTTTGTGGTCTTGAAGCGCCCCCGGCCGACCGGCGACGAAGCCAAGCAAATCGCCAAGATTCTGCGCGACCACGTGGGCAAAGAGATCGGCCCCATCGCCAAACCCAAAGACATCCGTTTCGGCGACAACCTGCCCAAGACCCGATCTGGCAAGATCATGCGCCGACTGTTGCGCTCACTGGCCAAAAACGAGGCCATCACGCAAGACACCTCGACGCTGGAAAATCCGGCCATCTTGGATCAGTTGACTGAAAACAACTGAGTCAGACTGCCATAGGCCAGATTTGCCTGACTCAGGCCAGTCAAAAGCCCTTCAGAACCTGGGTTCTGAAGGGCTTTTTGTTGGGGCAGTGACCCGGCGGGCTTAGCGCGAGGCCGAGTCAGTGCTGAAGTGGTCCAGCACCGCCCCTTTGCTGGCGCTGGCTGCATTGAAGGCAAACTTGGCCTGAACGCCCCGCACATAGCGGGGGGCGGGGGCCTTGAAGGCCTTGCGGCGCTGCTCGATCTCGGCATCGGGCACGTTGAGTTGCAACTTTAATTGGTGAGCGTCGATGGTGATGCTGTCTCCCTCATGGACCAGTGCGATGGTCCCACCGACGGCGGCTTCAGGCGCCACATGGCCGACCACCATACCCCAGGTTCCGCCTGAGAAACGACCATCGGTGATCAGTCCCACGCTCTCGCCCAATCCGGCCCCGATCAGGGCACCGGTCGGGGCCAGCATCTCGGGCATGCCCGGTCCACCTTTGGGCCCCAGGTAACGCAACACCATCACGTCACCGGCCTTGATCTTGCCATCCAAAATCGCTTTCAGGGCCGACTGTTCATCGTCGAAAACCCGTGCCGGACCGGTGATGACGGGGTTCTTCAGGCCCGTGATCTTGGCGACCGACCCTTCGGGAGACAAGTTGCCTTTGAGAATGGCCAAATGGCCTTGTTCGTACATTGGCTTGTCGATGGGGCGGATCACATCCTGATTGGCAGGCGGTTGGTATGGAATATCCTTCAGTGTTTCGGCGATGGTCTTGCCGGTGATGGTCATGCAGTCACCATGCAGAAGTCCGGCGTTGAGCAAAATCTTCATGACTTGCGGAATGCCTCCCGCTTGGTGCAAATGAACCGCCAAATACCTGCCACTGGGTTTCAGATCACAAATCACAGGCACTTTTTGGCGCACACGCTCAAAATCGTCGATGCTCCACTCGACCCCGGCTGCATGAGCAATCGCCAGAAAATGCAGCACCGCGTTGGTTGAGCCACCCGTGGCCATGATCACGGCCACAGCGTTTTCAATCGACTTGCGGGTCACGATGTCGCGAGGCTTGAGGTCTTTGCGTATGGCTTCCAGCAAGACTTTGGCCGACTCTTTGGCCGAGTTCATTTTTTCGTCGTGCGGGTTGGCCATGGTCGACGAATAGGGCAACGACATGCCCATCGCCTCGAACGCACTGGACATGGTGTTGGCGGTGTACATGCCGCCGCAAGAACCTGTGCCCGGAATGGCGCGCTTTTCAATCTCTTTGAGGTCTTCGTCGCTGAGCTTGCCGGCAGCGTTTTGACCCACTGCTTCAAACACACTGACGATGTTGAGTTCCTCACCTTTGTAATAGCCCGGCAGTATGGTGCCGCCATAAACATAAATGCCGGGCACATTGGCACGCAAAATGCCCATCATGCCACCTGGCATATTCTTGTCACACCCGCCCACCACCAGCACGCCGTCCATCCATTGACCCTGCACGCAGGTTTCGATGCAGTCGGCGATGACTTCGCGGCTGACCAGGCTGTATTTCATGCCCTCGGTGCCCATGGCCATGCCATCGGAAATGGTGGGGGTACCGAAAATTTGGGCGTTTCCACCGGCTTCTTCAATGCCAGCCACCGCGGCATCGGCCAATTTTTGCAAGCCGCTGTTGCAGGGGGTGATGGTGCTGTGTCCATTGGCCACGCCCACCATGGGTTTGCTGAAGTCGCTTTCTTCGTAACCCATGGCGTAATACATGGAGCGGTTGGGCGCGCGGGATTTGCCTTCGGTGATATTGGCCGAACGGCGCTTGAATTGAATGGGTTGAGTGCTCATGGCCAGAAGTTTATCGCAGGATGCGAACCGGGGGCCAGGGCGGGGCGTTTCGGCCTGGCTCTACAATGGCCTTCATGCTCATTCATCCCCAGTTTGACCCGGTGGCCGTGCAGTTGGGGCCCTTGTCCGTCCATTGGTACGGCATCACGTACCTGGTGGCGTTTGCTTTGTTCATGGTGTTGACGCGTCTGCGTCTGCGGCAAGCGCCCTACGTCCATCAACCCCAGGTCTGGAATCCGCCGATGCTGGAAGACCTGCTTTTTTACGGTGTGTTGGGGGTCATATTAGGAGGGCGACTTGGCTATTGCCTGTTTTACAAACCCGGTTATTACCTGACCCATCCGCTCGAGATTTTGGCGATCTGGCAAGGCGGCATGAGTTTTCACGGGGGCATGCTGGGGGTCATTTTGGCCATGGCGCTTTGGGCCCGTCGCCAAAACCTGCCTTGGTTGGCCGTGACCGATTTCATTGCGCCCTGTGTCCCGACCGGCTTGGCCAGTGGCCGTGTTGGCAACTTCATCAATGGCGAACTTTGGGGCCGGCCTGCCGACCCCGGTTTGCCATGGGCCATGGTGTTTCCTCAAAGCGGCGATACCTTGGCGCGTCATCCCTCACAACTCTACCAGTTTGCGCTGGAGGGCTTGCTGCTGTTTGTCTTGCTGTGGTTTTGGGCCCGCAAACCGCGACCCCTGGGGATGGTGTCCGGGGCCTTTTTGTTGGGGTATGGAACCTTTCGTTTCATGGCTGAATATTTCCGCGAACCCGATGTCTTCCTTGGCTTGCTGTCCATGGGCCTGAGCATGGGGCAGTGGCTGTGCCTGCCCATGGTGATCTATGGCCTTTTTCTGACGGGCAGGGCCCATGGCTCGCATTCCCCGGGTGCTGGCGTGTCCAAAGGCGAGCAGGCAAAATAGCGTGACCCCCGGTTTTTTGCAGGGGGCGGGGTCTGAGTCTCAGTCCCCATCGCAAGAAGGAGACCGATATGAACCCGAATTTGCGTCGACGAAGTGTATTGGCACTGGGTGTGGGCAGCGCCTGTGCCTGGCCCGCCATGGCCCAATCGGCTTGGCCGACCAAGCCTGTGACTTGTGTGGTGCCTTTCCCGGCAGGAGGCGGCACCGATGCATTCGCCCGCCCATTCACGCTGGCCTTCAACAAGTTCACCGGTAAAAACCTGATCCTGGACTATCGCGGCGGTGCCGGCGGCACCCTGGGCGCTTCGGTCGCGGCCAAATTGCCTGCCGATGGCTATCACTGCTTTATGGGTGCCGTGCATCACACGATTGCTCCCTCGATGTACCCCAAACTCGATTACGACATTGAGCGTGATTTTGTGCCACTGGCCCTGATGGCCACTGTGCCTTATGTGTTGGTGGTGAACCCCAAGAACATTGCTGCCAACAGCCTGAAAGAGTTTCTGGAGTTGATCAAAAAGAGCCCGGGCCGATTCAATTACGGCAGTGCGGGCAGCGGCACCGCGCATCATATGGCGGGAGAATTGTTCAAATTGCAGACTCAGACCTTCATCACCCACATTCCTTATCGGGGTACCGGTCCGGCCTTGCAGGATCTGATCGCGGGGAATGTGGACATGATGTTCGATGGCTTGGGTTCGTCAGCCCAGCATATACGGGCCGGGCGCATCAAACCCATCATGGTCGCCGGCCAGCAACGCAACCCGTCTTTCCCTGACATTCCCTGCGCTGGGGAGTTGGGCATGAAAGATTACAACGTCAGCACCTGGTATGGCATGTGGGTGCCCAAAGGCACGCCCGCCAACATCCAGGCCGAGTTCATTGACGTGATCCGAAAATCGCGTGACATGACCGAAATCAAAACCGCATGGGCAGCCAACGGCGCAGAGTTTCCCCAAATCACCAGCTCGGCTTTTGGAGATTTCATTGGTGCAGAGGTAAAACGCTGGGCCGCCGTGGTCAAAGCCTCGGGCGCCAAGCTGGACTGATGCAAATTTTTATCTCATGAGCAATCAAAATATATTCAGCGCCTTGCGCGCCGCCTTTCCTGCTGACCTGGACCAAATCGCTGTAGAGACCGATCATGGCCTGCACTACAGCTGGCGCGATCTGGATCGCGCCAGCGCCATGGTGGCCAATCTGCTCGATGGTCTGGAGATTCCCGCCCAATCACGGGTGGCGGTACAGGTTGAAAAATCGGTCGAGGCACTCATCCTTTATTTGGCCACCTTGCGCGCGGGCCATGTGTTTTTGCCTCTCAACACCGCCTATCAAAGCGCTGAAATTGAGTATTTCATAGGTAACGCCGAACCTGCCGTGGTGGTGTGCTCTGGAAAGAACCACGGCTGGGTGAGTCAGATCGCTTTCAAGGCGGGCACCCGGCATGTGTTCACCCTCAATGATGACCGGACCGGCTCATTGCTTGATCGCGCGGCGGCGCAAAGCGATCGCCATTTGCCGGCACAACGACACCCAGACGATCTGGCTGCCATTTTGTACACCAGTGGCACCACAGGTCGAAGCAAGGGGGCCATGCTCAGCCATGGCAATTTACTCTCCAACGCGGCCATACTGAAAGAATATTGGGGTTGGGTGCCGGGAGATGTGTTGATCCATGCCTTGCCCATCTTTCATGTGCATGGCCTGTTTGTGGCCATCCATGGTGCCATCCTCAATGGCAGCAAGATGTTATGGCACGCCAAATTTGACCCCAAGCGAGCGATTGCCGACATGACACGCGCTTCGGTATTCATGGGAGTGCCCACTTTGTACGTGCGCATGCTGGCTGAACCCGGGCTGACCCGCGCTGCGGTCGGCAAGATGCGCTTGTTCATCGCAGGCTCGGCCCCGCTGCTCATCGAGACTTTCCAAGAGTGGCAACAGCGCACCGGCCACACCATCCTCGAGCGATATGGCATGAGTGAAACCATCATGCTGACCTCCAACCCCTACCGCGCGGATGCGCGCCATGGGCAGCAGTCCGAGCGCCGGGGCGGCACCGTAGGCTTTCCGTTGCCTGGCGTCAGCTTGCGCGTTCGCGATGACCAGGGCAAGGATTGCGCTGTCGATGAAATCGGTGGTATTGAGGTCCAGGGCCCGAATGTGTTCGGAGGCTACTGGCGCATGCCTGAGAAAACCGCCGAAGAGTTCACTGCCGACGGGTTTTTCAAAACCGGCGATGTCGGCAAGATAGACGCCCGGGGCTATGTCACCATCGTGGGGCGATCCAAAGACCTCATCATCAGCGGTGGCTACAACGTCTACCCTGCCGAAATCGAAGGATTCATCAATGAGATGCCGGGGGTGGCCGAAAGCGCTGTGGTGGGTGTGCCGCACCCCGATTTTGGGGAGGTGGGTGTGGCCGTCGTGACGCCTAAGCCCGGCGCCCGTCTGGAGGCAGATGACCTCATCGCCAGACTGAAGGCGCGCCTGGCCAACTTCAAGATCCCCAAACGTTGCTTTGTGGTCGACGAATTGCCACGCAACACCATGGGCAAAGTTCAAAAGAACCTGCTGCGTGAGCAACATCAGGCCCTCTTCAAGGGTTGAGCAGAAATTGGGGTCTGACCCCAATTTTCGGGGTTAACCCTGGGCTCAGGGTTTTTCGATTTCGAGATGGATTTCGTTGCGCCTGAACATGGGGGGCATGATGGGCGGGTCGTAGCGTGCCAATTGGGGCACGCCAATCACATTGAGCGACTGCCTTTGTGCCCAAGCCAGGGTTTCATCGGTTTTTTGCTGTACACGCGAAGCCGTATTCAGCCACGAATAGCGGTGCACGACCATGTATCTGGGCGGGATTTCGCGCACTTGCACATCCGCATTGCGGGGTCTGGGGAGGGTGTCCAGCGTGTATAAGCGAGGCATGACGAAATGGATGCGCCAGCGTGTGGCCTGCGCCATGTTCGCATCCGGCGAGTCGGGTTCGACGGTCACGGGTGCAGTCATGGCGATGCGACCCGATTGAGGCTCGACCGTGACTGGTGCGGTCATGGCGATGCGACTGGCTTGTCCGGTGCCGGGCAGTTGGTTGTTGCCAAAAATGAAATCGGCGATGCGTCGAAAGCCCTGGTTTGAGGCCTGGTCCATATCGCCTTCCACAACCGTCTCTGCCACTAACAGGGCGGGGTAGCGGCGAATTTCGAAAGGCGCATCGCTGCGCAATACCTCGTAGGCGGGCTCTTCAATGGCCATGGCGTTTTGACTCCAGATCAGGGCACTGCACACCATCATGGCGCAATACAGGTTTTGCCTGAGCGTTCGTGCCGGCGCGATGTATTTCATGGGCTGGGGTAGATTTGGTAATCGATGAGTTGACCTTGCTCATTGACCTGTGCCAGCACCATGTCGCCCGATCCGATGTCGCGGCCCATGAATGCCCTGATATTGACGTGATGTGTCACCAGAACCAGCGGCTGCGCATCGGGCACGGAAAGGCTTTGGGCAATGAGTTGTTGCAGCGCCCGTTGCTGGGCCGGGGCTTGCTCAGGCTGGTCAAAAAATGAGGCGAGGGCAGGTGCGATTTGAACCGGCCCCAGCCCCAGCCTTTCGGCGGTTTGCTGGCATCGACACCAAACGCTGCTCAGCACACGGGCCTGTGTCAGCCCTTGCCCGCGCAACCAATGGCCGATGCGTGTGGCTTGCGCCTTGCCCTCATCATTCAGGGTACGCTGGGTGTCGCATCGCTCCAGCGTATATCCTGGCGGATCGCCGACCCCGGGTGCATAGGCGTGGCGCATCAACAGCACGTGGCGCTTGGACTTCAGTTTTTGAGCCAGTTCGCTGCTCAAAGCAGTTGCTGGTGCGCTTGCTGTGGCCGGCATGGCGGCTTTGACCGCTTGCCCCAACTCGATCACCGCCAAGGCGTAATAGCTGCTCTGGTTGTAGCGGGTCACCGCGTAAAAGTTCGGGGTGCCAGCCACATGGCTGGGGGGCTGGTCAGCGTTTTGCAGTTCGACCAATGCCAGCAAATCATCGAAGGCCTGTCCGGCTGCATCGAGTCGTGCGCCCAGTTCAGTCATGCGCGCTGCGCTAAAAGTGGGCACGATGTCGGGGGCGGTCAAGGTGGCCAGATCAATCTGTGGGCCACTGACGTCGACCTGAAAATGCGTCGGCATGCCACTTTTCCAGCCGTGGTGGACAAAGTAATTGGCGACTGAGCCTATGGCATCCACCGGGCTGAGGCTCAGGTCGATGCGTCCGTCGCCGTCAAAATCGATGGCGTGTCGGGCCCAACTCGATGGCATGAATTGAGCCCATCCCATGGCACCGGCAAAACTGCCCTTGCGGTGGATCGAGGCCCCCTGTCGAACCTGCTTTAAAAAGAATCCCAGCTCTGTGCGAAAAAAAGCCTGCCGCTGCGGGGCCCGGGGGTGCTCGCTGGGAAAATCGAGACTGAGTGTGGTGAGCACATCCAGCACAGGAAAACGCCCCTGGTGCTGTCCATAAAGCGTTTCAACCCCGATGATGCCCACCACCATCTCGGCGGGCACGCCGAAACGTTGTTCGGCCCGCCTCAAGGCGGCGGCATGTTGTTGCCAGAACTTGACACCGGCTTGAATGCGGCGCGGTTCAATAAAACGGGCCCGGTAGGCAGACCAGTTTTTTAGGCCGGGGGTGGCAGGCGGCAGCACCAGTTGGCGCACCTGGGGCAAAGGATGCGCCGCAGCGATGTGCTTGCGTACCCATGCCGGGGGCAGTTCAAATTCCTGGGCCAGCGATTGCGCCAGAGCCTGGACTTGGGGGGTGTCTCCCCAAGTGGGCGCTGCGGGTGTTTTCGATTTCTGCGTGGCCGACCATGCCAATCCTGCCAGGGTGCAGGCCGTGACCCACATCGCACAGCGTGCGGCATGAACCAAGGCCACCACCCACACCCTCATGCTCATCATGTCCGGGGTGCTCCACGGTCGGCGTTCTCGTCTGCATCACGGCGCAAGCGAACCTCACGCTGAGGGTAGGGGATTTCTATACCGGCCTGGCGCAAGGCCTCGAGCAAGGCCATATTGACCGCAGAGCGGGCATTGTTCTGGCCGTTGTCGGGGTCGTTGATCCAGTAACCCACCTGGAACTCCATGCCGTCGGCGGCCAAATTCACCAACAAGGCCGTGGGTTCCGGATGACTCAGGATGCGAGGGCAGGAGGCAGCGGCCCGGATGAGCATGGCTTGCACCTGGCGGGGGTCCGCGTTGTAGCCCACAGTCACCTGACTGGTCAGCAATACATTGGAGTCTTGCAAAGACAAATTCTCGACCCGTTGGGCGATCAGGGTTTCATTGGGCACCACCGACTCGCGGCCATTGGGCGCACGAATGAGGGTGTAGCGGGTTTTGATGTCTTTAACCTGCCCCTCAAAGCCATCGACTTTGACAAGATCGCCGATGCGCAGCGAACGCTCCAGCAAAATCACAAAGCCGCTGACATAGTTGGCTGCCAGCTTTTGCAGACCAAAGCCCAGCCCCACCCCCAAGGCCCCGCCCAACACCGACAGCGCGGTCAAATCGACCCCAACGGCTGACAAGGAGAACAAGAGCCCCAGCATGAGCAGCAGGGCACGCAGTGCATTGGCCGCCACCTTGCGCATGGAGAGGTCGTCCATGGCATGCGTCAATACTTTTTGTTCTATGGTGGCCGAAGTCCAAAGCGCCAGCACCAGCACCAATACCGAGGACAGGGCACCTTCGAGCAAGGTGCGCAAATCGAGCTTGGTTTTGCCAAAGCTGATGCGTATGGATTCAAGTTCATTCAGTACCCAGGGCAGAACACCCAGAATCCACAACACCGCCGCCAGCCAGGCCAGCCACGATACGGTGCGCTCTATGCCCTGAGACAGCGCCGAGCGCGGGAAAACCGCCCTCAGGACACGGGCCATCAGCCGGACGATGGCCAGCGACATCAGCACAGGGATGGCGATTTTGAACACCGACACCTGGCTGTGATGGCTGGCCCAGGCGGCCTCACAGGCGTAAGCGCCTGCCAGTGCCAGCAATGGGAACAGCAGTCCCGACATGGGTCGCTGACCCAGCAAGACCGAACCGGGACTGGCGTGCCGACCCAGCCATGACACCAAGGCGTATGCGAGCGTCAATAAGGCCAGCATGACCAGGCCTTCCAGCCAGGCATCGGAGGTGCCCAGGTGGGTCAAGAGGCGTTCAAAATTGAGCATGGTTGGGTGGGGCCCGGGTCAGAGGCCGGACAGGGCACGCACATGGGCTTCGACACTCCGGGCCAAGGCGCTGAGGTTGTAACCACCTTCCAGGCAGGACACAATGCGCCCTTGGGCATGGCGACCGGCCAGGTCCATCAACTGCTCGGTGATCCAGCGGTAATCGGCTTCGGTCATGCCCAACTGACCCAAGTCATCTTCTCGGTGGGCGTCAAAGCCCGCGCTGATGAAGATCATTTCGGGCTGGAATTCTTCCAGGGCAGGGAACCAGTGACGGGCCATCAATTGGCGGATCTCGGTGCCTGCGGTGTAAGCAGGCACCGGCACATTCACCATATTCTCAGGCACATCTTCAGTGCCGCAATAAGGATAGAAGGGGTGCTGAAAAGTGCTGCACATCAAGACGCGATGGTCGTTGGCCAGGATGTCTTCGGTGCCGTTGCCGTGGTGCACATCAAAATCAATCACGGCCACACGATTCAGTCCATGTCGCTCAAGGGCGTGGCGCACCGCGATCGCCAGGGTATTGAAAATGCAAAAACCCATGGATCGTGCCCTAGTGGCGTGATGGCCAGGGGGTCGCACGGCGCAAAAGGCGTTGTCGAGTTCGCCAGCCAGCACGGCGTCGGTGGCGGCCAGTGCCGCCCCCACACAGCGCAAGGCGGCATTGAGGCTGTGGCCGTTGAGCGCGGTGTCCGGGTCAATGTGGGCCAAACCTCGACCGCCCCGGGCGATATCGTCTTGCACTTCCCGGTTGAGATCATGCACGGCTTCGATCAAACCGGGCGCGTGGGCCAGCAACAAATCATCGGTGTCGGCCAAGGGGGCCTCTCGTTCAAGCAAGCCTTGATCGACCCCGGTGACCAGCAAGCGGTCACGGATAGCCGACAGGCGTTCGGGGCATTCTGGATGGCCACGACCCATGTCGTGGCGCAGGCAGTCGCTGTGGGTATAGAAACCAGTTTTGCTCATTCCTGCATCATATCGAATGCGGGCTTTTAAGCCAAAGCGTAAACCCCGCCTTCAAACCGCACGACCCCCTGGGCCATGAGTTCATCGAAGTGCTGCAACAGCGTGCGCCGTTCTGCGCTGGCGGTCCAGGGCGCGCCGTGGCCAGGCGGGTAGAGAAAACCGGCATCGGCCAATTCATCCAGGTTTTGCGGGCGTTCACCCAGGCGTTGCAGCAGGCGCTCGTTGCGCTCGTCCAAACGGGACGCGAAGCGAGACAGATCGCGTTCAAATTGCGCCCGGTCGGAGATGACGGCTTTGTGGTGTGAGGTGACCCAAACCCGGGCGTCGAGTTCGGCCACCAATTTCAGGGTTTGCCGGAAATGGGGCAGGCTGGAGGTGGCGTCGCCGTAGTAAGGACCAAAGCCGCTCAAGTCGATGTCACCGATAAAGGCCAAGCCCTCGTTGTCGACCACCAGCGCGCAATGACCGGCGGTATGACCCGGCAAATGATGGGCGCTGATGCGCACGCCACCACCGAGTTGCCAGATTTGTCCATCGTCATAGGGCAGGGCGTCGGGGCGGGCATGGTAATTGAAATCGGTTTCGATCATGGCCCGCACGGCAGCGAGCGTTTTTTCGTCATAGCCGTAGTGATTTTTCAGCCCATCCCAGGATTGAGCGGCTTGCAGATCAAGACGATGCACCTGCACCGCGGCATGGCCGAGCAGGTCCAGGGCCGCCATGTGATCTTCGTGCACATGCCCCAACAGCACCAAGTCGACCTCGGCCAGCAATTCAGTGCGTTGGCGGGAAGCCACCGGCGTGTCAAAGGCCACACAGAGCTCTTTGCCTCGCACCAGCACCTGGTTCCCGTCCGGGTATTTGCCAGATTGCGATCCTAGCCATACCTCAACTGCGCCAAATTGCAAGGGTGGTGTGGACAACATGGGGTCTCAGGCGGCCAGCAAGCGCGTACGCGCAGCGACGTATTCGCGCCGCAGTCGGGCGATGAGTTCGGCGGCAGGAAGCACCGATTTGACTGCCCCGATGCCCTGACCACAACCCCAGATGTCTTTCCAGGCTTTGCGGTCGCTGCCGAAGTTCATTTTGCTGGGATCGCTCTCGGGCAGGTGTTCGGGATCTAGCCCGGCGTTGCGGATCGAAGGGGCCAGGTAGTTGCCATGAACCCCGGTAAACAGATTGCTGTAAACAATATCGTCGGAATTGCTGTCCACGATGCATTGCTTGTAAGCGTCGACGGCGCGGGCTTCTTCGGTGGCAATAAAGGCCGAGCCAATGTACGCAAAATCAGCTCCCATGGCATGTGCGGCCAGAATTGCGTCGCCGGTGGCAATGGCACCGCTCAGGGCCACGGGGCCGTCAAACCACTCACGGATCTCCTGCACCAGGGCGAAAGGGCTTTTGACCCCGGCGTGTCCTCCGGCACCCGCGGCCACGGCAATCAGGCCGTCTGCGCCCTTCTCAATCGCTTTGCGGGCAAAGCGGTTGTTGATGATGTCATGCAAGACCACGCCACCGTAGCTGTGGGCGGCCGCGTTGATGTCCTCTCGGGCGCCCAATGAGGTGATGATGACCGGCACTTTGTACTTGACGCACATCTCCATGTCGTGTTCCAACCGGTCATTGCTTTTGTGCACGATCTGGTTGATGGCAAAAGGCGCGGCGGGGCGGTCAGGGTGTGCCCGGTCATGCGCCTCCAGTGCTTCAGTGATTTCTGCCAGCCACTCATCGAGTTGCGAGGCCGGGCGCGCGTTGAGCGCAGGCATGGAACCCATGACGCCATTGACGCACTGGGCAATCACCAGTTTGGGGTTGCTGATGATGAACAGTGGCGAACCGATCACCTTGAAAGGCTGCTTTTGCAAAACCTCTGGCATGCGTGACATGGGGTCTCCTGGTGATTTCTTGTGGTCGCCGATTTGGCTCAGAACGCTTCAAGGGCCATGGCAGTCACGCTGTCTGCACCCTCGACAATGCCGTCTCTCAAGCCCGGCACACGAGCCAGCAGATGGTCGGCGTAGAAGCGGCTGGTGGCGATTTTGGCCTGCATGAACTCAGTGTCCTGCCCGGCGCTCAGTTGCTCTTGGGCGACCAACAGGGCCCGACCCATTTGCCAGCCAGCCATCAGGTTGCCGCTCAGCATCAGGTAGGGCACGCTGCCGGCGTAGGCCGCATTCGGGTTTTGCGCCAATTGGGCCACGATGTAGTCCACCACATCCAAAAAGGCCACGCGCGCAGCGGTCAGTCGCTTGGCAAAGGCCACGGCATCGGCGCTGCCGTTGGCGCGCAAGGCGACCTCGGTTTTCTCGATCTGGGCGGCAATCGCTTTGGCCGTGCCGCCACCATCGCGAGAGGTTTTCCGGCCCACGAGGTCATTGGCCTGAATGGCGGTGGTGCCTTCGTAAATGGTCAGGATTTTGGCGTCGCGGTAGTGCTGTGCGGCGCCGGTCTCTTCGATGAAGCCCATGCCACCGTGGATTTGCACCCCGAGCGAGGTGACCTCCAGGCTCATTTCGGTGCTATAGCCTTTGACCAAAGGCACCATGAACTCGTAGAAGGCCTGATTCTGCTTGCGCACTTGCGCATCCGGGTGGGCATGGGCGGCGTCATGAGCGGCCGCGGCCACGGTCGCCATGGCGCGGCAGCCCTGGGTGACGGCTCGCATGGTCATCAGCATGCGGCGCACGTCGGGGTGGTGAATGATGGGGGCGGAGGCTTTGATCGACCCGTCCACCGGCCGCGATTGCACACGATCACGGGCGTACTGAGCGGCTTTCTGATAAGCCCGCTCCGAAACCGAGATGCCCTGCACGCCCACTGCAAAGCGGGCTGCGTTCATCATGATGAACATGTACTCCAGGCCCCGGTTTTCTTGACCGACCAGGTAGCCCACGGCACCACCATGATCCCCGTATTGAAGCACGGCGGTGGGGCTGGCCTTGATGCCCATTTTGTGTTCGATGCTCACGCAGTGCACATCGTTGCGCTGGCCCAGGCTGCCGTCGGTATTGACAAGGAACTTGGGCACCACAAACAGGCTAATGCCTTTGACGCCCTCGGGGGCTCCGGCCACTCGGGCCAGCACCAGATGCACGATGTTTTGTGCCATGTCGTGCTCACCGTAAGTGATGAAGATTTTGGTGCCAAAAATCTTGTAGGTGCCGTCGGGCTGCGGTTCGGCGCGCGAGCGCACCATGGACAAATCCGAACCGGCTTGCGGCTCGGTGAGGTTCATGGTGCCGCTCCACTCGCCGCTGATCAACTTTTCAAGATAGGTGGCTTTGAGCTCATCGCTGCCCGCGGTCAATAGTGCTTCTATGGCCCCGTCAGTGAGCAAGGGGCACAGGGCGAAACTGAGGTTGGCCGAATTGAGGATTTCGCCACACAGCGCACCGATGGACTTGGGCAAGCCCTGACCGCCAAAATCGGCCGGGTGCTGCAAGCCCTGCCATCCACCCTCGCGGTACTGCTGATAGGCTTGTTTGAACCCCGGTGTGGTGGTCACCGCGCCGTCTTTCCAGGCCGAGGGGTTTTTGTCGCCTTCCCAGTTGAGTGGGGCAACCACTTCCTGATTGAAGCGGGCGCACTCTTCCAAAACCGCCTGAGCGGTCTCGAGGTTGGCGTCTTCATAACCGGGAATTTGCGCGATCTGTGCCATATCGGCCAGGTGCTGCAAGTTGAACAGCATGTCTTTGACGGGGGCGGTGTAGCTCATGACCAGGTCTCCTTAGAGTTTGCCGACCAACTCGGGCACGGCAGCAAAAAGATCGGCTTCCAGGCCATAGTCGGCCACGCTGAAGATCGGAGCTTCAGGGTCTTTGTTGATGGCCACGATGACCTTGCTGTCCTTCATGCCAGCCAGGTGCTGGATGGCGCCGCTGATGCCGCAGGCCACATACAGTTGGGGGGCGACGATCTTGCCGGTTTGACCCACCTGCCAATCGTTCGGGGCATAGCCCGCGTCGACTGCGGCCCGGCTGGCGCCAAGGGCAGCCCCCAGCTTGTCGGCCAGCGGGGTCATCACTTCGTTGAATTTCTCCGAGCTGCCCAAAGCACGCCCGCCCGAGACGATGATTTTGGCGGCTGTCAATTCCGGGCGATCACTTTTGGCGATTTCGCTGCCCACGTATTGGCTCTTGCCACTGTCAGACACGGCAGCAAGCGCCTCGACGCTGGCCGAACCACCCGTGGGGGCGGCATCAAAGCCAGTGGTGCGCACCGTGATGACCTTGATGCCATCGGTGCTTTGCACCGTCGCGATGGCGTTGCCCGCATAAATCGGGCGTTCAAAAGTATCGGCAGACAGCACCTGGGTGATGTCGCTGATCTGGGCCACATCCAACTTCGCAGCGACGCGCGGGGCGACATTTTTGCCGCTGGCCGTGGCCGGGAACAGGATGTGTGTGTAGTTGGATGCAATGGCCAGCACCTGGGCGGCAACGTTTTCGGCCAGCCCATGGGCCAGCGAGTCACTGTCGGCGTGCAGTACTTTGCTGACACCAGCGATCTGGGCGGCAGCGCTGGCGGCGGCGGCGGCGTTGTGGCCGGCCACCAGCACATGCACATCACCCCCACAGCCCAGGGCGGCGGTGATGGTGTTGAGGGTGGCGCCTTTCAGGCTGGCGTGATCGTGTTCTGCGATGACGAGAGCGGTCATGTGTGTTCTCCGTGAGTCTTAGATTTCAGCCCAGCACTTTGGCTTCGTTTTTCAGCTTGTTCACCAAGGTGTCGACATCGGGCACTTTGATGCCGGCACTGCGCTTGGGTGGCTCAGTGACCTTGAGCGTTTTGATGCGCGGGGAGACATCGACCCCCAGATCCTCAGGTTTGTATGTGTCGAGTTGTTTTTTCTTGGCCTTCATGATGTTGGGCAGGGTCACGTAACGCGGTTCATTCAGGCGCAGGTCGGTGGTGACGATGGCGGGCAGGCTGATGGAGAGCGTCTCGAGGCCCCCATCGACCTCGCGCGTCACCTGTGCCTTGCCGTTGGCGACTTCGACCTTCGACGCAAAAGTGGCTTGCGGCAGGTCGGCCAGTGCGGCCAGCATCTGGCCGGTCTGGTTGCAATCGTCATCGATGGCTTGTTTGCCCAGAATCACCAGTTGAGCCTGTTCTTTGTCCATGACGGCCTTGATCAGTTTGGCCACGGACAAGGGCTGCAACTCTTCGGCAGATTCGATCAAAATCGCGCGATCCGCACCAATCGCCATGGCGGTGCGCAAGGTCTCCTGGCATTGGGCCACACCACATGAGATGGCGATGACTTCGGTGGCCACCCCTTTCTCTTTCAGGCGCACGGCTTCCTCAACGGCGATCTCGTCAAAAGGGTTCATGCTCATCTTCACATTGGCGATGTCGACGCCTGTTTGGTCTGACTTGACGCGCACTTTGACGTTGTAATCGACCACACGTTTGACAGGTACCAGTACCTTCATGGGAGCACTCCAAATGATTGTGAATGAAAAAAATCTGGCCTTGCACGTCAAACGCCACAACATGGCTGAGGCCTTGCTTGACGTTTACGTAAACGTCAATTGTAAGCCTTTCTCCGTTTGCGAACGAACGTGCTTTTTTGACAGGTTCTGCAAGTGTAATCGCCCTGACCCTACGGAGATCTGACCAAAATCCGTCCAACCGGTCGGTCGGGCAATTCGGGTAAGTCATGAGTGAGGCCGCAGACATCGCCGCTTAGACTGGTCGAGGTATTGACATGACTTGGAGACTTCATGAAGCGTTCTCTCACATTGATCCTGGCCGGAGCCGGCCTGTCCTTGGCTCAGGCACAAACCGTGCTCACCACCTCGAGTTGGGTGGGACCCACGCACACCCTGTCGCTGGCCCAGAAAGAGTGGTGTGACACGCTCGAGAAAAACACCTCCGGGCGGGTCAAGTGCAATATCCTCCCGCGTGCCCCGGTGGCAGCGCCCGGTACGCTAGATGCCGTGAAAAACGGCCTGCTGGATTTGTCGTTCACCGTTCATGGTTACACACCCGGTCGTTTCCTGTACACCCAAATGGCCGAAATGCCCTTTTTGGGCAACAACGCCGAGCCGATATCAGTGGCCTTCAACAAGGTGGCCAGCAAGTACCCGCAGTTCGCCGAAGAGCACCAAGGCGTCAAGGTCTTGAGCTATTTCACTCACGGCCCCGGGATTATTTTCAACACCAAAAAAACCATTGCCCAGGTCGATGATTTGCAGGGCCTGAAATTTCGGGTGGGCGGCGGTATGGTGAATGAAATCTCCAAGACGCTGGGCATGAACGTGACCCTCAAGCCGGCCCCTGACTCTTACGAGTTGCTCTCGGGGGGCGTGATGGACGGCACTTTGTTTCCTGCCGAGTCGACCGAGTCTTTCAAGATTGACAAAATCATCCGGCATGCCACCACCTTCCCCGGTGGTCTGTACAACACCAGTTTTGTGTTCATGATGAACCCGGCCAAGTACGACAAGTTGAGTCCAGAGGACAAGAAGGCGGTGGATGCCATCTCGGGTGAGTTTGCGGCCCGGATTTTTGGCCGTGGCTGGGACAAGGTCGACCGCCGTGCCTTGGCGCTGATGCAGGCCAATAACGTTCAGGTCAGCAAGGCGGATGTCAAATTTGTCAACGATGTGAAAGCGCGCACCTCAGGCCTGGAGTCCAAATGGGTGGCCGATGCTCAGGCCAAGGGACTGAAGGATGCGTCCAAGGTGCTGGCTGAGTTCCGCGCCGAAATTGCCCGCCAGGAAAAGTGACAGCGGTGGGATGAAAGGCGGCGTCACCCTGGCGGGTGACGGGCCAGCGTGGGTGCCGGGTCGCCCCGTAGAATGGGCGCTGACTCTGGATATCTAACATGCTGAACAAATTCTTGGATGGGTTTTGCGGCCTGATGGGCGCGGTGGCGTTGTTTGCCATCATGACTTTGACTTTTTTTGACGTCGGAGCCCGCAAAATCTTGGACAACTCCATCACCGGCTCTTTGGAATTGACCGAACTGTTGATGGTGGTGGTGATTTTTTCGGCCATGCCACTCGTCTCCAAGCGCGGGGAACATGTGGTCTTCGATTCGCTCGACGGGATTTGGCCCGCCTGGTTCAAGTCGGTTCAAAACGCCTTGGTCCATCTGCTTTGTGCCGCCATGATGTTGGGCCTGGCGTTTCTGATGTGGCGACTGGGGGCAGATATCTCGGCTCAGCATGAGACCACGGCCCAGCTCAAGATTGCCAAGGCCCCTTTCATCCAGATCATGTCGGCCATGTGCGGCCTGACCGGCTTGTTGCACCTGGTTCTGATGGTCAAACCGCCACAGGCACTGAGCGAAGGCGAAGGGGTGGCCCTGTGACCGCATCTTTATTGGGATTTGCCGCCATTTTCCTGATGGCGTTGTTGCGCGTGCCACTCGCCTTTGCCATGGGTCTGGTGGGCTTTGTCGGCGTCGGCTGGCTGATTGGCTGGCAAGCGGCTTTTGCCAATGTCTCCCAAGTGGTCTACGAGACGGGCTTTGCCTACACCTTGTCGGTGATTCCCCTCTTCATTTTGATGGGCAACTTCGTGGCCCGGGCGGGGCTGGCCCATGAGCTGTTTCAGGCTGCTTATGCTTTCATAGGCCATGTGCGTGGCGGTTTGGCGCACGCCACCGTGCTGGCCTGTGCCGGTTTCGGGGCGATTTGTGGCTCTTCCATCGCGACCGCCGCGACCATGAGCCGGGTTGCCTACCCCTCAATGAAAAAGCTGGGCTACAGCGACGAACTCTCCACCGGGGTGATGGCGGCGGGGGGCACCCTGGGCATCATGATCCCGCCTTCGACCATCATGGTGATTTACGGCATCATCACAGAGACGCACATCGGCAAGCTCTTTGCCGCCGGGGTGTTGCCGGGATTGCTGACCATGGCATGTCTGATGGTAGGCATTGTGTGGGTCACCTCACGCGATCCCGAGCACGCCCCTGCGGGTGAGCGCATGAGTTGGGCCGACCGCTGGCGTGCCCTGAGGGGCATCTGGGGGGTTCTATTGCTGGTCGTGGTGGTGCTGGGCGGCATATATGGCGGGCTCTTCACTGCCACCGAGGGAGCCGGTTTCGGTGCCTTTGGCGCTTTTTTGTTTGCCTTGTTGCGGGGGCGCCTGAATGCCCGTATCTTGTTTCAGGTGCTGGTTGAATCGGCGCGCACCACCGGGATGTTGTTCACCTTGCTGATCGCAGCCAGCATTTTTGCCAACTTTGTGAATTTCACCACCATGCCCAACGACTTGCGCGATTGGATTGTGAGTCTGGGCTGGCCACCGACCCTGATCGTCATGGCCATGATGGTGATCTACATTCTGCTGGGCACCGTGATGGAAGAGCTGACCATGGTGTTGTTGACCATACCGCTGTTTTTCCCCATCGTGACCTCGCTGGGTTTCGATCCGATTTGGTTCGGGGTGCTGATCGTCATGATCGTCCAGATCGGTCTGATTTCGCCCCCTGTAGGCATGAATCTGTTTGTGCTCAATGCGCTCATCCCCGGCGTGCGGCTGAGCCAAATTTTCAACGGTTGCTGGCCTTTTGTGGCGATCATGGTCGGGGTGCTGGTTTTGCTGGTCGTGTTCCCCGGCATCAGCCTTTGGCTGCCTTCGTTCATGGCCTGAGGCCTGTCTGCGCCAACCCTGGGGCTTATTTGCTGCCGTCGAACTTCAGGATTTTGGGCCCATCACCCAAGCCCATGGACAGCAGGCCCGACTGGGTATAGACGCCCAGCTTGCCGCGTGTGTCGGTGATATCCAGATTGCGCATGGTCAGTTGGCCGATGCGGTCCAGTGGCGAGAACGGGGCGTCTTCCACCTTTTCCATCGACAGGCGCTCGGGCGCATAAGTCAGGTTGGGGCTTTCGGTGTTCAAGATGCTGTAGTCGTTGCCTCGGCGCAGCTCCAGCGTGACTTCGCCGGTGATGGCACGTGCCACCCAACGCTGGGCCGTCTCGCGCAGCATGATGGCTTGCGGGTCGAACCAGCGGCCCTGATACAGCAAGCGCCCCAGTTTGATGCCGTTGATGCGGTATTGCTCGATGGTGTCTTCGTTGTGAATGCCGGTCACCAGCCGCTCGTAGGCGATGTGTAGCAGCGCCATGCCGGGTGCTTCGTAAATGCCGCGGCTCTTGGCTTCGATGATGCGGTTCTCAATCTGGTCGCTCATGCCCAGACCATGTCGGCCGCCGATTTCATTGGCCTTTAAAAACAGCTCGACCGGATCGGCGTACTCAACACCGTTCAAGGCCACGGGCATTCCTTCTTCAAAGCGCACCGAGACTTCTTGCGCTTTCACGGCGCAATCGGCACGCCAAAACGGCACGCCCATGATGGGGTTGACAATGCGTATCCCGCTACTTAGCAGCTCCAGGTCTTTGGCTTCGTGCGTGGCGCCCAGCATATTGCTGTCGGTGCTGTAGGCTTTTTCCACCGACATTTTGTAATCAAAGCCGTTGGCGATCAGAAATTCACTCATCTCCTTGCGGCCACCCAACTCGTCGATGAATTGCTGATCCAGCCAGGGTTTGTAGATTTTGAGCGAGGGGTTGGTCAACAGCCCGTAGCGGTAAAAGCGCTCGATGTCGTTGCCCTTGAAAGTGGAGCCGTCGCCCCAGATGTGAACTTCGTCCTCTTTCATGGCGGCCACCAGCATGGTCCCGGTGACTGCCCGGCCCAGGGGGGTGGTGTTGAAATAGGTGATGCCACCGGTGCTGATGTGAAAGGCGTTGCACTGAATGGCGGCAATGCCCTCGTGGGCCAATTGGGTGCGGCAATCAACCAGTCGGGCTTTTTCGGCACCGTAAGCCATCGCCTTGCGCGGAATCTCTTCGTAATCCGACTCGTCCGGCTGGCCCAGGTTGGCGGTGTAAGCGTAGGGGTGCGCGCCTTTTTTCTTCATCCACAAAAGGGCGGCCGAGGTGTCCAGCCCGCCGGAGAAGGCGATGCCGACTTTTTGCCCTTTGGGCAGATGTTGCAGGATGGTGCTCATGTCGCGAACAAAGTTTGGGTTCAGCCGAAGTGGCAGATGTAGTGGTAGGGCTCGGTCACGCGAATTTCAAAAGACGAGTGGGCCGGGATGGAGAATTTTTCGCCAGCAGATGAGCGCACCCATTGATCGCTGCCCGCCAGCTTGTATTCGCACCAACCGGCCACGCATTCCATGATTTCGGCCGCACCGGTGTTGAAGGTGAGGGTGGCAGGCAAAATCACGCCCACCGACAAGCTGGTGCCATCGGCGCGGGTCAGGCTATGGCTGACGCATTTGCCATCAAAATACACATTGGCTTGGGTTTTGACACTGACGCCGGTCACAAGGGTGTTCATGGTGGAGAAATCCAGGGTTCAAACAACCCGACATTGTAGACCCTGGGGCAAGAAAAAACCCCAGGGCCATCAGGCTCTGGGGCGGTTTGCTTGCCGCAGCGGGAGCCAGGCGGCGCGGATCAGGACTGCGGGGCCGAGCCGGGAGGCGGCACCGGAATCGGGTTGCCCATGGGCATGCTGGCAGGGGCTGCCATGGAGGGGGCCATGGGCATGGGGGTCACTTGCAAGCGCACGGTGGGGCCAGGGTCGCTGGGCATCACGACGGTGTACTGCTTGCCGTTGAACTCATAGACCACGTTGTAGCCGGTGGTGCGGTTTTCGTAAAACACCTGATTGGTACAGGTTTGAACATTTCGCACTTCGGGGGCCGAGGCACCTTCGATTTTGTCACCCAGAATTGCACCACCAAACAGGCCTATGGCGGTGGCGGCCGCGTTCCCAGAGCCCTTGCCCATTTGGTTGCCCACTGCGCCTCCGGCGATGGCGCCCATCAGGGCACCTGCCCCTGACTTCTGAGGCTGTTGCACCACAGGTTGGTTGCTGCACACCTGGCGGGGGACGGCCACCTGCTGGAACATGGGGGTGCTGGAGATGACGCGCCCTACTTCTTGGGCGTGCGCACCACCCAAAGCGGTCGCGCCCAGCAGGCCGATCGCCAAAGATGTCAATGTGAATTTTT
>JBEAZY010000191.1:0-9209 GCA_041159205.1 Pseudomonadota bacterium
CTGAATCGTTCGGCGGTGCCTTGGACCGAGGCGGCTTTTTTCAGCTACCTGCGACACGGGCACAGCCCCTGGCATGCCGCAGCCGGCGGCCCGATGGCGCAGATCGTGCGGCAATTGGGGGATGTGCCCGACGAGGTGCTGCGCGACATGGCGGCCTATCTGGCTTCGCTCAACCCTGTCAGCAGCACCATCGATCCGGCCACCAGCCAGCGGCTGGCGCAAGAGGCGGTGCGGGAGGCAGCCCTGCACGCGCCCTTGCCCGATGCGGCGCAGCGACAGTTTCAGGGCAGTTGTGGGGCCTGCCACCATGACGGTGAGGGGGCGCCATTGCTTGGGGTCAACACCCCCTTGGCATTGAATTCACAAGTGCGGGCGGCCACCCCTGACAACCTGATCCGCACCATCCTCGAGGGACTGCAACACCCACCCACCCGAGAGGTGGGTTTCATGCCTGCGTTCAAAGACAGCCTGACCGACGCCCAGATCGCCGATATCGTGCGCTACACACGGGCACGTTATGCACCACAGGCTCAGCCATGGGGGGATGTCGGGAAGCGGATAGAGTTACTTAGAAAAAAATAATTGGGGTCAGACCCCAATTATTTTAATAATTGGGGTCTGACCCCAATTATTTCAGGCGTAGCGTCGGGCGATGGTTTCGGCCACACAAACCGGTTTGTCACTGCCCTCGCGCTCAACTGTGACAGCATAGACCATCTGAAAGCCTTCGGGTTCTATCGGGTCGGCCGATTTCAGCGCAATGCGCGCCCGCAGTCGTGAGCCGACCGGCACGGGTGAGGTGAAACGCACTTTGTTGACGCCGTAATTGATGCCCATTCGGGTTTCTTTCACCTGCATGGCTGAGTCAAAAAAGCTGGGCATGAGCGACAGGGTCAGGAAACCATGCGCGATGGTGCTGCCAAAGGGCCCCGCTTGGGCGCGTTCCGGGTCCACGTGTATCCATTGATGATCGCCCGTGGCCCGGGCAAATTGGTTGATCCGCTCCTGGCTGATTTCTATCCAATCGCTGGTGGCCAGTTCTTGGCCAGCCAAAGCAGCCAATTCTTGCAAGGTATTGAAGACGCGCATTTCAGCCCCCCCGTATAAAGCCATCAAAAATCAGTTTACATCCCGTCAGCGTCATCCCGACTTGAATGCAAGCATAAAACAATTGGGGGGACATGCTCCGGGCCATCCGTACACCCATCCAAATACCGATGGGGGTGAAGGGCATGAGGATCAGCGCGGTGAAAAACCCGCGTATGTCGAACAAGCCCAGATATGCATAAGGCACCCATTTGGAGAGGTTGACCCAGAAAAAAAGCACCGCCATGGTGGCGGCATAGGTCAAGGGCGGCAGTCTCATGGGCAACACATAGGCATTCAGCGGGGGCCCGCCCGCGTGGGCGATGAAACTGGTGAAGCCCGACATGGTGGTCAGGGTGGCACCGATCCATCCGGGCAGCATCACGCCTTGCGGGCTGGGCGGGAATAAGAGCCGTTGCGCTACGAAAGCCAGTGCGAACACGCCCACCACTCCCTCAACCCAATGCGAGTTGAGGTACTTGAAAAGTAAAAAACCGATCAGCACGCCCAATATCGACCAAGGCAGCAGTCGCTTGAGCAGCGATCGGTCATAGGCTTCACGGTAAGCCCGTAAGGCCAACAAATCGAGCACGAACAAAAGTGGCATGAGCACCGCTGCCGCTTCCGGCACAGTCACGGTCAGGGCGATCAGGGGGACGGCCAGTCCGCCAAAACCCGATCCGAAGCCGCTTTTACTGATGCCAATCAGCAAAATGGCCGGAATGGCTGCCAGGTAAAAGAGGGGATCGGTATAGATCCAGTCGGAGGGCATCCGGTGGCTTTATTTCACGCCGACTTTGGGCAGGATGAAGTCGTAGTCCATGCGGTAGCTGCCGTCGGCTTGCTGCACCCAGTCGGCAATCAGCGACTGGCGCACGCCAAACACGGCGTCCGAGTCGAGGTAACCGTCTTTGTCGCGGAAGACATGGGTGATCAGCCGTTGATAGCCCGGAGCTTCGACCATGAAGTGCAGGTGGGCTGGCCGCCACGGGTGACGTTTGGTCGCGTTGAGCAACACGCCCACCGGACCATCGGTGGGGATGGGGTAAGGTTCGGCCACGATGGTCTTGAAGCAGTAGCGCCCTTCGGCATCGGACTTCAGGATGCCGCGTGCCTGCGAGTGGCCCAGGTCTTCATACTGCACATCATAGAGACCGTCATCGTCGGCTTGCCAGACATTGATGGTGGCATGTGGAATCGGTTCACCCCCCAGGCCCAGAATGCGGCCTTCGACCCAGCAAGGCGCACCTTTGGCGCCGTTTGAGACATCGGCGCCCAATTCATAACGTGGCGCTTCCTCCAGGAAAAAAGGCCCAAACACGGTGGCTTCGGTGCACCCGGCGGGTTTGTCCTGATTCATGGCGATGGTCAGCATCGAGAGGCCCAACACATCGGACAACAAAATGAATTCCTGTCGCGTGCCGGTGCATTTGTGGCCGGTGGCTGTGAGGTATTGAATGCCTTTGAACCATTCCTCTTCGGTCAATTTCACATCGCGGGCGAAATCGTGCAGATGCTTGATGAGGCTGGTGATGATTTCCTTCAGCCTGGGGTCGGGGGTTTGGGCAAAACTGGCCAGGACGGCCTCTGTGATGTTGTGTTGGTTCAGGTTGCGCATGGTGACTCCGTGTAAATCAGCGTTCGAGGGCCAGCCCGGCCAGCCAGTTGGCGCCACGTCGATACAGGTCTTCAACGATCGGGCCTTTGAGTTGCGGCATATCCATTTTGACTTGATAGCCGATTCGGGTTTGGATGTAGGCCAAATGTCGATAGCCCTCGGGGAACCGGGCCAGGGCCTGGGCATCAAGCTGCAGCTTGGCGGCCGGGTCTATGGGGTCTATGCGGTCTTTTTCATAGATGGGTTGACGGTGCACCAAGCCCCAGCGGCCCTGACGCTGTTCGAAAAAGTCATAGAAGCGGCCGGTACAGACCACATCGCACATCACGCCATCGACCAGCCCGCGTTGCGAGATGGTCATTTTGGTCTGGGCGATGGCACGGTGCTCGTGAACTTCAATCGACGAGCCACCCAAAAAATGCAGAATGCTCACGCCCTTGTTCCAGCCTTCGATGGTGACGCGGATGAATTCTTCGTAAGGTCCCTGAAACCAGGTGGCCATCATGACGCCATCATCGTGCCAGACCGTGCGGAAACGGTCCCATAGACCCGCATCGCGCCATACGGCCCAGTTTTCGACCAGTTGGCGGACGCGCCACTGCTGCTCCATTGTATTGTCCATCTTTGGGTCCAATTTTCAAATGAATTCAGACTCAGGGTTCGCCAAGTCTGCTTGTTGTTCGACCGATCACATTTTGCCGCAGTGTGCAGGCCCTGTGCGGACTTGGGGCAAAGGATACACTCGATCGCTTGCGGTTTGACCCCAGATAAGTCCCATGAACGACCATTCCCCTATCGAAACAGAAGTGCTCATCGTGGGCGGTGGCCCCAGCGGGTTGATGTTGGCTAACGAGTTGGGTCCCAGGGGGGTGCGCTGCCTGCTGGTCGATGCCAAACCCTCGACGGCATTCAACCCGCAAGCCAACGCCACCCAGGCCCGAACCATGGAGCATTTCCGGCGCTTGGGGTTTGCGCATGAGATCCGCGCCTTGGGCCTGCCCGCCGATCACCCCACTGACATCGCCTATTTCACCCGTTTGACCCACCATGAACTGGCGCGTCTGAGTTTGCCCACGGCCCAACAGGCGGTGACCCGAATCCGCACCATGGGCGACTCTTGGAGCGCGGCTGAGTTGCCGCATCGGGTGTCACAAAAATACGTCGAGCCCGTGCTGCGTCGCCATGCGGAAAAATGGCCCGGTAACGACATTCGATATGGGCATACCCTGAGCGCGTTCGAAGAACGGGGCGAATACATCCATGCCCGCATCCGGCCTGCCGATGGCCGTGGGCCCGAGTTTCAGGTGCGGGCCCGGTATTTGGTGGGGGCCGATGGCCCGCGCAGCTTTGTGCGCCATCAATTGGGCATCGGCTATGAGGGGGCTACCGGGATGAAACGGGCCTATATGGGCGGGCAGATGTTTGCCGTCTATGTGCGCCTGCCCGAGTTTTATGCCCGCATGCCGCACCCACGGGCCTGGATGTATGTGACCGTGAACGCCGAGCGACGCGCTCTGTTGGCTTCGGTCGATGGGGTGAGCGAGTTTGCTTTTCATGCGTCTTTGCATGAGGGCGAAGACGCTGAAGGGTGGGGCGAGACCGAAGCCCGACAGGTCTTGCGTCAAGCCTTGGGCTGCGACATGCCAGTACAGATTTTGAGTATGCAGACCTGGACCGCCGGGCATGCCCTGGTGGCGCAGCGCCTGAGTCAAGGGCGTGTGTTCCTGATCGGGGATGCCGCGCACCTGTTCACACCCACCGGTGGTTTGGGTTACAACACCGGGGTCGAGGACGCCGTGAATTTGGGTTGGAAATTGGCCGCGACCCTGAGCGGTCAGGCGGGCCCCGCTTTGTTGGAGAGCTATGCCATCGAGCGCAAACCGCTGGCCCGGCGCAATACTGGCTACGCACGGCATTTTGCCGATTCGGTCGGCCTGTTTCCGGCCACGCCGATGTTGGAGGAAGACACGCCTGAAGGGCGCGCCTTGCGCCAACAGGCCGGTGTGCATTTCAATGCCCATGTCCGACTTGAATTCAATATTCCTGGTGTCACCTTCGGGGGGCGCTATGACGGCAGCCCGGTGTTGTTCGATGACGGTGCGCCCATACCACCGGACCAGGCCAATGTTTACGTGCCCTGCGCCAAACCCGGTGGACGTCCCCCGCACGCCTGGCTCAGCGATGGACGATCTTTGTTTGACACCTTTGGCCGCGACTGGACTTTGCTGGTATTGCAGTCGCTGCCCTTGGCAGTCGCCGACTGGCAGTCGCAGGCCACCCGGCGTGGTCTGCATTTGACCGTGGTCGAGCCAGATCAGCCCGATTTGCTCGGTTTGTATGGGGCACCACTGGTTCTGATTCGCCCGGATCAGATCGTGGCCTGGCGGGGCGATGAGCAAGCATTGCCCTCTGAAATTTGGACCCTATTGTTGGGACAAGCGCTCAGAGCGGCTTGATCAGCAATTGCCTGAACTTCACCACGCCCGAGCCGTATTGCAGGGCGATATGACCTTTGCCCCACTTCTTGTCGCGCACATTGACGGTCACTTCCCCATTGAGTTTGACCGTCAGCAAGTCACCTTGGGCGATGATTTCCATCACGTTCCAGCGGCCCCCCGCCTTGGGCATGGGCGAAACTTTGGCCACATCGACGATGGCCCCGGTGCCGTAGCTCGGATCGGGTCGGGTGTCCCATATGTTGACTTCGTAACATTTGTCGGCACCGATGGCCTTGGGGTCTGAGCACCTGATAAAAATGCCGCTGTTGGTCTGGCTGTCGGCCCAGAATTCGGCGCGGATCTGAAAGTCGGTATAGGAGGACTTGGAGACCAGAAAGCTGGCCGCTGTGCCGCGCAAAAAATCGGCCGTGATGGCCTCGTCCTGGATGCGCCAGTTGGCGTCACCCAACAAGGTCCAGTCGTTGAGGTTGCTGCCTTTGTCGTAAAGCGTTTTCCAGTCTACACCGGCATGCGGGGCGGTGGCGCAAGCCGTCAAAGCCGATATCGCTAAAGCGGTGCAGCCTGTGGTCAGGCGAGAGAGGCAGGTTCGGGTCATGGGGTCAGCTCCTGTGTGGATGCTCAAGCACATTGCTTGGTGGCTGCAGCGATCATCCGGACTGCTGTGATGGGTGTCAAGGCAGGACTTCCCTTGATCGCGGGGCGCTCTGTCGCCCCCATCGCCTCTGTCAGTGCAAGGGGGCCCAGCTGGTCGGGTTGGCGACGGCCCAGTGGCGCTCAAAGATGGGGCCGCCAACGGCCAGATCCAGTGGACGGGCATCGATCAGGCTGCCTGGCACGACCGAAGCATAGAGGTCTGACAAGGGCCGGCTTTCGGTGGCGCTGATGCGGCGCATGATGTGGCGCAAACTGACTTCGCCGGGGGCATTGACCCCGCTCGCTTCCAGCAATTCTTTCAGGGCATCGAGTGTGTGGTGATGGAAATTCTTGACCCGTTGTGCTTTGTCGGGCACCACCAGTGCTTGCTGTCGCACGGCATCTTGCGTCGTCACCCCGGTCGGGCAATGCCCGCTGTGGCAGGTCTGGGCCTGGATGCAGCCCAATGCAAACATGAACCCGCGTGCGCTATTGCACCAGTCGGCCCCCAATGCCAGCGTGCGGGCGATGTCAAAGGCGCTGACGATCTTGCCACTGGCCCCCAACTTGATTTGCTGGCGCAGATTCAGTCCCACCAGAGTGTTGTGGACCAGGCGCAACCCCTCGGCCATGGGCATGCCCATGTGGTCAGAAAATTCCAGCGGGGCCGCGCCCGTGCCACCCTCTGACCCGTCGATCACGATGAAGTCGGGCACGATCCCGGTGCTCTGCATGGCTTTGGCGATGGCAAACCATTCCCAAGGATGACCCACGCACAGCTTGAACCCGGTTGGTTTGCCACCCGACAATTCGCGCAGGCGCTGCACAAAACGCAGCAAGCCCTCGGGGTTGTCAAAACTGCTGTGTGTGGCGGGTGACACGCAATCAACCCCCACCGGCACGCCCCTCGCTTCAGCGATTTCGGGGGTCACCTTGGGCCCCAGCAACACCCCGCCATGGCCGGGTTTGGCCCCTTGGCTGAGCTTGACCTCGATCATCTTGACTTGCGGGTCGACCGCTTGGGCCTGGAACTTCTCTTCGCTAAAGGTGCCGTCGTCGTGACGGCATCCAAAGTAGCCCGAACCGATTTCCCAGATCAGGTCGCCGCCGTGGACTCGGTGGTGTCTTGAGATCGATCCTTCCCCGGTGTCATGCGCAAACCCCCCAAGCAGCGCGCCCTGGTTCAAAGCCAAGACGGCATTGGCACTGAGGGCGCCAAAGCTCATGGCAGAGACATTGAACAGGCTGATGGCATAGGGCTTTGAGCAAGCGGATGTGCCCACCATCACCCGAAAGTCGGCGCTGGCGATTTGGGTGGGGTTCATCGAGTGCGTCAACCATTCATAGCCGGTGGCTTGCACATCTTTCTGGGTGCCGAAAGGGCGTTTGTCTGACTGGCCTTTGGCGCGTGAGTAAACCAGCGAGCGCTGGGCTCTGGAAAAAGGGGCCGATTCGGTTTCGCTTTCAATGAAATACTGTCTGATTTCCGGCCGGATGTATTCCAGCATGAATCGCATATGCCCGATGATGGGGTAGTTGCGCAAGATGGCATGGTGATTTTGACGCACATCATGGATGCCCAAGGCCAGCAAGGCCGCCCAAATGAATAGACTCGTCCATCCTTGCCCCGTGAGCAGGCTCCAGAGGCTGTTGACGATGAACAACAGCAACACCAGCATAAAAGCCGTGTACCGAGCCGGGTAAAACCGATTGACGAAATCGATCATGCGTTGCTCCTGTGGTGTAAAGCCTGTCGCCAGGGCGATTTGCACCTGCGCCAACGCAAGATTAACATGATTGAGCAAAATAACAATCCTGATAGGAGCGAGTGTGATGCGAAGAAGAAGTTTGCTTCGGGCCACGGCCGGGCTGGCGGGTGCGTCTTGGTCTTCCTGGGTCGTTGCTCAGTCAATGGCCGGTCGCACCCTCAAATTCATGGTCGGCTACCCCGTGGGCGGAGTGGCAGACTTCATCACCCGCACCACCACCGACGGTCTGGGCGCCGCCCTGGGGGCCAATGTGGTGGTGGAAAACCGGCCGGGTGCCGCGGGCAATATCGCGGTCGATGCGGTGCTCAAGGCCGCACCGGAGTCGGGCCTGCTTGGCATGTTCGGCAATTTGCAAATCACAATGAATCCGCATGTGCCGCAACTCGCGATCAAAGGGGGCGACCCGCTGCGCGATTTGGTGCCTGTGATCGGGTTGGCCGATATGATTTTGATGCTCGCGGTCACCTCGCCTACGGGCATCAAGACCCTCGATCAATTCATGAAGCAGGCCCGCGATAAAGGGCCCGACTTTCGCATTGGCATCGCAGGCATCGGGGCCCCCCATCACCTGGCAGTGTTGTTGCTGCAAAAGAGCGCCGACCTGAACATGACCTTGGTGCCCTACAAGGGAGGGCCCCCGATGATGGCCGATGCCGCCGGTGGCCACCTGGATGCGGTCATCACCACCTTGCCGGTGGGTTCGCCCATGGTGGCTGCGGGCAAACTGCAATGGGTGGCGACGGTGCCGGCCACGCCCATCCCCAGCCTGCCGGGCTTGCCTTCCCTGGCGCATGTGCTCAAAGGCGAAACGGTCCCCACGGGCAACGGGGTGTTTGCCCCGCCGGGCACCCCGGCATCGGTGGCGCAAGAATTGCATCAGGCTTTGCGCCGCCAACTTGAGCAAAGCGCCATTGTGAATAAGCTGCGAGCCAATGGACTTGAGCCTTTGTCCGGGTCGCGTCAGGAGTTCGCCGCCAAGTTGCAAAACGAATCGGTTTATATGAAAGAATTTCTGGCCAAAGTCAAAGTTGATTTTTCCAGTTGAGCGCCATGGTCATCGATATTCACGGGCATTTCACCACCACCCCGCCCCAGGTCTCTGAATTTCGTGAACGGCAGATGGCGCAGTTTGCGCAAGATGGCCGGGTATTGTCCGAGACACCCGAGGTCAGCGACGAAGAAATTCGTGCGGGCATAGAACCCAATCAACTGGCCCGGATGAAGTCGCGTGGCGTTGACCTGACCTTGTTTTCACCCAAGGCGGTGGGCATGGACCACCATCGCGGTAACGAGGCCACCAATGTCGTTTGGGCGCGTTATTGCAACGATTTGGTGGCGCGCGTATGCCGAATGTTCCCCTCGCATTTTGTCGGTGTGGGGCAATTGCCGCAGGCGGCAGGTGTGCCACCCCGCCAGGCGGTATTTGATGAAATGCGCAGGGGTGTGGAGGAGCTGGGGTTTGTGGGCTTTAACCTCAATCCCGACCCCACCGGGGGGCGTTGGGTCGATCCGCCTCTTTGGGACAAAGACTGGTGGTATCCCTTGTACGAGCAATTGGTGCGCTGGAATGTGCCGGCCATGATCCATGTGAGTGGGTCTTGCAACCCGCACTTCAATGCCGTGGCCACCCATTACATCAACGGC
>JBEAZY010000192.1:0-15516 GCA_041159205.1 Pseudomonadota bacterium
TTTTACCCAAGATGAGTCCATTGAATCCGCAATACCTGACCAAAAAGCAGAGCGTGTTTCAAAAGTTAGCGGCTTTTGTAGAAAAGTTCAAAGGGGTGGGCGGCAAGATTTGAGATTTTTCTCATTTCAGAAAAAAGGTTTGACCGAAAGATCACTTCAGTTTTTCTTTGAAAAGTTAATTAAATGACTTCCACCAATCTTTCTCAGATTTTCAAAGAACTTTGCGATCTTGCCGACAGCGAGTTAGACGATCAACTGCCCGAAAGAATCCAGCAGCTAAAAGAACAGGGCATTGAGCTAAAGGTCGAGACGAACCTTGACGAGCCTGAATTCATCACAGACCCCAACTCCTACACCGAAGTCGTCCAGTACTGTGAGCTCTGGATTGGCGACGCCAAAGTCTACGAATGGCAGGAAACCTACTGGGGTAGCTTTGGCGGCATGGGGGCTGGCTGGTGGATCGAGCAAGGCGACACTTCGATCGACTTCGAAGTAGAGACGCTCTTGGAGCTTCTTGACCTTTTACCCGAGGCACCGGAGGTTCCCAAACCCGACATTGCAGGCGATGACTAGCATGGGAGGGAAGGGTTCACCTTGGACTTGTTCAAACGGTACGGCTCCAAAAGCCCGATTTTTCGCCGATCCCCTCCCGCCGTACCACGCCCAAAAAGTCAGGAGGTCCTGAGACGAAACGCGGTTTGAGACGGTTTAAGGGGGTGAGTGGCCATGGGGTCAGTCAGGAGCCCATAGCAAAAAGCCCCGCGTGGTGCGGGGCTCTGAGCGCCTGACAACCCAACTGAGCGAGTCAGCAGGACTTGTTCTGGCGGAGAGAGAGGGATTCGAACCCTCGATACGTCAAAAAACGTATACCGGATTTCGAGTCCGGCGCATTCGACCACTCTGCCATCTCTCCTGGTGTCGAACTGACTATTCTAACAGGCCGCTCACAGGCCACCCGCTTCAGGGCCGACGGGCGGGCAATGGCGTGCCCATGGCGGGGCTGGCGCCTGCCGCCCGGTTCGGTGTGGCCGTCACCACCACCGTGCCACCGCCCCAGAAATAGCCGCCACGCACTTCCACACTCAAGCTGCGCTCGGCGTTGGTGAACACCAGCAGGCTGACTTCGCCGCGCACCGCCGTGATCAGGTTCCAGCCCCGGGTGGGGTAGACCTCGTAAAAGAACTTGTAGGCTATTTCGGCATCGCGGCCGATGTCCAGCACCATGCGGCCAACCCACTGGTCGCCTTGCCCCAGAATCAGCGACTGATTGCCCTTCAGCACCGAGCCGGGCGGGATCGGTGTGGCCGGCCCGCCTTCAGAGCTCAAGACAGACTTGTCGCCGGCCACCTCACTGGTGGTCAGCGGGGTCGAGCTGCAAGCCGCCAGAAATACGGTGGCCAGCGCCACTGCGCGGTACAGACCCGGTTTGATCGATTTCATCGCTTGCTCCTAAGGTTTCAACACCGACACACCACCCATATAGGGGCGCAATACATCTGGAACCACAATGCTGCCATCCGCCTGCTGGTAATTCTCGAGTACAGCCACCAGGGTGCGGCCCACCGCCAAACCCGATCCATTCAGGGTGTGGACCCATTCGTTGCGGCCCTGCGCGCTCTTGAAGCGGGCTTGCAGGCGACGGGCCTGGAAGGCTTCGCAGTTAGAGACAGAGCTGATTTCCCGGTAAGTGTTTTGCGCGGGCAGCCAAACCTCCAGGTCATGCGTGCGGGCCGCGCCAAAGCCCATGTCGCCGGTGCACAGGGCCATCACCCGATAAGGCAGACCCAGCTTTTGCAAAATGTGTTCCGCATGGCGGGTCATTTCTTCCAGGGCCTCGTTGCTGCGCTCGGGGTGGACGATCTGCACCATCTCGACTTTGTCGAACTGATGCTGGCGGATCATGCCCCGGGTGTCGCGGCCATGGCTGCCCGCCTCAGAGCGGAAACAGGGGGTGTGGGCGGTCAGCCGCAGGGGCAGGTCTGATTCGGCCAGAATCTGGCCCCGCACAAAATTGGTCAGCGGCACTTCGCTGGTTGGAATCAGGTACAGCGCCTGGCTGGCTTCGGCCACCTCACCCTCTTGGCCGCCTTTTTTGGCGGCAAAAAGGTCTTCTTCAAATTTGGGCAGCTGCCCCGTGCCTTGCAAGGTTTCGGCGTTGACCACATAGGGCACATAGCACTCGGTGTAGCCATGTTCCAGGGTCTGGACATCGAGCATGAAGGCCGCCAGCGCACGGTGCAAACGCGCAATGGGGCCCTTCATGACCGTGAATCGGGCCCCGGCCAGCAAGGCCCCCGTGTCGAAATCGAGCCCCAGCGGCAGGCCCAAATCGACATGGTCTTTGGGCGTGAAGCCCAAGGCCCGGGGCTCGGTGCCCTCAGGGCTCCAGCGGCGTAACTCGAGGTTGCCGTGCTCGTCGGCGCCTACCGGCACGCCCTCTTGGGGCAGATTGGGCACCGACAACAACATGGCCTGCATTTGCGACTGCAAGACCTCCAGCCGGGTGGCCGAGTCGTCCAGTTCGGTTTTGATGCGGGCCACTTCGTCCATGACCGCTTGGGCATCTTGGCCTTTGCCTTTGAGCTGGCCAATTTGCTTGGACAAGGCATTGCGCTGTGCCTGCAGGCTCTCGGTGTGGCTTTGCAGGGTCTTGCGCTCGGACTCGAGGGCGGTGAAAGTCGCCACATCCAAGTAGGGCTGGGGATTTTTGCGGGTTTGCAGCTTGGCGACCACTAGGTCCAGCTCGCGCCGCAGCATATTGATGTCTAACATGCCGCCATTGTAGAACTTGACCGCGGGTTTCAGCGCAACAGCACCAGCATGGCCCCGGCCCCGCCCTCGGCGGGCTTGGCCTGGACAAAAGCCAGCACCTCTGACTTTTGCACCAGCCAGCGTTGCACCTTGGCCTTCAAGACCGGTTCCCGGCCCGGCGAGCCCAGCCCCTTGCCGTGCACGATGCGCAGGCAACGCCAGCCCTGGCGCACGGCATCGCGCATGAATTGGGCCAACGCCTCGCGGGCTTCTTCGCTGCGCAAGCCATGCAAATCGATTTGCCCCTGTATGGACCACTCGCCCCGGCGCAGTTTGCGGGTCACGTCGGTGCCTATGCCTTTGGCGCGGTAGCTCATCTGGTCATCGACATCGAGCAGGGTCGAGACATCGAATTCGTCGCTGAGGCTCTCGCGCAACACGGCTTCATCGTCAAGTTGCTTTTGCATCGCCCTGGGGGCGGGCGGGGGCGCCTGCAGCGTCACCCGTGGCTGGCCTTGCAGGGGCCGCACCGGCCCCACCGTGCTGGCAAATAATTCACGTTCGGCTCGGGCCTGGCGCTCAGCCTCTTGGCGACGCGCGCGTTCGGCCAGTTGCGCCGCCTCGCGCTCGGCCATGGCCTTTTTCAGGGCCGTCAGGTCTTGCAGCGAGCGCGCCTTCACAACCAACCCTTTTGGGCCATGGACATCGACTGCCCCGGGCCGACGATGACATGATCCAGCACCCGCACATCGATCAGCGCCAGGGCGTCGCGCAGGGTCTGGGTGAGCAATTGATCGGCGCGCGAGGGTTGCACCTGACCCGAGGGATGGTTGTGCGCCAACACCACCGCGCTGGCCCCGCAATCGAGGGCCAGACGCACCACTTCGCGCGGATAAACACTGGTTTGAGTCAGGGTGCCCCGAAACATTTCGGCAAATCGAATCAATCGATGCTGGGCGTCAAGGAACAGCACCCCGAACACTTCATGCCCCAACTGGCCCAAATGCAGCTGCACATAGTCTTGCACCAGACCGGGTTGGCTCATGGCTTCCCGGGCCTGCAGTTGCTCGCCCATGGCCCGCCGGGCCAGCTCTAGGACCGCGCCCAGCTCGGCGCGTTTGGCCTGGCCGCCCAGCCCTTTGACGGCGCGCAGTTGCTGGCCGGGTGCGCCCAGCAAGCCGCTGAGGCCGCCAAATCGGTCAAGCAGGTCTTCGGCCATTTGCAACACCCCCCAGCCGGGCAGGCCCGTGCGCAGCAAAATGGCCAGCAACTCGGCATTGCTCAGCGCCGCCGGGCCCAGCGAGAGCAGTTTCTCGCGCGGGCGCATGGCGGTGGGCAATTGATGCATGAGGGCGCTGGTCATGTGGCATAGCATAACCACAGACCCCGCCCCCGGGGGGGCGTGCGGATGTTGACATGCACGGTGACTGTGCACCACTATCCTTCCTACAATAGGCCCCGAGTCTTTATTTCAAGCATGTCCATGAATCCACCCCCCACCGTCCAGGCCGGATCTTTCCTGACCCTGCACTATCGCTTGTCCGGCCCACAAGGTGACATCATCAACACCTTCTCGGGGCCACCCGCCACCTTGACTTTGGGGGCCAGCGAGCTGTCACCGGCCATCGAGCAGCGCCTGTTGGGCATGCAAGAGGGGCAAAAGGCCGTGTACGAATGGCCGGCGGGCGAGGCTTTTGGCCAGCGCCACCCCGATTTGTTGCAATGGGTCAGCCGCCGCCTGTTGGCCGAGTTCGGCGACCCCGACGAGAGCTATCAGGTCGGCGAGGTGGTTCAGTTCCCTGCCCCCGATGGCCAGGGGTCTATGGCGGGCGCGGTGCGCCAGGTGGACGCAGAGCGGATATTGTTTGACTTCAACCACCCGCTGGCCGACCAGCCCGTGGTGTTCGAAGTCAGCCTGATCGGCGTGTTGTGAAGGAGCGTCATGTTCGATGAAATTTTGCTGGCCGAGCCCCGGGGCTTTTGTGCCGGGGTCGACCGGGCCATCGAGATCGTCGAGCGCGCGCTCGACAAATTCGGGGCCCCCATTTACGTCCGCCATGAGATCGTCCACAACACCCATGTGGTCGATCACCTGCGCCAGCGCGGGGCCATTTTTATTGAAGAACTCTCCGACGTGCCGCCCAATGCGACCCTGGTCTTCAGCGCCCACGGCGTGCCCAAGGCGGTCGAGGCCGAGGCCCATGCGCGGGGTTTTCGGGTGTTTGATGCCACCTGTCCACTGGTGACCAAGGTCCACGTCGAAGTCGCCAAGTTGCACAAGGAAGGTTACGAGTTCGTGATGGTCGGCCACAAAGGGCACCCCGAGGTGGAGGGCACCATGGGTCAACTCAGCAGCGGCATCCATCTGGTCGAATCGGTCGAAGATGTGTACAAAATCAGCCCCGCTCAAACCGACAAATTGGCCGTGGTGACGCAAACCACCCTGAGCGTTGACGATGCCGCCGAAATCACGGCGGCGATCCTGGCCCGCTTCCCGAATGTGCGTCGACCCAAGCAGCAAGACATTTGCTACGCCACGCAAAATCGCCAGGACGCGGTCAAGCTGCTCAGCACACAAGTCGATGTGGTGATCGTGGTCGGCAGCCCCACCAGCTCTAACAGCAACCGCTTGCGCGATGTGTCCCTGCAACTGGGTGTGCCCAGTCACCTGATTGACGATGCCTCTGAGTTAAAGCCCGAGTGGCTGCAAGGCGCGCGCCGCATCGGCCTGACGGCCGGCGCATCGGCGCCCGATATTCTGGTGCAAGGCGTGATCGCCCGCTTGCGCGAGATGGGGGCCATCTCGGTGCGCAACCTTGACGGGGTGCAGGAAACCATGAAGTTTCCGCTGCCCAAAGGGCTCAAATCAGAGCCCTGAGCGGCTCAAGGGGTGTTTTTGTTGCGCATCCAGTCGGCGGTCTGAAAAAACGCCTGGTCCAGCCGTTCGGTCAACACCGGGTCAAGTTGCACATCGCTCATGGCCTGCCGCATGCAAGCCAGCCATTGATCGCGCTCGCGCACGCCGATGGCAAAAGGCATGTGCCGCATGCGTAGCCTGGGGTGGCCATAGCGTTCGGTGTAATGCTGGGGGCCGCCCATCCAGCCGCACAAAAACCAAAACAGCTTTTGCCGCGCCGAGTCAAGGTCGCTGCCGTGCACCGCCCGCAGCTCGGCATAAGCCGGCTCGAGGTCCATCAGATCGTAAAACCGGTCCACCAGGGCGCGCACCACGTCTTCACCCCCGACCCATTCAAATGCACTGCCAGGGTTCGTCATGATTCCGATTGTCGCAAGGTCTGGGTCACGCTCTGGCGCAGCACCGCGCGCAGCGTGAACCAACCCACCGCCCCGGCGACGCCAGCCCCCAAGGCTGCGCCCACGGGCAGCACCCAATAGGGCAAGTGCCAGGTGAAATCAAACACTTCGCGGGCCAGCAACCAGGCCACGCCCAGGGCCATGGCGGCCGCCAGCGTCCCGGCCAGAGCCCCCGTGCCCAGCAACTCAGCCGATTGAAGTTTGGTCAAAACATCTTGGCGGGCCCCCAGGGCGCGCAGCACGGCATGATCGCGCATGCGCTCTTCGCGCGTCAGCACCACCACCGCCACCAGCACCACCAGTCCGCTGCACAAGGCAAAGATGAACAGGAACTCGACCGCCCGGCTCACTTGCGTCAGCACCGACTGCAACTGGCCCAGCGACGCGCTCAGGTCAACTTGGGTGATGTTGGGGTACTGGGCCAGCAATTGTTTGTCCAGGCCAGGTGCGGGCGGGTTGTGATAGGCCGTCATATAGGTCATCGGGACATCGGTCATGACGGAGCGCGGGAACAAGACAAAGAAATTGGCGCGCATCGAGGTCCATTCGACATGCCGTATCGACGTGACCTGTCCCTCCAACACGAGGCCGGCCAGGTCAAAACGCAGCCTATCCCCCAGTTTCAGCCCCAGGGTGCGGGCGATGCCTTCTTCGATGCTCAGCCCGTCGGCCTCTTCCGGCGTCCAGACACCCGCCACAATCTGATTGTGGCCTGGCAAGGCTGCCGTGTGCGACAGATTGAACTCGCGATCCACCAACCGTTTGGCCCGCTCGTCCTGATACTGCTCGGGGCCGACCGACTGGCCGTTCACCCCCACCAGGCGACCCCGAATCATCGGAAACCAGTCGTAGCGTTGCACGCCGGCCTGACGCAAACGGGCTTCAAAGCCCGGGCCCTGGTCGGGCTGAATATTGATCACAAAGCGATTGGGCGCATCGGCGGGGGTGGCCGTCTGCCAGGCGTTCATCAGATCGGTGCGCAGCAAAACCAGCAAAATCAGGGCCATCCAGCCCATGGCCATGGCACTGACTTGCAACATCACCAGGCCCGGGCGTGCCGCCATTTGCCGTGTGGCCAAGCCCAGCCAGACCGGTGCGGTTTGTTCATTCACCCAGGCCCGCAAGGCGCGCAAGGCCAGCCAGGCCAGACCCGAAAACACGGCCAGGGCCACGGCGAAGCCGCCCAGCACGATCAGCCCCAGGCGCAGGTTCTGGCTGGCCTGCCACATGAGGCCGACAAAACCCGCCAGGCCCAGCGCCAAAACCATGCGGGTACCGCCACCCGTCGGCCCCCACTCGCGACGGATCACGCGCAATGCGGGCACCTGCGCCAGTCGCAAAATGGGAGGCAGCCCAAAGGCCACCAACAGGGTCATGCCCACCCCCAAGCCAAACAGCAACGCCCCTCCACTGGGCGGCGGCAATTCGGTGTCCACCAAACCGCTGAGGGCTTCGATCAGCACGCCCTGCAAGCCCCAGCCCAGCAACAAGCCCAGCAGGCTGGCCAAGCCACCGATGCCCAGGGCCTCGATGGCATAGCGGGCGACGATCTGGGCCTGCGTCTGCCCCATCACCCTGAGCAGGGCCACATGCGTCACCCGCTTGAGGGCAAAGGCACGTGCCGACAAGGCCACCGCCACCGCGCACAGAAAACCCGCCAACAAAGCCACCAAACGCAAAAACTGGCCGGCCCGGTCCAGGGTTTGTTTCATCTCGGGCCGCCCTGCCTCCAGGGTCTCCACCCGGACCCCGCGCACTTCGTTCGAAGCGGCTTGTTCGGTGGCCCAGCGGGCGTAACGCGCCACTGCCGGGGCCGGCCCGGCCAGGGCCAGTCGCCAGGTCACCCGGCTGGCGGGCTGAATCAACTCTGAGCGGGTCACATCGTCGGGGTGCATGAACAGGCGCGGGGCGAAGTTCATGAAGCCCGCGCCCCGATCAGGCTCGGTCACCACCCAGGCCGTCACGCGCAGCCGCAGACGGGCCACCTGAATTTCGTCGCCCAGGTTCAAATCGAGGGCCTGCGCCAAGCCGGGCTCGATCCAGACTTCGCCCGGCCCGGGCACGGTCGCGCCCGGGGGCTCGGGTGCCAAATCGGCGCGGCGGCTCAGCACCAACTGCCCTTTCAAAGGGTAACCTTTCTGGGCCGATTTCAAAGCCACCAAGCGCCCCTCACCCTGCACGTTGCGAGCCATGGTGGGGAAGCTGAGCGAAGTGACTGCTCGCAATCCCAGCGCCCGGGCCTCGCGTTCAAATGACTCGGGCGGGGGTTGGTCGCTCACCACCACCACATCCCCCCCCAACAGGCTGGCGGCATCTCTTTGCATGCCGGCGAGCAGGCGGTCAGACAGCAGGGTCACGGCGCTCAGGGCGGCCACCCCCAACACCACCGAGAGGGCCAGCAATTTCAGTTCGGTCTGGCGCAAATCGCGCCAGATGTCGCGCAAGGCGGAGCGCCAGATATCGCTCATGGCTGGCCTGTCGCAAGCACGTTCGCCAAATCGGGCTGGGCCACAAAGCGGTGACGTCCGGTATAGCAATAAAAATGCCGGTTGACGGCGCGCCCCACGGCGCACAGGCCCAGGGTCTGGGCCATCTCAAAACCCATCTGGGTGATGCCGCTGCGCGAGACCACCAGGGGCACCCCCATCTGGGCCGCTTTCAAGACCATTTCACTGGTCAGACGGCCTGTCGTGTAGAAAAGGGGATCGGCAGGCACAGAGGCCGGGTCATGAACCCACAGCCAGCCGGCAATGGTGTCGATGGCATTGTGGCGGCCCACATCTTCAACAAACAACTGAAGATCGGCGCCATCAAACAGGGCACAGCCATGCACCGAGCCCGCACTTTTGTAGGTGGACTCTTGCTGGCGCATGCGCGCCAGCACCTGATACAACCGCGTTTGGGTCAAACGGGTGTCGGGCAGTCGGGCCTGGGCCAAATCTTCCATCGCGCAGCCAAACATGCTGCCTTGACCGCAGCCGGTCGTCACGATGCGGGTGCGGGTGCGCTCGCTCAGGTCGCCCGCCAGGCCTCGGGTTTTGACGGCGGCCACGCCAGACCCGGCATCGCCCGCATCCCAGTCCACGGTGATTGACTCGACCTGATCGACCCGCTCGACCAGGCGCTGGTTGCGCAAATAGCCCAGCACCAGCCACTCGGGGTGTGCGCCCAGCGTCATGAGCGTGACCAATTCTTGTTTGTCCACATAGACCGTCAGGGCGCGTTCGGCAGGAATCGACAGCGCGCACGACTGGCCGTGTTCGTCCAGGGCCTCAATGGCCAGCGTCAGTGGCGCTTGGGCCCGGGTCATGCGCGGCAATTTGGCGAGGTCGGCTTTCATGGGTTAGCATTGTCCAACACATTGCTTATGGACAAACTTCGCATCGACAAGTGGCTATGGGCCGCAAGGTTTTTCAAGACCCGATCCTTGGCCGCCGAGGAGGTTCAGCGCGATCGGGTGTGGGTCAATGATCAGGTGGCCAAGCCCTCGCGCGAGGTCAAGGCGGGGGACCGCATCCGCCTGCGCCAGTCCGGCCCGGCGCGTGAACTGGTGGTATTGGGCGTGAGCAAGCAACGCGGCCCGGCCCCGGTGGCGCAACAACTCTATGCCGAAACCCCCGAAAGTCTCGCCGCGCAGCAGGGTTGGCGCGAGCAAAACCAGCTGGCGCGCGAACCCGCGCTCAGCATGACCGAAGGGCGACCGACCAAACGGCAACGGCGCGACCTCGACCGGCAACGCCACGACTGGGGTGACCGCTGGAGCGCTGCGCTCGACTGAAGGGTGCCCCGCCCGCATGGGGGTTTTCACGGTTCAACCCGCCACAGTCGCCCATCCTGGGTTATCTTTCGGTTTTTTATACCTTCAGAGGTGAATTGTGAACACACCCTTGCCTTTACAGTCCCGCCGGACATGGCTGGCCTTGACTTTGGCGGCATGCGCCGCCGCCCACGTGCCCGCTGCCTACGCGCAGGCTTACCCGGCCAAACCGATCCGGCTGGTGGTCACCTTCCCCTCGGGCGGTGCGCCCGACACCCTGGCCCGCATATTCAGCGAGAAGGCCCAAATGGGGCAGGCGGTGGTGGTGGACAACAAGCCCGGCGCAGGCGGCAACATCGGCTCTGATTTTGTCGCCAAGTCGGCCCCCGACGGCTACACCATCGTCATGGGGACTGTGGGCACGCACTCGATCAACGGCACTTTGTACAAAAAGATGCCGTACGACATGACGCGCGATTTTGCCCCCATCAGCCTGATCGCCAACGCCCCCAACCTGTTGGTGGTGAACAACGATCTGCCGGTCAAGAGCGTGCCCGAGCTCATTCAGTACATGAAGGCCAACCCCAATAAGCTGTCTTTCGGCTCGCCAGGTGTGGGCACGTCGGTGCATGTGTCGGGCGAACTGTTCAAGTCGATGACCGGCACCCAAATGACGCACGCCCCTTACAAGGGCCGCCAATTTGCCATTCCCGACCTGATCGGCGGCAGCATCCAGCTGATGTTTGACAACATGCCCTCGGCCCTGCCCATGGCCAGGGAAGGAAAGATCCGTGCCATTGCGGTGACCACGGCCAAACGCTCACCGGCGGCGCCGGAAATCCCGACCGTGGCAGAAACCCTGCCGGGCTTTGAAGCGACCACCTGGTTTGCCCTGTTTGCCCCGGCCGGCACGCCCAAACCGGTGATCGACCGCTTGCACGCCGAAACCGTGCGCATTTTCAAATTGCCCGATGTGCAAGAGCGCTTGCAAAAGCTGGGGCTGGAACCCATCATCTCCAGCCCGGATGAGTTGGCGCGTTATCAGGCCTCTGAGATTGTGAAATGGTCCAAAGTCGTCAAAGAGTCGGGCGCCAGCGCCGAATGAGCCTGACCTGAGGCGTCCGCAGGCGTCAGAGGATCGATACCAGCACGCTGCAGGGGGCTTCTTCGACCAGGCTTTTCGAGATCGAGCCTGACCACCAACGCCCGATCCAACCGGTGCGGCGTTGGTGTCCAACCACAATCAGGTCGGCCGAAATGCGCTTGGCACAGGCGCAAATCTCCTGAATGGCATCGCCACTGAGCAACTCGCCCTTGGCCTTGTAGCCCAACTCATCGAGCTTTTGCAGCCCTTCCCGCAACACCCGCTCGTAAGCCTGGGTTTGTTGCTGTTCTTCCTGGGCCGAATAAACAATGCCCTCGGCCACCACGGTGTTGAGATTCAGCGGCATCACCGCCACCAGGTGCAATTCTGCCTGGCCCCAGGCGGCCAATTCCCGCGAATCCAGCAAGGCTTTTTGCCCGGCGACCGAGCCGTTATAAGCAAGCAGAATTTTCTTGTACACGGTGCTCCTCCCTCAAAATTTCATCCCGGACATCATAGGACAGGCCCAAGGATGACTCAATCGGCCTGATTTGCTCAGGGGGTTTTCACGATGCGTGGAAATGCTTACTAGAATGGGCTCATGATCTCCCGCGAACCCACCCTTGATCGCCTCGCCATGGCCGAACAGGCCCTGCTCGAGCCCTTTGGTCTGAACCACACCCACCTGCAGCACGCACTGGCCGAGATCAATGCGCATCGGGTCGATGACGCCGACCTGTACTTCCAGACCACCCGCAGCGAAGGCTGGAGTCTGGAAGAAGGCATGGTCAAGACCGGTTCTTTCAGCATTGACCAAGGGGTGGGGGTGCGCGCCGTCAGCGGCGAAAAAACCGCATTTGCTTACTCGGACGACATCTCCATGGCTTCCTTGCTCGATGCCGCCCGCACGGTGCGCGGCATTGCCGCCCAGTCGCAGTCGGGCAAGGTCAGGGTGCCTGCCCGCCGCATCGCCCCTTCGCGCTCTTTGTACTCGCCACGCGACCCCATCGCCAGCCTGGACAGCACGGCCAAGGTGGCCCTGCTCAACCGGGTCGAGCAATTGGCCCGCGCGCTCGACCCCCGTGTGGTGCAAGTCATGGCGGGCTTGGCCAGCGAACACGACATCGTGCTGGTGGCCCGCGCCGACGGCACCCTGGCCGCCGATGTTCGGCCCCTGGTGCGCTTGAGCCTGACGGTGATTGTCGAACAGGCCGGGCGGCGCGAGATGGGTTCCGCCGGCGGGGGCGGGCGCGTCGACCTCGATCACTTTGACGACGAAGCCTTGCGACGCTACGCCCAGGAGGCGGTGCAATCTGCCCTGACCAATCTCGAAGCCCGGGCCGCACCTGCGGGCGAAATGCCGGTGGTGCTCGGACCCGGTTGGCCCGGCATTTTGTTGCACGAGGCCGTGGGACACGGCCTAGAGGGCGACTTCAACCGCAAAGGGTCCAGCGCTTTTGCCGGTCGCATCGGCCAGCGGGTCGCGGCCAAAGGAGTGACGGTGCTCGACGACGGCACCCTCGCCGAGCGCCGGGGTTCGCTCAACATCGATGACGAAGGCCATGCCAGCCAATCGAATGTGCTGATCGAAGACGGCATCTTGCGCGCTTACATCCAGGATTCGCTCAATGCCCGCCTGATGGGTGTATCGCCCACGGGCAATGGCCGTCGCGAAAGTTATGCCCACCTGCCCATGCCCCGCATGACCAATACCTATATGCTGGGCGGCGACGCGGACCCGAAAGAAATCATCGCCAGCCTGGACCGGGGGCTCTATGCCACCCAGTTTGGCGGTGGCCAGGTGGACATCACCTCGGGCAAGTTCGTGTTCTCCACCAGCCAGGCCTGGTGGGTCGAAAAAGGCCGCATCAAATACCCTGTCAAGGGCGCCACGATCGTGGGCAATGGCCCCGACGCCCTGACCCGGGTCAGCCTGATCGGCAACGACATGGCCCTCGATTCGGGCGTGGGCACCTGCGGCAAAGAGGGCCAAAGCGTCCCGGTGGGGGTCGGGCAACCCACCCTGCGCATCGATGGCCTGACCGTTGGCGGGACGGCCTGAGCCCCAGGCCCCGGGGCCTGTGCTATATTGGTGTCCATGAAGACTTCGTGGTTTTACTTTGCTTTTAGCTTTCTCACGCCCAACGGCGGTCGAGAGGGATGAACGCAGCAAGCCCACCCCCACATCGAACCGCCGGCCCACCGGCGGTTTTTTTTTGACCCCATAGAACCAGGACTCGCGATGAAATCAGCCCAACTCGACGCGGTGGAACGCACCAGCCAAACCGACGATCAGCGCATCGTCGGCATCACCACTTTGCCGCCACCCGAGCACCTGATCCGTTTCTTCCCGATCCAGGGCACCGCCGTCGAGAACCTGGTGGCCCAGACCCGGCAGAAGATCCAGTCGATTCTGCGCGGCAAAGACGACCGCCTGCTGGTGGTGATTGGCCCTTGCTCCATCCATGATCCGGCCGCCGCCATCGAATACGGTCGTCGCCTGAAGGCGCAACGCGACCGCTTTCAGGACACGCTGGAAATTGTGATGCGGGTGTACTTTGAAAAGCCGCGCACCACCGTCGGATGGAAGGGGCTGATCAACGACCCCTACCTGGACGGCAGTTTCCGCATCGACGAGGGCTTGCGCATGGCCCGCCAGTTGCTCATCGAGATCAATCGCCTCGGCCTGCCTGCCGGCAGTGAATTCCTCGACGTCATCAGCCCGCAATACATCGGCGATCTGATTTCCTGGGGCGCGATCGGCGCGCGCACCACCGAAAGCCAGGTCCACCGCGAATTGGCCTCCGGCCTGTCGGCCCCCATCGGCTTCAAAAACGGCACCGACGGCAACATCAAGATCGCCACCGACGCGATTCAGGCCGCAGCCCGTGGGCACCATTTTTTGTCGGTCCATAAAAATGGACAGGTCGCCATTGTGCAAACCCAGGGCAACCCCGACTGCCATGTGATTTTGCGCGGCGGCAAAAAGCCCAATTACGATCTGGGCAGTGTGCAAGCTGCTTGTGCCGACCTCAAGGCGTCCGATTTGCCCGAGCGCTTGATGGTTGACTTCAGCCATGCCAACAGCAGCAAGCAACACGAAAAACAGCTGGACGTGGCGCGCGATGTGGCCGCCCAGATGGCAACGGGGTCAAACAGCATTTTTGGCGTGATGATCGAAAGCCACTTGCTGGCCGGGGCACAAAAATTCAGCCCGGGGAAAGACCCGATCCACCAACTCACCTACGGGCAAAGCATCACAGACGCCTGTCTGGGCTGGGACGACTCGGTACAAGCCCTGGAGGTCTTGTCTGCGGCCGTGAAAAAAAGGCGGGGCTGATCGCCCCTGGCGACTTGGTCGCTTTGAGGCGCATCAGGCCAGGGCATCCAGAATCTTGCCATGGATGCCGCCAAAGCCCCCATTGCTCATGCACAGCACATGGTCACCCCGGCGCGCGGCCGCAGCCACGGCGCGCACCGCGTCGTCGATCGTCGGGGCCACCACTGCCCGCTCACCCATGGGGGCCAGGGCCTCGGCGGCGTTCCAATCGAGTCCACCGCTATGACATATGGCCAGATCCACTTGCGACAGGCTCCAGGGCAACTGTGACTTCATCGTGCCCAACTTCATGGTGTTCGAGCGGGGCTCAAACACCGCAATGATCCGAGCCTGCCCCACTTGTCGGCGCAAACCATCCACGGTGGTGTGGATCGCGGTGGGGTGATGGGCAAAGTCGTCGTACACCGTCACCCCGTTCACCACCCCTTTTTTTTCCAGTCTGCGGCGCACGTTCTCAAAACCCGCCAGGGCCTGCGCGGCCTCTGACACGGGCACGCCCAGGTGGTCGGCCGCCACCAGTGCCGCCAGGGCATTGAGTTGGTTGTGCACACCGGCCACAGACCAGGCGACGCGCGCCACTTCGCGCCCCTGGTGCCACACCCCGAAATCCTCCGGCGGGCCCTCGATGCGCCATTCACCGTGTTGTAAGCCAAAGCCCATGGCCTGCGACCAGCAACCCTGTTGCAACACCCGCTTCAAACTTTCTTGCTCGGCATTGAACACCACCCGCCCCTGGCTGGGGATGGTGCGCACCCAATGATGAAATTGGCGTTCGATGGCGGCCAGATCGTCAAAGATGTCCGCGTGGTCGAATTCGAGGTTGTTCAAAATGGCCGTGCGCGGGCGGTAGTGCATAAACTTGCTGCGTTTGTCAAAGAATGCCGTGTCGTACTCGTCGGCTTCGATCACAAACGGGGCACCGGCTTGTCGCTCGGCCGCACCCAAGCGGGCCGAGGTGCCGAAATTCAGTGGCACGCCGCCCACCAGAAAGCCCGGATCCCGGCCGCAGGCTTGCAGCACCCAGGCCAGCATGGAGGTGGTGGTGGTTTTGCCATGGGTCCCCGCCACCGCCAGCACATGACTGGCCCGCCCGGGCCGGCGCAAGATGTGCTCACCCAGCCACTGCGGGCCGCTGGTGTAGGCCGCACCGGCATCGAGGATGGCCTCCATCAATGGATAGCGGGCGATGCCTTGCGGCGTGCGGGCCCTGGACACCACATTGCCCACCACAAAACAGTCGGGCGCCAATTTCAACTGGTCGGCGTCGTA
>JBEAZY010000193.1:0-2880 GCA_041159205.1 Pseudomonadota bacterium
CAGACCTGATCGGTCAAGGGGCTGTCTGCGGTGTATTGGGACAAGCTGGGCTGGCTGGATAAAAACGTGCTGATGCGGCTTTCCTGCAACGGCACGGCCCAGGGCTCAGAGAGATGATCGCTGGCGTTGTCGCCGCTGATGCGGGCGTCTTCTCGCAGGATCAACCGGGCCCAGTCGGTGGCCCCCGTCAAAAGCCATTGGGCTTGCTGGCGTTCGCGCTCTGCCGATTCGATCCGGATTTGACCCGACTGGCGCCACAAAGCGGTGCTGACCAGGGTAGCGACCAGTGCCGTCAGCATCAGGGCCAGCAAGAGAACGGCACCGCGAGCGGGGGGCAGAATTCGTGTCATGACCGATTCACGCCCCAGGTCGGGCGCACCCAGTCTGAACGCAGCTTGCCCTGCCAGCTGCCCTGTGTCGGCAGGTCAAGCTCAAGCCGGATGCCGTCGGGCCTGACCGCACCTGTACCGGTGCTGGACAAAGCGTTGGTCCAGCTGTCGTTGCGAAAGTAATAGACTTGCCAGGACTCCACCGCCAGCCAGTCGCTATCGACTCGTCCCGCCGCGTCATCTTTGGCGGGCAGCACAAATGCATCCAATGCGTTTTGCCAGGCCCCATCGAGTTCGCTGCGTTGCAAAAGGGGGGGTGATTGCCAACGCACCCAACGCCCCTCGCGAACCCCCCAAGCCACCACCTGACGATGGCCCGGGGTGGGGTATGGACTGTGGCGCACCAGACGCAATACCCGACCATTCCAGTCGAGGCTGATGCCTGGTGGCAAAGCGGTGTCCATCTGGCTCAAATCGGCCTGCCATTGGCTGAGGCTATTTTGCAATTTGGACTGAAGCTCATCGCGTTCGCTTTGTTGTTGCTGGCTGCGAACGACCACATCCAGACCCTGGGTCATGAGCAAGGTCAACAGGCCCCACAGGGCCAACGCCACCAGCACTTCGATGAGTGTCAAACCCTGGGTTCGATGGGGTGTGGGTGCGCCCATCAGTAGCGCCCCAAAATGGTGGTGACATTCAGCACCGGGTATTGCGCGGTGTAGACCTGTATATCAACCCTGAAAAAGCTGGGGTTCGGTGTCGGTTTGATTTCCGTGCGCACGCCCATCACCAAACCGGCTTGCACGCACTCCCGGGTGCTGCTGCCGATGCCGGGCATCTGGCGTGCCAGTCGCATCTCGTTGAATGTATTTTCGGCGCACAACTGAGCCCGCAATGTTTCTGCTTGGCGCTGGCCGGCTCGCAACCAACCCGAGATGGCCTGACTGGCGGTGAGCAGGGCCAAGGCAAGCACCAGCAAGGCCACCATGACTTCGATCAGCGTCAGGCCTGATGTCTGTGTTGGGGTGCGTCTTGGTTTCTTCATGGCCGCACCTGCCATGAGCCAACACCGCTGGTGGCGACTTGAACCTGCACATCGGGCCGGCTGCGGCTGCCCAGGCTCAGCGACTGGGCGGGCAAAATCGGCTCTGGCCCCAGCAGCAGAGGGATGTCGTTGCGCAAGGGCTGGGTGTCTTCGCTCAGCCAACGAAGTCGGGGCCGTGCTTCCCCGGGGGCAGATGCACCCCACAGCTCTATACCGTCGATCACCCATCGGCCTTGAATGGCTTGGTTTTGTACCCGGGCCAGCGTACGCGCATTCTCCAGCCAGGCCGCCAGGCGTTCGCCCTCGCGTTGCAACTGCGTGGACGGGCTTTGACCCGCCCCCAAGGCCACCAAGCCCGTGGTCACGGCCACCAGGAGCAACACAACCAACAGCTCAATGAGGGTGAAGCCCCCAGGCTCATGGGATGGCTTGCGGACCCGGTACAACCCGCATCCGCGCACCGTCGTGTCATGACACCTCTGGCGGTCCATGACCTGTGAAGGCTTTATTGCCAGCTGCCGATATCGGCGTTGCGACCCTCGCCCCCACTTTGACCGTCGGCGCCGAAAGACAGAACATCAATTTCCGACTTCAGTCCCGGATTGAGGTACTGATAAGGGCGACCCCATGGGTCATTGGGCAGTTTGTCGAGGTAGGGCCGCCAGTTGCCCGGTATCGGGTCGACCGTGGGTTTTTGGACCAACGCTTGCAAGCCTTGGGCCGGGGTGGGGTAGGCCTGATTGTCCAGCCGGTACAGCTTGAGCGCCTGCATCAGGCTGTTGACATCGGCGCGCGCGGCGGTAACGCGCGCGTCGTCGGCGCGGCCCAGCACATTGGGGACGACCAAAGCGGCCAAGACCCCCAGTATGGCCAGAACCACCATCAGCTCAATCAGGGTAAAGCCGCGCTGTACGCGCAATGCCGCTTGGCGGGCCATCGGATATAGGTCAAAATGTCGCATTCATGAATCATAATCCTTTCGCATCACGATGACACTTCTTTTTTCCAACCGATGGCTTTGGATTCAGCGTGGCCTGACCGCATTGGCTGCGGCATTGGCCGCTGCCAGTGTTGTGTTTTGGGTGCTGCAGATTCTGGCCCTGCCGACGCCGACCCGGGAGGTGCGTTGGGTCGATACTGCGCCCGCCCAGCAGGCTTACCCCTTGAGTCAGGCCCTGGGGGCGAACAAGGCGGCTTCGGTGGAGGTGGCGCCAGACCCTGGTTTGACCTTGTTGGCTGTGATTGCCCAAGCCGGGCATCGCGGGGCCGCCTTGATTGCCGCCGCAGGACAAAAGCCCCAAACCCATCAGGTGGGCGATGAGGTGCAGGCCGGTCGCTTTTTGGTCGAAGTGGGTTTGCGCAGTGCCGGCCTGGGGCCGACGGCACAAGGCCCGGTGACCGAGGTGCTGACAATCCCGGTGCCTGCACTGCCTTCAGCGCCTTGAGACCTGACTTTCGGTGCAGGGGCGTTCAGTACGCTGCTTATTTTTGTAAGAAAAGCTGATA
>JBEAZY010000194.1:0-12451 GCA_041159205.1 Pseudomonadota bacterium
AACTGCTTCTCCATGCATCATTTTGCTTCAAAAACACCATGCGAGTTGATAAACTGACCACCAAATTTCGCGAGTCCTTGCAAGAGGCACAGTCTTTGGCCCTGGCCTCGGATCATGCCTACATAGAGCCGCCCCATTTGGTGCTGGCCATGCTGGAGCAGGCCGACGGCCCACGCTCATTGTTGCAGCGGGCGGGCGGGCGCACCGATGCCCTGGTCCAAGCCGCCCGTGATGCTTTGGGGCGCTTGCCTCAAGTGCAAGGACAAGAGCAGGTTCAAGTGGGCCGCGATTTGGTCAGCTTGTTGCAGGCGGCTGAAAAAGAAGGCATCAAACGCGACGACGCTTTCATCGCCAGTGAACTCTTTTTTCTTGCCTTGTGCGATCACAAGGGTGAGATGGGACAGGCCGCGCGCGACTGTGGCCTGAGCCGCAAGTCGCTGGAATTGGCCATAGAGGCGGTGCGAGGCGGCCAGAAGGTGGACAACCCCGAATCGGAGGGGCAGCGCGAGGCCTTGAAAAAGTACACGATCGATCTGACTGAGCGGGCGCGCATGGGCAAACTTGATCCGGTCATCGGTCGCGATGATGAAATTCGCCGGGCCATCCAAGTCTTGCAGCGCCGATCAAAGAACAACCCGGTCCTGATTGGCGAGCCCGGTGTGGGCAAGACGGCCATTGTCGAAGGGTTGGCGCAACGCATAGTCGCGGGCGAGGTGCCCGACTCTTTGCAAGGCAAACGTGTCTTGTCGCTGGACATGGCAGCATTGCTGGCAGGGGCCAAATTCAGGGGCGAGTTCGAAGAGCGTCTCAAGAGCGTGCTCAATGAGCTGGCCCGGGATGAGGGGCAAACCATCGTCTTCATAGACGAGCTGCACACCATGGTGGGTGCGGGCAAGGCTGAAGGCGCGATGGACGCAGGCAATATGCTCAAACCGGCCTTGGCGCGCGGGGAGTTGCACTGCGTCGGTGCCACCACGCTTGATGAGTACCGCAAGTTCATCGAAAAGGACGCCGCACTGGAGCGACGTTTCCAGAAAATCATTGTTGGTGAGCCCAGTGTCGAGGCCACAATTGCCATCTTGCGGGGCTTGCAGGAAAAGTACGAGGTCCACCACGGGGTCGAAATCACTGACCCGGCCATTGTGGCTGCCGCCGAACTCTCTCACCGTTACATCACTGACCGCTTCCTGCCGGACAAAGCCATCGACCTGATCGATGAAGCAGCAGCCAAGATCAAGATCGAGATTGACTCCAAGCCCGAAGTGATGGACCGCTTGGATCGTCGCATGATCCAGCTCAAGATCGAGCGCGAAGCGGTGCGCAAGGAGACCGACGAGGCATCGCAAAAAAGACTGGCCTTGTTGGAGGAGGAAATCCTGAAGCTGGCACAAGAATATGCCGATCTGGAAGAGATTTGGAAGGCTGAGAAAGCCAGCGCACAAGGCAGCGCCCAAATCAAGGAGGAAATCGACCGTTTGCGCTTCCAGATTGAGGAATTCACCCGCAAGGGCGATTTCAACAAAGTGGCCGAGTTGCAATATGGCCGCCTGCCCGAGTTGGAAAAGCGGCACAAAGAAGCCGCTGCCAAGGAAAGCAAGGCCAGCAACCCTGACGGTCATCGGCTTTTGCGCACACAGGTGGGTGCGGAAGAAATTGCCGAAGTGGTGGCCCGGGCGACAGGCATTCCGGTCTCTAAGCTGATGCAGGGCGAGCGCGACAAATTGCTGCAAATGGAAGACCGCTTGCACGAGAGGGTGGTCGGACAGGAAGAGGCCATTGTGGCGGTCTCCAATGCGATTCGCCGATCCCGGGCCGGGCTGGGTGATCCCCATCGTCCCACCGGATCATTTCTGTTCCTGGGCCCCACCGGTGTCGGCAAGACCGAGTTGTGCAAAGCCCTGGCCGGTTTCCTGTTCGACAGTGAAGACCATCTGATTCGCATCGATATGAGCGAATTCATGGAAAAGCACTCGGTCAGTCGCCTGATCGGTGCGCCCCCGGGCTACGTGGGCTACGACGAGGGCGGCCATCTGACCGAGGCCGTTCGGCGCAAGCCATATAGCGTGATTCTGCTCGATGAAGTCGAAAAGGCCCATCCGGATGTGTTCAACATCCTCTTGCAAGTGCTCGACGATGGCCGTTTGACCGATGGCCAGGGCCGCACGGTCGATTTCAAGAACACCGTGATTGTCATGACCTCGAACATGGGTTCGCCCATCATTCAAGGCATGGCCGGACGAGACGCACAAGACATCAAAGATGCGGTGTGGGATGAGCTCAAACAGCATTTCCGACCCGAGTTCCTCAATCGCATCGATGAAACGGTGGTCTTCCATGGGCTGGGTGCCGACCACATTGCCCGCATCGCCGACATTCAACTGCGGGTGCTGGCCCAACGGCTGGCCCGCATGGACTTTACCCTGGCGGTGTCGCCGCAGGCGCTGGCCGAGTTGGCCAAGGTGGGTTTTGACCCGGTTTTTGGGGCCCGGCCACTCAAGCGGGCCATTCAGCAACGCATCGAGAACCCTCTGTCCAAACTCATCCTGGAGGGGCAGTTCGGGCCCAAAGACACCATCCAGGTCAAGGTGGACCCCGTGCGGGCGCCAGGGCTGTTCCAGTTTTCCAGGGCTTGAATGCGCCCACCGGCGACAGCCTGCAAAGCGTCTCTCGGTTAGGATTCGAGGTGACATGAGTGCCACCCCGAATACCGACGCCGACACCCACCCTGAGGGCTTTCGACCCTTGCGCGTGGGTGGGCCCTTTATGCAAACCTGTGGCCCTTTGTTGGGTCGTCTGTCGCAAGAGCAAGGGGAACGGCGGGTAGAGATCGGTTTTCGCGTCGCGCAACGCCACACCAACCCGGTGGGGGTGTGTCACGGCGGCATGTTGGCCACCCTGGCCGATATGTTGGCGGCCATCTGCGTGCCCTATCAGACCAGTCTGCCGCGCCATTTTTTGCCCACCATCAGCTTGCAGATGGATTTTCTGGCCCCGGCTCAAATGGGGGCCTGGGTGCAAGCCCAATGCGACATCTTGCGCATCACCCGCAACCTCGTCTTTACCCAGGGCTTGATCACTGCCGATGGTGAAGCCGCGTTGCGGGTCAGCGCCATCTACAAGATAGGCCCGCTGTTCCAGAGTGAGGATGCCCGAAATGGCGACCCCTTTGGTTTGCTGGGGGCGGACTCGCCATGACGGCTGGGGTGGCGACCTCCCCCTGGCGGCGGGATGCAGGGGTGATCGGGCTGGTGGCTGTGTGTCATGCCAGTTCGCATTTCTCTCACCTTTTGTTGCCTTTGATGTTCCCTTTTTTCGTGGGCGAGCTGGGGCTGGGCTATGCCGAACTCGGCAGCGTCATCAGTGTATTCTTTGCCGTGTCTTTTGCCGCCCAGACTGGCTCAGGTTTTGTGGTGGATCGATACGGCGCGAGACGCGTGCTTTGGGCGGCGCAGGTGCTGATGGCACTGGCTTGCCTGTGCTTGTCACGTGCAGACGGCATGACCGATTTGCTTTGGGGTGCGGTCATGCTGGGCATCGGCAATGGTGTGCATCATCCGGTCGACTATTCGGTTTTGAATCGACAGGTCCATCCCCTGCGCCTGGGGCATGCCTACAGCGTTCACAATGTATCGGGCACCCTCGGATGGTCACTCGCTCCGCCGGTGATGATAGGTTTGAGCACCCTTTGGCATTGGCGATGGGCCTATCTGTTGGCCGCCTTGCTCTATGTGATTTTGTTGGGTCTGTGCGTCTGGTTACGCCCCTGGCTGGACTCGCGCCCCTTGAAGGCCTCTGAGCCAGACCCTGCCTCCGGGCAGCCGGCGGGCATCTCGCGTTCTTACACCCTGTGGGATTTGTTGCGTCAACCGGCAGTGGTCTGGAGTTTTGTGTTCCTTTTTTGCATGACCATGACCTATTCGGTGGTTCAGAATTTTCTGGTCACTATTTTGAACAAAGTCCACGGTTTGTCCTTGACCTCGGCCAGCATGATCCTGTCGGCTTATTTATTGACGGCGGCAGCAGGCACTTTCATGGGGGGATTTCTCACCACCCGTTGGCCAGGTCAGATTGACCGCATGGTAGCCTGGTGCATGGGGCTGGCGGCCTTTTGGATGGGACTCAGCGCCACATCGGTGCTGGGACCCTGGGGCACGCCCATCACCCTCACTTTGACGGCGCTGGCCCTGGGAATGGGGGCACCCGCCCGTGACCTGATGATCAAGCAGGCCACACCGGTTGGGGCCACCGGACGCGTGTACGGCCTGGTGTTCGCCGGGCTCGACCTGGGTTCGGCCGCTTCACCGTTGATTTTCGGTCTTTGGATGGATCGCGGATGGTACGGCCTCACCTTGGCGGGAGCGGCGCTTTTCCTGCTGGGCGGGAGCCTGGTGTCCGTGGCCTTATCGCGCAGCCTGCATCGGGCCGCAGTTCATCGTTCTCAAGGAGTATCCCCATGAGTCAAACCCTGGCTGGTCATTTATTGGTCGAGTGTCTGATTGAGCAGGGCATCACCCATGCCTTTGGCGTTCCTGGCGAGAGTTATCTGGCCGTGCTGGACGGTTTTCATGCCCATCGCGACAAAATTCGATTTGTCATCAATCGACAGGAGGGCGGAGCCGCCTATATGGCCGATGCCCAGGCGCGTGTCACCGGACGGCCCGGCGTGTGCTTTGTGACCCGAGGTCCGGGCGCCACCAATGCTTCCATCGGTGTACATACCGCCTTCCAGGACAGCACCCCGATGGTGTTATTTGTCGGCGATGTCGGCTCGGATTGCCGGGACCGAGAGGCCTTCCAGGAGGTCGACTACAACAGCTTCTTTGGACCCAATACCAAAGGCATGGCCAAACGGGTCGAGCGCATCGACGACCCCGAGCGCATCCCTGAGTATGTGTCGCGCGCCTTTGCCACGGCCATGAATGGCAGGCCCGGGCCCGTGGTCGTGGTGTTGCCCGAGGACATGCTCACCCGCCCCGTGCAGACGCGCCCCTTGCCGCGCCTGGAGGCGGTGGAGGCCTGGAGTGACCCGGGTGCCTTGCGCCAATTGCGTGAAATGCTTTTACAGGCCCAAAAGCCTTTTGTGATTGCCGGAGGGGGTGGTTGGACCCCGCAAGCCGCTCAGGCTTTGCAGCGCTTTGCCGAGAATTGGAAACTGCCGGTCGGCAACGCGTTCCGCTTTCAGGACACCTTTGACAATCACCACCCCCAATACGCTGGCGACGTCGGTATAGGCATCGCCCCCAAGTTGGGTCAGCACATCCGTGACAGTGATTTGTTGCTGGTCATTGGTGCCCGTTTGGGCGAGATGACCACCAGCGGCTATACCCTGATTCAGGCCCCCCGGCCCCTGCAAAAGCTGGTCCACATTCATGGCGGGGCGGAGGAACTTCATCGCGTGTACCGGGCTGATCTGGCCATCCTGTCCACCATGAATGCGGCTGCCCGTTCGCTCGAGGTGCTGTCGGCACCTGCCGATTTGCCTTGGGCAGAACGCACCGCACAGATTCATGCCGACTATCTTGAGAATCTGCGTCCCCAGGCCCTCCCGGGGCCGATCGACATGGCGGCCATCATCGAGGTGGTGAATCGACACCTGCCTGCAGATGCGGTCGTCACCAACGGGGCTGGCAATTTCGCCAGCTGGGTGCACCGCTTTCACCGTTACCATGGTCTGGCGCGTGGCCTGAAAACCCAATTGGCACCCACGTCCGGTGCCATGGGCTATGGGGTGCCGGCGGGGATTGCGGCCAATATCGTCACTGGCAGAACCGCCTTCACCATTGCCGGCGACGGAGATTTTCTGATGAACGGCCAAGAGTTGGCGACTGCCGTGCAACATGGGGCCAAAAGCATCATTGTGCTGCTCAACAACGGCATGTACGGCACCATCCGGATGCACCAGGAACGGGAATACCCCTTGCACGAGAGCGGCTCTAAATTGCAAAACCCTGACTTTGTGGCCTTGGCTTTGGCCTACGGCTATGAGGGCGTGCGCATCCATCGCACCGATGAGTTTGAGGCGGCCTTTGCGGCCGCCGTTCGTTCGGCCAAGGGGACTCTGATCGAAGTCATGCTCGACCCGGAAGTGATTACCACCCGCAGTACCATGAGTGCCATACGGCAAACCGCGCTGGACAAGGCCCGCGCCACTTGAGAGCTGCATGGCCGCCCAGGTGGTCTTCGTTGAGTGAAAAAAAAGGCCGCTTGCGCGGCCTTTTTGATCAAGCGTTGAAAATCACTTGAGGTGCTTGCCGATCAGGCCGGCCAGTTCAAACATGGTGACCTGGGCTTTGCCAAACACTTCTTTCAATTTGGCATCGGCGTTGATGGCGCGCTTGTTGGCCTTGTCTTGCAGGCCGTTTTTCTTGATGTAAGCCCACAGCTTGCTGACCACTTCGGTGCGGGGCACGGCATTGCCACCGATGACCGCAGCCAGAGCGGCGCTGGGGGTCATCGGCTTCATGAATGCGGCATTCGGGGTGCGCTTTTTGGCCGGTGCCTTCTTGGCAGCAGGCTTTTTGGCGGCTGCTTTTTTGGCCGGGGCTGCCTTTTTGGCGGCGGGCTTCTTGGCCGGGGCTGCCTTTTTGGCAGCGGGCTTCTTGGCGGCCGGTTTCTTGGCGGCAGCCTTCTTTGCTACGGGCTTCTTGGCCGCGGCTTTTTTCGCGGGAGCGGCTTTTTTAGCCGGTGCTTTTTTCTTTGCAGTTGCCATGATCTCAATTCCTTCTAGAAGTTGATGGATGCGCTGAATGCGTGCACGCATTCGGCACCTCGGATGCTAAAGGGAAAAAGTCCCTTTTCCAAGCGGAAAAGTGTTTTTTTCAGAGGGAAATGTTGTTTTTTTAATCTGAATCGACGGGCACTTGACGAACGATTTGTTTTTGAGGCCTGAAAACCATGGTTTCTAGCCGTTTTGCATGCCCTTTACCCGTGGTTTGCAAGTGATATATATACGCCGGAATGACACGCACATCGCATGCGCAAAGAGGACATGATCAGGGCCGTGCATGGCCGCGCACGGGGCGCGAAAATGATGCGAAACACGATTTCTCTATGTGAAATATCGAATTGTTGCGTCGCAGCATAATTTCTTGATATGAGAAATACAATTTCATAATACAGAATTAATTTTTTAAATCATTGAAAATATTGATATAAAAAAAATTCTTATATAAGACATAAGAGGTGCCAATCTGAGGTCGCCGAGTTAGACTGAATGCATCGAAACCTGCTGGATTCGACCTCTGTTCCTCAACCTCTGGAGTCTTTCATGCCTCAAACCATTCATGATCAAATGAGCCGTCAACAACAAATCGAAGCCCTCGAGAAAGACTGGGCCCACAACCCGCGCTGGAAAGGGATCACGCGAAATTACACCGCCGCCGATGTGGTTCGCCTGCGCGGTAGTTTGCACATCGAACACACACTGGCCCGTCGGGGGGCAGAAAAATTGTGGCGCCTCATCAATGGCGACGCCAAAAAAGGGTATGTGAACTCGTTTGGTGCCATCTCTGGCGGCCAAGCCATGCAACAAGCCAAGGCCGGTCTGGAAGCGGTGTATCTGTCGGGCTGGCAGGTGGCCGCTGACGGCAACACCAGCGAAACCATGTACCCTGACCAATCGCTGTATGCCTATGACTCTGTGCCGGCGATGGTGCGCCGAATCAACAACACCTTTCGTCGCGCCGACGAAATCCAGTGGCAACGGGGCATAGAACCAGGCGCCAAAGATTTCATCGACTACTACCTGCCCATCGTGGCCGATGCCGAGGCGGGTTTTGGAGGCGTTCTCAATGCGTTTGAGTTGATGAAGAACATGATCGGCGCCGGTGCCGCAGGTGTTCACTTCGAAGACCAACTCGCTGCCGTCAAGAAGTGCGGCCATATGGGGGGCAAGGTGTTGATCCCCACCCAGGAAGCGGTGGAGAAGCTGCAGGCGGCCCGTTTTGCAGCCGACGTCATGGGGGTATCGACCATCGTGCTGGCGCGAACCGATGCCGAAGCCGCCAATTTGCTGACCAGCGACCACGATGCCAATGACCGGCCCTTCCTGACCGGTGAGCGCACTCCCGAGGGCTTTTATCGCGTCAAAAATGGCATTGAGCAAGCCATCAGCCGTGGTCTGGCCTATGCCGCCGTGGCCGATCTGGTGTGGTGTGAAACCGGTACCCCTGATTTGGGCTTTGCGCGCGAGTTCGCGCAGGCCATACACGCCAAATACCCCGGCAAACTGTTGTCCTATAACTGCTCACCCTCATTCAACTGGAAAAAGAACCTCAATGATCGCGACATCGCGGCTTTCCAGGAGGAATTGTCGGCCATGGGCTACAAGTACCAATTCATCACCTTGGCCGGCATTCATCTGAACTGGTTCAACACCTTCAAGTTCTCGCACGCTTATGCCCAAGGCGAAGGCATGAAGCACTATGTCGAAATGGTGCAAGAGCCCGAGTTTGCCGCCCGCGACATCGGTTATACCTTTGTGTCGCACCAGCAAGAGGTGGGTGCCGGGTACTTTGACGATGTGACCACCGTGATTCAGGGTGGCAATTCCTCGGTCAAAGCCATGAGCGGTTCAACAGAAGAAGAACAGTTTCATTAAGGCCCTGCACCTGCCGCCCCTCGGGCGGCTGGTGAGTTGACCAGCCCTTCCTCGCGGGGAAGGGTTTTTTCATGGGTATCATGTTTAACCATGTCAGTCCCCCTTTTGTCACTGCGAGGCATCACCAAACGCTATCCGGGCGTGGTGGCCAATGAAGGCATTGATTTACAGGTCTGGCCCGGACAAGCCCATGCGGTCTTGGGCGAAAATGGGGCCGGTAAATCGACGCTGATGAAAATCGTTTATGGCGCCGTGCAGCCCGATGCGGGGGAGGTGTTATTTCAAGGCCAGCCTGTGCGTATTAAATCGCCTCAGCAAGCCAGGCAGTTGGGCATAGGCATGGTGTTCCAGCACTTCAGTTTGTTTGGCAGCCTGAGCGTGGCAGAAAACGTGAGCCTTGGGCTGGATCAAACATCAGGTCTGGCCGAGGTCACGGCGCGGATTCGTCAAAAGTCTGCCGAATATGGCCTGGACATCGACCCGCAAAGACCGGTGCACACCCTCAGCGTGGGCGAAATGCAAAGGGTCGAGATCATTCGTGCTTTGCTCACTGAACCCAAGTTGCTGATTCTGGATGAGCCGACCTCGGTGCTGACGCCGCAGGCGGTGGACAAGCTGTTCGAAGTATTGCGCCGTTGGGTGAGCCAGGGACGCAGTCTCCTGTACATCAGCCACAAACTGCATGAAATACAAGCCTTGTGTTCTGCCTGTACGGTCTTGCGGGCCGGGCGGGTCTCGGGCTTTTGTGACCCCAGACAAGAAAGTTTAGCCAGCCTGTCGCAGATGATGATCGGCCAGGATCCGGCCCCGTTGCGCTCGTCCCCTCGCCAACCCGGTGACGAGGTGTTGCAGGTTCATCGCTTGTCTTTGCCCCGCATGGATCCCTTCGGCACCGATTTGCAGGATGTGTCGCTGACCGTTCGGGCCGGTGAGGTGGTCGGGTTGGCGGGGGTTTCCGGCAATGGGCAGCGCGAGTTGTTGGCTGCCCTTTCCGGAGAGGACACGCGCTCCCCGGCTCAATGTATCCGCGTTTTGGGCCAGGCGGTGGCCCAGTGGGGCCCCGAGCGTCGACGCGCTCTGGGCTTGCACCTGGTGCCGGAAGAACGCTTGGGCCGTGGTGCGGTGCCAGAGATGAGCCTGGCGCAGAATCTTCTGCTGACCCGCACCGAAGCCGTGGGTGCCTGGGGTTGGATACACACCTCACGGCTTGTGGCTCAGGCCAGAGAGGTGATCGAGCGCTTTCAGGTCAAGGCGGCCGGACCACATGCCCCGGCCCGTTCATTGTCGGGTGGCAATCTGCAGAAATACATCGTCGGGCGCGAGATCAGTGCCATGCCGCGCTTGCTGATCGTGGCCCAGCCCACCTGGGGGGTGGATGTGGGGGCGGCGGCACAAATCAGGGGTGAATTGTTGCGCCTGCGCGAAGCCGGGTGTGCATTGCTGGTGGTCAGCGAAGAGCTGGATGAGTTGTTTGAGTTGTGCGATCGTTTGCATGTCATGGCCGGCGGACGTCTGTCGCCCGCCATGTCGCGCGAGCAAGCCAACCCGACCCGGGTCGGTGAGTGGATGAGTGGCCTTTGGCCTGGGGGTACCCATGTGGCGGTTTGAGCCTCGTCCGCAAGCAAGTCGGTTTTGGCTTTGGGCGTCTCCGCTGTTAGCTCTGGGTTTGACTGTGCTGATCGGGGTCGCGCTTTTTATGGCCCTGGGCAAAGACCCCTGGCGCGGTTTGCAAATGTTTTTTGTCGAGCCGGTCCGCTCGAGCTACGCCTGGGGCGAATTGAGCATCAAGGCCACCCCTTTGTTGCTCATCGCTCTCGGGTTGGCGGTTTGCTTCCGCTCGAACGTCTGGAACATTGGTGCCGAAGGGCAGTTCATTGTCGGCGCCGTCGCGGCCTCCGGGGTGGCCCTGTTGGCTGACCGAAACAGCCCCACAGGCTATTTCGTGACCGTGTTGCTCGCTGGGGCCTTGGGCGGATGCGCCTGGGCATCTGTGACGGCCTGGTTGCGCGACCGTTTTCACGCCAGTGAAATCCTGGTCAGCCTGATGCTGGTTTATGTGGCCGAAATGGTTTTGGGCTATCTGGTCTATGGGCCCTGGAAAGACCCGGCCGGCTATAACTTCCCGCAATCCCGCACTTTTGAAGCGGTGGCTCAGGTGCCCCGGTTGCTTGAAGGGTCGCGCGCACACGTGGGCTTGTTGTTGGCCTTGGCAGGGGTGTGTGTGTTGTGGGTGTTTTTGTTTCGAACCCGGGCCGGTTGGGCCCAACAGGTGGGCGGTTTGGCCCCTATGGCCGCCCGATATGCCGGTTTTTCATCGCGTCAAGCCCTCTGGACGGCTTTAGGCATCTCCGGGGCATTGGCGGGTCTGGCCGGGGCGCTGGAGGTGGCAGGCCCGATTCGTCAACTCACCCCCTATGTCCCCTCAGGTTACGGCTTTGCCGCCATCATTGTGGCCTTTGTGGGGCGTTTGAACCCTTTGGGAATGGTGCTTTCTGCGGTGCTCATGAGCATGTTCTACATTGGGGGTGAAATGGCGCAGTCCCGGCTGGGTTTGCCGAAGTCAATGACGGGGGTGTTTCAGGGCTTATTGCTATTTGCCTTGTTGGCTTGTGACACCTTGGTGCATCGCCGTTTGCGCTGGAGCCGAAGCTGATGGAAACCTACGCATTGTTGCTGGCCGCCACCTTGCAAGCGGGCACTGTGTTGGCCCTGGCGGCACTGGGCCTGCTGATCCATGAAAAGGCCGGGGTGGTGAATCTGGGTGCCGAGGGCATGATGTTGTGTGCGGCCATCGCCGGCTTTGCCACCGTGGTTCACTCCGGCAGTGATGCCCTGGGCTTTTTGGCAGGCATGGGCAGTGGCGCCTTGCTGGCGGCGATTTTTGGCGCCTTGGTGATCGGTTTGGGCACCAATGCTTATGCCACGGGCCTGGCCCTGAGCTTGTTCGGTGCCGGTTTTTCCGCCTTTGTCGGGATCTCCTATGTCAAAGAGCAGTTGCCTGAACGAGTGGCCTATGCGGTGCCGGTCTTGAGCAATTTGCCGCTATTGGGGCCGGCTTTGTTCCAACACCACCCATTGGTTTATCTGGCGGCTTTGCTTGGCCTGGGACTGATGTGGTTTTTGGACCGCACCCGCCCCGGATTGATTCTGCGTGCCATCGGCGAATCGCCCGGGGCTGCTCATGCCTTGGGCTATCGGGTGCGCTTCATTCGCATGTGCACGGTCATGGCCGGTGGGGCCCTTTGTGGCTTGGCTGGCGCGTATTTGTCCATCATCTACACCCCGTTGTGGGTGCAGGGCATGGTGGCGGGCAAAGGCTGGATTGCGCTGGCCTTGACCACCTTTGCAACGTGGCGTCCGGCCCGGGTGTTGCTGGGGGCCTATCTGTTTGGCGGTGTCACCATGTTGCAGTTTCATTTGCAAGGCATGGGCGTTGAAGTGCCCAGCCAATGGCTGACGGCCATGCCCTATATAGCCACTGTGGTGGTACTGGTTCTGATTTCCCGAAATCCGGGCTGGATTCGTGCCCATATGCCGGCATCGCTGGGGCGGCCCTTTCATCCCGACGCATAATCACCTGGTTCAACCCACCCTCATCCCGAAAGGAACATCCATGAAAAGTTTGTCCAAGCGAAGCACACTCAGGGCGGTTTCGCTCACACTGATGGCCTCTCTCGCTCTGTGGGCCTGCTCGAAAAAAGAAGAGCCCGCTAAGTCGGCAGCCCCTGCGGCCCCGGCCGCGCCCGCCAAACCCGACCCACTGAAGATCGCCTTTGCCTATGTGGGGCCCGTGGGTGATGGCGGCTGGACATTCGCCCATGACAATGCCCGCAAGGCGATAGAAAAGGAGTT
>JBEAZY010000195.1:0-4191 GCA_041159205.1 Pseudomonadota bacterium
CGTCAACCCGAAGCCTGGCAGGGCCTGCCCCGGGCGACTTGTGCCGTCATCGTCAGCAACGAGACTGTGGCGCCCTTGTACGCCGACGACCTGAAGGCCGCCATTGCCCCGCATTACCAGCGGGTGCTGACGCTGGTGCTGCCCGATGGCGAGGCCCATAAAACCTGGCAGACCCTGCAAAAAGTCTTCGATCTTCTGCTCTCTGAGGGGTGCGACCGCAAGACCGTCCTGTTCGCCCTCGGCGGCGGGGTCATCGGCGATCTGACCGGCTTTGCCGCCGCCTGCTTCATGCGCGGGGTGCCTTTTGTTCAGGTGCCCACCACCCTGTTGGCTCAGGTCGATTCGTCTGTGGGCGGCAAGACAGCCGTCAACCACCCCTTGGGTAAAAACATGATCGGCGCTTTTTATCAGCCGGTGCGCGTGGTGTGCGACTTGTCCACGCTCAAGACCCTGCCCCCCAGAGAGCTCAGTGCAGGTCTGGCCGAGGTCATCAAATACGGCCCCATATACGACATGGATTTCTTCACCTGGATCGAGGCCCACATCGACGGGATGCGTCAAACCGACATGGCCTTGCTGGCCCATGCCGTGCGCCGCAGTTGCGAAATCAAGGCCGATGTGGTCGGTCAGGATGAGCGCGAGACGGGGCTGCGGGCCATATTGAATTTCGGGCATACCTTCGGCCATGCCATCGAAGCCGGCTTGGGCTTTGGCACATGGCTGCACGGCGAGGCCGTGGGTTGCGGCATGGTCATGGCCGCCCGCTTGTCGCAGCGCCTGGGCATGGTCGACGACGCCTTTGTGGCGCGTCTGAAGGCGCTGATCGAGCGCGCCGGCCTGCCGGTGGTAGGCCCCCGGCTGGGGCCCCAGTCCTACATCGAGCACATGCGACTGGACAAAAAATCCGAAGGCGGCCAGATCAAGTTTGTCCTGATCGAAAAGCCCGGGCAGGTCATGGTGCGTGCGGCCCCCGATGCCCAGGTGGCCGAGGTCATTCAAGCCTCTTGCGAGGCCTGAGTCATGAGCCCGCTGGCGGCTTACGCCTGCCACCCTGAACGCAGCCGGGGCCGCCGTCACCCCGAGCCCGAGGCGCCCACCCGCAACGCCTTTCAACGCGATCGCGATCGCATCGTTCACTCCACCGCTTTCCGGCGCCTGGTCTACAAAACCCAGGTCTTTCTGAACCATGAAGGCGACCTCTTTCGCACCCGGCTGACGCACTCGCTGGAAGTCGCGCAGCTTGGGCGCTCCATGGCCCGCTCTTTGGGCTTGCACGAAGACCTGGTGGAGGCGATTGCATTGGCGCACGACCTCGGTCACACCCCCTTCGGTCACGCAGGCCAGGATGCGCTGAACCATTGCATGCGCGAATGGGGGGGCTTTGAGCACAACCTGCAAAGCCTGAGGGTGGTCGACGGCCTCGAGCTGCGCTACCCCGATTTCGACGGCCTCAATTTGTGCTTTGAAACCCGAGAAGGCGTGCTCAAGCATTGCTCTGCCGCCAACGCACAACGAATTCAGCAGACTGAGCCCGGCGGCGTGGCCCAGCGCTTCATCGACGGCACCCAGCCCAGCCTGGAGGCGCAGTTGTGCAACCTGGCCGACAGCATCGCTTACAACGCCCATGACATCGACGATGGGGTGCGCTCCGGCTTGCTCAAAATGGAGCAGGTGGCCCAGGCCCCCCTGTTTGGCGCATACCTGCGTGAAGTCATGACCCGGTACCCCAAGCTCAGTGCCAGGCGATGGTTGTACGAGGCCACCCGGCGCATGCTCAGCGACCAGGTGTACGACGTGGTGTCGGCCACCCGGCTGGCCATCGGTGCCAGCGGGGTCAACAGTGCCGATGATGTGCGCCAAGCCGGGCCTTTGGTGCGGTTTTCAGCCGAGATGCACACCCGCTCGGTCGAACTCAAGCGCTTTCTCTTTCAACACCTCTATCGCCATCCGCAAGTCTCGCGCATGACCGAGCTGGCGCGCCAGGTCGTCTTCGATCTCTTTCGGGCTTATGAAACCGAGCCACCGCAGATGGGGGCTGAATTTGCCCAACGCCCTGACCGGGTGCGCGCCATTGCCGATTACATCGCCGGAATGACCGATCGCTACGCACAGCGCGAGCACGAGCGCTTGACGGGGCAACGCCTGTGGTGAGCCCAAACCCTGCCCGTCAACCCTGGCTGATCATCGCCGCCGGCGGGGTGGCGGCCTTGCAAGTGGGTAAGCTGCCCCCGGCCCTGCCATGGTTGCAGGACCAGCTCGGATTGAGCCTGCTCGAATCTGGTTTTTTGCTCTCTTCAGTGCAGGGCTGCGGCATGTGGCTGGGCCTGCTGTTGGGGCAATGGGTCGATGGCCACGGTTTGCGCCGCAGCATGTGGAGCGGCCTGATGCTGTTGTCGCTGGGCAGCGCCATGGGCGGCCTCTCGGCACAGGCCCCAAGCGAAATCACCGTGGCATGGTTGCTGACCTCGCGCCTGATCGAGGGCTTGGGTTTTTTGCTCACTGTGCTGCCTGGACCGGCGCTATTGCGACGCAGCGTAGACCCCGGTCATCTGGCCCCCTTCCTGGGTTATTGGGGCACCTATATGCCGATCGGCATGTCCCTGGCTTTGCTGGTCGGGCCGTTCTGGTTGCAAGTGGCCCCATGGCCCAGCTGGTGGTTCTTTTTCGCCTTTCTCAGCGCGCTCATGGCATGGGCCTTGCGCCGGGGCGTGACGCCCGATCCGGTCACCCCAGGGGCCGCTGCCGACTCGTCTGCCATGTGGGGGCGCATGCGCCGGACCCTGGGCTCGACCGGCCCCTGGCTGATTGCCGGCATGTTCGGGGTCTATTCGGCCCAATGGTTGTCTGTGGTGGGTTTTTTGCCCTCCATCTACGCCGACGCCGGCATCCAGGGAGCCCTATTGGCGGTGTTGACCGCCCTGGCCGCTGCGGTCAATATGGTGGGCAACTTGATGTCGGGGCGCCTGTCGCAACGTGGCTGGAGCGAGTGGCGCGCCCTGTGCACCGGCTACGGAGCCATGGCGCTGGGCAGCTTTCTGGCGTTTGCCGACCTCACCCAACCCTGGCCCGGCTTGCGCTACGCGGGCGTGCTGCTCTTTTCTTGTGTCGGCGGCCTCATACCCGGCACCCTGTTTTCGCTCGCTGTGCGGCTCGCCCCCGCCCCCCATTTGGTGGGCAGTACCGTCGGCTGGATGCAGCAAGTGTCGGCCATGGGTCAGTTCCTGGGCCCGCCTTTGGCGGCCAGTTTGGCCATGGCGGTGGGGGGCTGGCAACTCACCTGGGGCTTCACCTTCGGCTGCGGCTTGATCGGGGTCTGGCTGGCCAGACGCGTGTCACTGCATCCGCTTGTTCGACAATAGGGCCATGCACAAGCCTCATGCTTTGGTGGCAGGCCCCCGGGCCATCGCCGACACCCGCCGCTGGTTGGAGCGCGCGGTGATAGGCCTCAATCTGTGCCCGTTCGCCAAAGCGCCTCATGTCAAAGGGCTCATCCACTGGGCCGCCTGCACCGAGCCCGGCGACCTGGCTTGGCGCGCTGCGCTGCGACACGAGTTGCAGGCCCTGGCCGAACAACCCCGCCATGTGCGTGAGACCACCCTGCTGGTCGTGCCCAACGCACTGCATGATTTTCTCGATTTCAATGACCGGTTGGCCGACGCCGAAAAACTGCTGAACGATCTGGAATTGGAGGGGGTGATCCAGATCGCCAGTTTCCACCCGCAATATCAATTCGCCGGCACCGAGCCAGCCGACATCACCAACCACACCAACCGCTCGCCCCATCCTTTGTTTCATCTCCTCCGCGAGGAAAGCATCGATCAGGCGGTGCAAGCCTTTCCCCAGGCCGAAACCATCTTCGAGGCCAATATGCGCACCTTGCGTGAACTGGGCCCCCAAGGCTGGGCGGCACTTGATGTCGGCCCCCGATCATGAGCCAGAAGCGAACCACCCCCACCCGACCCGACCTGCCGCCCGAGGTGCGCCCCGGTCAATCGATCGCCTTGCTGCAGCACCTGCACATCCTCACCCGCGAAGGGCGGCTGAACCAGGACTCGCGGCGCAAACTGAAACAGGTCTATCACCTGGTTCAATTCATTCAAAAGCTGCTCGATGCTTTGCCGGCCAGCGCACAGGGCCCGACCCTGGCCGATCATGGCGCCGGCAAATCCTATCTGGGCTTCATCCTCTACG
>JBEAZY010000196.1:0-27848 GCA_041159205.1 Pseudomonadota bacterium
CTCACGGTACAAACTGACATCTTCACCGGCAGGGATGCCGGCGATGATTTCCGCCTTGTAGTGCTCCCCCAGGCCTTTGAAATACTTCACCGCCTCATCGCGTGGCAACACCCGGCGGGTGACAGGTTCGTCTTTGGCGGATAGCTCCATCATGCGCCGCTCTATCTTTTGCAAATCGTCAGGGGTGAAAGGCCGGCTGTAGGAAAAGTCGTAATAAAAACCGTGCTCAATGACCGGGCCGATGGTGACCTGGGCTTCGGGGAACAACTCTTTGACGGCATAGGCCAACAGATGAGCCGTCGAGTGGCGGATCAACTCCAGGCCATCGGCGTCTTTGCCGGTCACGATGGAGAGGGCGGCATCCTGGGTGATGGGGTGGCTGGTATCGACCAGTTTGCCATCGACCTTGCCGGCCAAGGCGGCTTTGGCCAAGCCAGCGCCGATGCTGGCAGCCACTTCGGCCACCGTGACCGGGCCAGGGAATTGTCTTTGTGAGCCGTCGGGAAGAGTGATTTGGACCATAACCTTCCATTTTCGCAGAAATTGCATCAGGTCTTGCCCGGACGGCCCGGGAAACCGGTCACGATTCGAATGGGCTTATCGGGAAATGCCCAGGCGCGGCAAGGCAGCAAGGCCAGCAGACACAGCCCCCAGAGGGACAAAAAAAGACGCATAGACAGTTTCATGACAGGAAAATGGAAGCTGACCCGATTAAGATAATGAAGTTCCATTTCATCATATGAGAGAGACCCTAGCATGGCTGCTGATCAATCCAAAATCATCTACACCCTGACAGATGAAGCCCCGGCGCTGGCGACCGCTGCGTTTTTGCCCGTGATTCAAAAATTCACACAACCGGCCGGCATCACCGTCGAGACCAGCGACATCTCGGTGGCGGCTCGAATTTTGGGCGAGTTCCCGGAATCACTGAGCCCCGAGCAAAGGGTGCCCAACAACCTCAACATCTTGGGTGAGTTGACCCTCAAGCCCGAGGCCAACATCATCAAATTGCCCAACATCAGCGCCACGGTGGCTCAGCTGACCGCCGCCATCAAAGAGCTGCAGGGCAAGGGCTACAAAATCCCCGATTACCCTGAAAACCCGCACACCGAGGAAGAAAAGGCCATCCGCGCCCGCTATGCGCGCTGCATCGGCTCGGCCGTCAACCCCGTTTTGCGCGAAGGCAACTCTGACCGTCGCGCCCCCCGCGCGGTGAAGGAGTACGCGCGCAAGAACCCGCACAGCATGGGCGAGTGGAGCCAGGCCTCGCGCACCCATGTCTCGCACATGCACAGCGGCGACTTCTATCATGGTGAAAAATCCACGACCCTGGATCGCGACCGTGAAGTCAAGATGGAACTCATCACCAAGAGCGGCAAAGCCATTGTGCTCAAGCCCAAGGTGGCGCTGCTGGCCGGAGAAGTCGTCGACAGCATGTTCATGTCGAAAAGAGCCTTGCTCGATTTCTACGAAAAAGAGATCGAAGACGCGCACAAAACCGGCGTGATGTTCTCGCTGCACGTCAAGGCCACCATGATGAAGGTGTCGCACCCGATCGTGTTCGGCCACTGCGTGCGGATTTTCTACCGAGAGGCTTTTGAGAAGCACGCCAAACTCTTCGACGAATTGGGCATCAACGTCAACAACGGCATGGTCGATCTGTACAACAAAATCGCCAAGTTGCCCGAATCGGAACGTGAACAAATCATGCGCGACATCCATGCCTGTCATGAAAAGCGCCCCGAGTTGGCCATGGTCGATTCGGCCAAGGGGATCACCAACTTTCACTCACCCAACGACGTGATCGTCGACGCTTCAATGCCCGCCATGATTCGTCAAGGCGGCAAGATGTGGGGTGCCGATGGCCGCCTGAAAGAGGTCAAGGCCGTCATTCCCGAATCGACCTTTGCCCGCATCTATCAGGAGATCATCAACTTCTGCAAATGGCATGGCAACTTTGACCCCCGTACCATGGGTACCGTGCCCAACGTGGGCTTGATGGCCCAACAGGCCGAAGAATACGGCTCGCACGACAAGACTTTTGAGATCCCCGAAGATGGCGTGGCCAACATCACTGACCTGGCCACAGGCGAGGTGTTGCTGAGCCAAAACGTCGAGGCTGGCGACATCTGGCGCATGTGTCAGGTCAAAGACGCCCCGATCCGCGACTGGGTGAAATTGGCCGTGACCCGCGCCCGCAACTCGGGCATGCCCGCCGTGTTCTGGCTCGACCCCTATCGCCCGCATGAGAACGAACTGATCAAGAAGGTACAAAAGTACCTCAAAGATCACGACACTCAGGGCCTGGACATTCAGATCATGAGCCAGGTGCGCGCCATGCGCTATACCCTGGAGCGCGTGGTTCGTGGCATGGACACCATCTCGGTCACCGGCAACATCTTGCGCGATTACCTCACCGACCTGTTCCCGATCATGGAACTGGGCACCTCGGCCAAGATGCTCTCGATCGTGCCTCTGATGGCCGGAGGAGGCATGTATGAAACCGGGGCCGGTGGCTCCGCTCCCAAGCATGTGCAACAACTGGTCGAAGAAAACCACCTGCGCTGGGACTCATTGGGCGAGTTTCTGGCCCTGGCAGTGTCGTTGGAAGATCTGGGCCTGAAAAATGGCAATCAAAAGGCCAAGATCCTGGCCACCACACTGGACGCTGCCACCGGGCACTTGCTCGACCAACGCAAAGGGCCTTCGGCCAAGACCGGCGAGCTTGACAACCGGGGCAGCCAGTTCTATCTGGCCATGTACTGGGCCCAGGAATTGGCGGCCCAAAACGACGACGCCGATCTGAAAAAACACTTCACCCCATTGGCCAAGTACCTGGTCGATCATGAGGCCCAGATCCTCAAGGAACTGTCCGAAGTCCAGGGCAAGCCGGTGGACATCGGGGGCTATTACTACCCGGACCCGGTCAAGGTCAAAAAGGCCATGTTGCCCAGTCCCACCTTCAACAAGGCCATCGGTGTGGCCTAAAGGCCGATGCCTCAGGGGCCCCGGCCCCTGAGGCTCACATGAATCGGTCGAGTTGCTTGCGCGTCATGCGATCAAGGGCGGGCAGATGGCGGATGAGGTATTGCACGCCATGGGCATCAGAGACGATCAGGGTGTGGGCGTTCAGGCGACGGATGTCTTCTTCTCCCTTCAACACCAACTCGGTGGGGCCGCGATCGGTCTCTACTTGCCAGACCGATGGCGTGGCATAGCCGCTGACACTGACCAGACGCAGTATTTCGGGCATGAACTCGCGCTGGGTCAGCGCCTCAATCAGCGTTTCCTGCATCGGGCCGGGCAAATCGGCCATGCGGTCGATCCACAAGAGCTCACGCCCTTCCTGACTGAGGATGGATACCGACTCGGCAGGGGCGCTAATGGGAAAGGGCCGCACCACGCTCACTCGGTGGTGCGTGTGTCCATCCGGGTCACGCAGCACCCACACCCCGAATGGATCGCGAAACAAGTCAAAGGCAGGCACAAGGCTGGAATTCATGCCACGCTCTCCGAGTCACTTGATTTCTTGATCATGCCGGGCAACTCGTCCTTCTCTTGCCTGGCCTGTGCTTCGTACAGACGCCAATACACCCCCTGCCGTTGCATCAATTCTTCATGCTGCCCCTGCTCCACCAGTTGGCCATGCTCCATGACCACCAATCGGTCCGCACGTTGCAAAGTCGATAGGCGATGGGCGATGGCGATGGTGGTTCGTCCCTGCACCAGATTATCGAGGGCGCGCTGAATTTCCTGCTCGGTTTCGGTGTCCACTGCCGAGGTGGCCTCATCCAAAATCAGGATGCGCGGGTTGATCAGCAAGGCACGGGCAATAGAGATGCGCTGGCGCTCCCCCCCCGACAGGCCCTGTCCACGCTCACCCACGAGCGAGTCGTAGCCCTGGGGCAGGCGCAATATAAAGTCATGGGCGTGGGCGGCTCTGGCCGCCGCCACGATCTCTTCACGCGTCGCTTCGGGCTTGCCATAGGCGATGTTGTCGGCAATGGTGCCGAAAAACAAAAAAGGTTCTTGCAACACCAGACCAATGTGTCGGCGGTAATCCGCAAGGGAAAGGTGGCGTATGTCCACCCCGTCGATGCGCACACTGCCCTCGCAAGGGTCGTAAAAGCGGCAAATCAGGTTGATCAGTGTGCTTTTGCCGGAACCGCTTTGCCCCACCAGACCGATCATTTCACCAGGTTGAATGGTGATGGAAAAATCGCGCAACACGGACCGATTGCCGTAACGAAACCCCGCATTGTCGATATCGATGCGTCCTTGAACCTGATTCAATTGCACAGGGTGTATGGGTTCAGGCACGCTGGAGACATGGTCCAGAATCTCAAAAATACGTTTCACCCCCGCCGCCGCCTTCTGGGTATGCGATACGATGCGACTCATGGAGTCGAGCCGGGTGTAGAAGCGACCGATGTAGGCCAGGAAGGCCGTCAGCACGCCCACCGTGACCTGCCCTTTGGAGACCTGCCAAATGCCAAAGGCCCAGACCACCAGCAAGCCTATCTCGGTCATCAGGGTGATGGTGGGGGTAAAAAGACCCCAGAGAAAATTGACACGGTCATTCACCGCCAGATTGTGCCGGTTGGCTTCGCGGAAACGATTGGCCTCGCGCTTTTCCTGAGCGAAAGCCTTCACCACGCGGATGCCGGGAATGGTGTCAGACAACACATTGGTCAACTCGGCCCAGACCCGGTCGATTTTTTCAAACCCCAGGCGCAGTCGGTCACGCACCTGATGGATCAACCAGGCGATGAAGGGCAAAGGCAACAGGGTGGCCAAAGCCAGCCCCGGATCGATGGTGAACAATATGATGGCCGTCAAGGTGATCATCACGACGTCGGTGATGAAGTCAACCAGATGCAAAGACAGAAAAAGGCACAGGCGATCAGTTTCGGCCCCGATCCGGGCCATTAAATCACCCGTTCGGCGACCGCCAAAATACTCCAATGACAGTCGCATCAAGTGTTCGTAGGTGGTGGTGCGCAAATCAGCCCCGATGCGTTCGGACACCAAGGCCAGTATGTAGGTTTTGTACCAGCCCAAACCCCAAGCCAGCAGGGCCGCCACCAAAAGGCCGGACAAATACAGCGTAACCAGCCAAGGGTCGATGGCTTGCCCATTCTGGAAAGGAATCAGCACCTGATCCATCAGTGGCATCGTCATATAGGGCGGCACCAAGGTGAACGCCGTCGAAGCCAGGGTCAAGCCCAGCCCCAGCAGCAGCTGCCGACGGTAAGGTTGGGCAAAACGCCACAGACGCGTCAGACCCCAACTGCGGGCAGGCGCGATCTCATCATCGGGCAATTCAGCCTGAGGCGTGAGGATGGGCCCCTCTTTCCCTGAACATCGCTGATTGACCATGTCCATCAACCACAAGGCTTGCGGGTTGTGCCGAAGGGTGAAGCGCCAAACCGCCAAGCGGTGCTGGGCATCCATCCACTCCAGACAACCCACCCCGCCGTGATCAGAATGGCGCATGAGCTGATCGGCCCGCCATGGCCAGGACTGGTGTTGCACCACCCCGCCATTGCCACGCTGTAATGCGATCAGGCGCCGGTCTGTCACAATCAGGATTTCTTGCGTGAAACGCAATTGAGCATCCAGGTCAACCTGAAGGCAGGCCAATGCGTTTTCTGAATCAAGCCCCAGCGTTTGCAAGGCTTGGTGCCAGGAAACCGGCACCAAGGAAGCAAAAGACGGGGGCAAATAAGAAGATTTCATTCAAAAGATCCTGACCGTGCCCATTCTTTCGATGCCCAGTCTGTTCAAGCCCAAGGAGAGCTACAAAGTCCACCCTGACTTAACGCTTGGCATTGTAACTTTGAGGACAAGAAGTTCAGCTTCTCTGATTCTCTGACACTTTTTTGCGAAACGAGCTCGCCCATGGCATTTCCCCCGATTCAATTCCGACGCATGAACCACGTTCGCGGGCCCAACCTCTGGACCTGGGTGCCGGTGTGCGAGGCCTGGGTCGACCTGGGCATTCTGGAAGATCACCCCTCGGACACCATCCCCGGCTATTACGATCGCCTGGTCGAGTGGTTACCCGGCCTGATCGAGCACCGTTGTAGCGTGGGTGAACGCGGTGGTTTTCTGCAACGCCTGCAACGCGGTACGTGGGCAGGTCATGTGATGGAACACGTCAGCCTCGAACTGCAGACATTGGCTGGCATCGACGATAAATTTTTCGGCTTCGGACGCGCGCGGGAAATCAGCGAGCGCGGGGTCTACAAGGTGGTCATCAGTACCCCCGATGAAGTCATAGGCCGCACCGCGCTAACGGCCGCCAGAGACCTGGTCATGGCCGCCATGAACGCAGAGCCCTTTGATGTCAAGGCCGTGGTCGATGAGCTCATCGACCTGGTCGATGACCGTTGTCTGGGGCCCTCGACAGCTTGTATCGTCGATGCCGCCAAAGAACGCCAAATTCCGCACATCAGATTGACCGACGGCAATCTGGTTCAACTGGGCTATGGATCGCGCCAGCGCCGCATCTGGACCGCCGAGAGCGACCGCACCAGCGCCATCGCCGAAGGAATCTCCAGCGACAAAGACCTGACCAAAAGCCTATTGAGCACATGCGGCATTCCCATCCCCGAGGGCGAAGTGGTGGCCAACCCGCAGGAAGCTTGGTCGGTGGCCCAGGACATCGGCTTGCCCGTGGTGGTCAAGCCTCTCGATGCCAACCATGGGCGCGGGGTGTCGTTGAACCTGCGTTCCCAAGAAGAGGTCGAGGCGGCTTTTCATGTGGCCCAGTCCAAAGGGACTCAGGTCATCGTCGAGCGCTTCATCGAAGGTGAAGAGCACCGTTTGCTGGTTGTGGGCGATCGCGTGGTGGCCGCATCCAAGGGCGAACTGGCCACCATCACGGGCGACGGGGTGAGCACCGTCTCACAGCTGATTGAGAGGCAAATCAACAGTGACCCAAGGCGAGGCATAGAGCAAGACTATCCCCTGGACAAAATTCGCCTTGACCGACAGCCCCACGCGGTGCTGGAGCTACAGCGCCAAGGCCTGAATGCCGACAGCGTGGTCGAAAATCAGAGGGTGGTCATCGTGCAACGAAATGGCAATATGAACCACGATGTCACCAACTGGGTCCATCCGGAGGTTGCGGCCATGGCCACCCTGGCGGCACGGGTCGTCGGCCTGGACATCGCCGGCATCGACATGGTCATCAAAGACATTACAAAACCGATGCACACCCAGGGCGGGGCCATCGTAGAAGTGAACGCCGGGCCCGGACTTCTGATGCACCTCAAGCCGGCCACGGGCGAACCTCGACCGGTGGGCAAAGCCATTGTCGAACACCTCTTTGGACCGAATGAGGATGGTCGCATCCCGGTGGTGGGCATCACCGGCAGCCGACAAACCAGTCTATTGGCGCGACTGGTGGGGTGGTTGTTGCACCTCAGCGGCAAACGCACCGGTGTGGCATGCCGCGAAGGGCTGTACATGGACCAGCGTTTGGTGGAAACCATCGACGCACGCGGTTTTGACCAGGGCGAGCGCCTCTTGATCAATCGAGCCCTCGATGGCGTGGTGCTCGAGACCGCCGCGCGCAACATCGTCGAAGACGGTTTCCCCTACGACCTCTGTCAGGTGGGTGTGGTGACCGATCTGCCGACGGATGACCTCAGCGACCATGACATGACCACCCCCGAGCAAATGCGCACCGTCATTCGCAGCCAAATGGATGTGGTTCTGCAAAGTGGCGTCGGGGTGCTGAATGCCGACGACGAGACCATCGCGGGACTTGCCGAACTTTGCAATGGCGAAGTCGTCTTCTATGGCCTCTCGCCAGAACAACCTGTCATAGCCGCCCATGTGCAGGGGGGCAAACGGGCCGTCTTTTTGCGCGATCAGCATGTGGTGCTGGCGCGTGGCAATCAGGAAAACCCCCTTTTCCACCTTGACCTGGCCCCCATCGCTCAATTGTTGCGCGACGGGATGAGCACCCCCACCCTGCTGGCCGCCGTGGCCGCTGGCTGGTCGCTGGATATCCCGCCATTGCTCATCCGGGCAGGCTTGAAAAATTTTGGCCAAAAGACCCATGCGGTTCAGGCCATTCAACCCAACTCCACTGTGGCCTGAATCATGGAAGTCTCACGCATCCGTGCCCTGCGGGGTCCCAATTTGTGGACCCGCCATACCGCCATCGAAGCCTTGGTGCAATGTGCACCTGAGCAGGGCGACATTCGAAACCTGCATGAATTTGAAGGCCGCCTGAGGCACTTGTTTCCGGGCATGGGCAGCTTGCAAGCCACCGAACACAAGGCCAAGATCAGTCTGGCTCATGCCCTTGAATCGGCCACCCTGCACCTGCAAACCGAGGCTGGTTGTCCGGTCACCTTCAGCCGCACCACCCCCACCCCCGATGCGGGCCTGTATCAGGTGGTGGTTGAGTACACCGAAGAACCCGTGGGGCGTCTGGCCCTCAAGCTCGCCATGCAGTTGATACAGGCTGCGCTGGCCAATGCCGACTTTGACCTGGATGGCGCATTGCACGAACTGCGCGAACTGGATGAAGACATACGGCTGGGCCCCTCCACCGGGTCCATAGTCGACGCGGCAGTGGCCCGGGGCATTCCGTTTCGACGCCTGACTGAAGGCAGTCTGGTCCAGTTGGGCTGGGGCTCAAAGCAACGCCGAATTCAGGCGGCGGAAATCGATCGCACCAGCGCCATCGCTGAGTCGATCGCCCAGGACAAGGAATTGACCAAAAAGCTGCTCGATGCCGCCGGGGTGCCCGTGCCTAAGGGAAGACCCGTCAAGGATGCGGCAGACGCCTGGCAAGCCGCCCAGGAAGTGGGCCTGCCGGTGGTGATCAAGCCCAGGGACGGCAATCAGGGCAAGGGCGTCACCGTCAATATCAGCACCGAAAGTGAAGTCCTGGCAGCGTATGAAGTGGCTGAGAACCATGGTGGCGAGGTTTTGGTCGAACGATTTCTTCCCGGCAGCGACTACCGGCTGCTGGTCGTCGGCGAACGACTCGTGGCGGCGGCCCGGCGCGAGCCGCCTCTGGTGATTGGCGATGGCAAACACACTGTTCGCCAATTGGTGGATAAGGTCAACGCCGACCCCCGCCGAGGCGATGGCCATGCCACCTCCTTGACCAAAATCCGTTTTGACGATGTGGCTGTGGCCCGCCTGAAAGAGCAAGGCTACGACGCCGAAAGCATCCCGCCCAAAGGGACTCGGGTAGTGTTGCGCAACAACGCCAATCTTTCCACCGGTGGCACAGCCACCGACGTCACCGATGATGTGCATCCCGACGTGGCCGCCCGGGTGGTGTCGGCAGCCCGCATGATAGGTTTGGACATCGCCGGGGTGGATGTGGTTTGCGAATCGGTGTTGCGTCCCTTGGAAGAGCAAAGCGGGGGCATCGTCGAAGTCAACGCGGCGCCCGGCTTGCGCATGCACCTGAGTCCCTCGTTTGGCAAGGGTCGCGATGTGGGAGAGGCCATCATGGACATGATGTTCCCACGCGGAGAAGATGGCCGCATTCCGGTGGTGGCCGTGACCGGCACCAACGGCAAAACCACCACAGTGCGACTGACCTCGCACTTGTTGCGCACCAGCGGTTTGCGGGTAGGGATGACCAATACCGATGGCGTGTATGTCAATGGCCGCCAGATGGACAGCGGCGATTGCAGCGGTCCACGCAGTGCACGCAATGTGCTGATGCACCCTGATGTCGACGCCGCTGTTTTGGAAACCGCACGCGGTGGCATGTTGCGCGAAGGCTTGGCGTTTGACCGCTGCTCGGTGGCGGTGGTGACCAATATTGGCATGGGCGACCATCTGGGTCTGAATTACATCACCACGGTGGAAGACCTGGCGGTGCTCAAGCGCGTGATCGTTCAAAACGTGGCCACCTCGGGTGTGGCCGTACTCAATGCGGCCGACCCCATGGTGGCGGCCATGGCCAACAGTTGCCCGGGTCAGATCACTTTCTTCGCCCTCGACTCGCATCACCCCGTCATCGCCACCCACCGCGCCCAGGGCAAACGGGTGTTGTTTCTGGAAGATGACCAGATCGTGGCCATGCAAGGTCCGATGCAGGTGCGCATCCCCCTGTCTGACGTGCCCCTCACCCGAAGCGGCGCCATCACATTTCAAATTGAAAATGCGATGGCCTCCATCGGCGCCGCCTGGGCTGTGGGCTTGGGATGGGAAACCATTTGCAAAGGTCTGGCCAGCTTTGTCAGCGATGCCCAAGCCGTGCCTGGCCGATTCAATGTATTCGACTACAAAGGCGCCACTGTCATTGCCGACTATGGCCACAACCCCGACGCTATCAAGGCCCTGGTGCAAGCCGTCGGCAATCTGCCCGCCCAGCGGCGCAGCGTGGTCATCAGTGGCGCGGGCGACCGCCGCGACGAAGACATCCGCGAGCAAACCCGCATCATCGGCGATGTGTTCGACGAAGTCGTTTTATTCCAGGATGCCTGTCAGCGGGGCCGGGTCGATGGCGAGGTATTGGCCCTGTTGCGCCAAGGTTTGTCGGGCGCACGACGCACGGCACAGATTGACGAAATCTACGGCGAATTCAAGGCCATCGATCAGGCCATGGATCGCTTGCGTTCGGGTGACCTGTGTCTGATCCTGATCGATCAGGTGGAAGAGGCCCTGGCCCATATCATGCAAAAGGTGAACCGGGGCTGACCCCTGCCCCCTGGGCATTCCCATCAGCGACCATAAAACCACAGTCCGAGGCACAGCGCAGCCCCCAGTCGCCATCCTCTATGGCCTGGGCAAACCGCCCGTGCAGCCAGAACAGTGCCCAGCACTGTCGAAGCGACTGAGGGTGGGGCAGTCTCCAGCATGGCCCACTGACTGCTTGCAGCCCACTCTAAACCCCGCAAGAACCCATCAGCGGCCCATCCAGCCATGCCCCATATCGGCGGCAGAAACATGCCCAATAGAGACAGGGGCGTCAGCACCCAAGTCACCCATGGAATGGCCCAGATGTTCACCCACCCCCCGGCCAGCGAGACACCATGAAAAAAAAGCAAGCTCATCGGTGCCAGTGCCAGGGTGATCCGCCACTGCAAGTCGATGGTTTCGCCCAGCCACTGTCCTAAGCGACCGGGTGCGGACCCGCTCTGCATGGCGTAGAGCACGCCGACAGCCACATAACTCAGCCAGAACCCGGGCTGCGACAACGCCAAAGGATCGAAGGTCGCGACCAAGGCCACCAGACCCAACCATGCGGCGTGGGGTGGCCAATGGGCGTTCAGGGCATGCAAAATGGCCGTGGCCAGCAACATCCATACCGTGCGTTGGGCGGGCAGGCCCCAACCGGAAAACCAGGCGTATCCCAAGGCCATGGGCAATGCAAACCACATGGCCACCAGCGGCGCTGGCCAGTACAAGGCCAAGGGCTGGCCGCGCCAACTCAGTCGACACCAGAGCCAGCGCAAGACCGTCGCCAACCACAAGGCCAACAAGGTGACGTGCATGCCCGAGATACTGACCAGATGGGCAACACCGGTGCGCCGGAATACATCCCAGTCGGCTTGCTCGATGGCGTTTTGATCGCCCATGCTCAGCGCCGCCACCAAAGCCGCCAGACGCGGGTTGGTGAGTTCGCGGGCGATGTGATCGCGCACCCGCTCACGCAGCGCCTGCATCAAAGACCCGCCCTGCCCCAAACGCTGAGCCCCCCAAGGCCCGGACCCACCCCTCAACACAGTGCCTCTGGCAGAAAATTGCTGTAGCTGCATCCAGCGCCGGGTGTCGAACTCGCCTTCTGCCGCTGCCTCGGGTGGTGTGCGCCAACGCACCGGCAATAACCAACGCTCGCCGGCATGGAGGTCGGGGCGGCCTGTCCGGTGCTCATCCCACGGCCAGCTCAGCCAGACCTTGGGTTGTTCGGGCACCCTGCTCAAGCCTTGAAGTGGGTTCGCGCCCAGGGCTTGCGCCTCGATCTGAAAGGCAAAACGCACCGTGTGTGCCCCCTGACGTGTCACGCCGATCACCTCGCCCACCACCCAACATATCTGATCGACGGGCCAGGCACAGCTCAGTGATGAGGGCCAAACCGGTGCCGGGGCGGGTTGCGCCAACAGCCATGCGGCCCGCCCCAAGGCCAGCGCGACCCAACATAAAAAGCCCCATAAACGCCAGCGCACCGTGACATGCCCCCACTCATGCACCGATTGCATCTAAACTTAAGGCCCATCACGTGAGTTTGCCCACCCTTTCGGCGGGCGTTTTTGAAAGGTCTTTCGCATGAGCATCGCTCAAAAATTGCAATCCATGGGAATCACCCTGCCCCCCGTCTCGACCCCAGCCGCTGCCTATTTGCCTTATGTGCAGAGCGGATCGCTGGTATTCCTGAGTGGACACATCGCGAAAAAAGACGGTGCCGTTTGGGTGGGTCAATTGGGCCGCACCATGGTCACTTCCGAGGGACAGCAAGCAGCGCGGGCCGTGGCCATAGACCTGCTGGGTACCTTGCAAGCCGCCTGCCAAGCAGCCGGTACCACACTGGACGGCGTTGCTCGCATTGTCAAGGTGATGAGTCTGGTCAACAGCACACCCGATTTCACCGAACACCACCTGGTCACCAATGGCTGCAGCGAATTGCTTGGTCAAGTGTTCGGGTCGACCGCCGCCCATGCGCGCAGCGCTTTTGGCGTGGCCCAATTGCCCATGGGGGCCTGCGTCGAAATCGAAATGATCGTTGAGCTGAAGTAAATGAAGCGGACGGTCTTGGTCACGGGAGGCACCGGTTACATCGGTGCCCACACCGCCGTGGTGTTCATGCAGGCAGGTTACCAGGTGGTCGTGCTGGACAACCTGAGCAACAGCTCAGCCGATGCCATTGATCGCATCGCCCACATCACAGGACTGCCGCCAGAGTGGGTGTGCGCCGATGTGCGCGATGCCGACGCACTGCAAGCCGTCTTTGCCAGGCATCGTTTTGATGGTGTCGTCCATCTCGCGGGCCTCAAGGCTGTGGGGGAGAGCGTCCAGGATCCGCTGACCTATTACGATCACAATGTGCATGGATCACTGCAACTGATGCGCACCGCCCGCGCACATGGGGTAAGTCGATTCGTGTTCAGTTCTTCGGCCACGGTCTATGGCGAACCGCAGTATCTGCCCTACGACGAGGCACACCCCGCTGACCACCAGACCAACCCGTACGGGCGCACGAAACGGATGGTCGAGATCATGCTCGAAGACGCCCATCGATCTGACCCCTCATTTCGAGTGGCCGTACTGCGTTACTTCAACCCCATCGGGGCCCATGAATCTGGCTGGATCGGCGAGAACCCTAAGGGCACGCCCAACAATCTGCTCCCTTATGTGACCCGGGTGGCGTTGGGCCACTTGGCCGAATTGAGCGTCTACGGCAACGATTATCCGACGCCGGATGGCACGGGTCGCCGCGATTACATCCACGTCATGGATTTGACCGAAGCGCACCTCAAGGCTTACGAGGCACTCACAGCCTCGGACCAGGGTTTTCACGTTTGGAATCTGGGCACCGGTACCAGCACCTCGGTCATGGAGATCATCCAGACTTTTGAAGCTGTCACGGGTCAACGGGTGCCCTATCGCATCGCGCCTCGTCGTGACGGCGACATACCTGAGTGCTACGCGTCGACCCAAAAAGCCCAGCTTGAGCTTGGCTGGCGTGCCCGACGCAGCCTGCAAGACATGGTCAGGGACGCTTGGCACTGGGAAACCCGCAGCAATCCGACGCCCACCTGACGGATAGGGTTGTTCAGTGCTTAGGGAATGATGGGCAACAACAAGTGGCTGTTGTATGCCCCACCCGTGAGCACCGTCACAGTGGCCCCAAACACATCAGCGGGCCGATCTGTAGGCTCATCATGGATGAAGGGGCCGCAACCCTTCATAGGATTCTTCATGTTGGACAAGGTCGCCGCTGGCCCATCCCACTCGTAATCTTTGCCCAGCACGGAAATGGCCACCCGATAGCCCTTGGGCACCACGATGCTGGTGGGCCAGATTTCTACGTCCAATTCATAAATTTGACCCGGCACCAAAGGCTGTACCTCATCGTGAGTGTGGTAAGGCCGATAAGGTCGGCTCAGGCGTAAATCCAATTTCCGATGCGAAGCCCTCAGCCAGCCTTGCCCCACCGGGGTATGGGGGTCCAGCGCCCCTTGGAAAACCACTTCTTGACCTTGCGGGTCAAACACGCGCAAAACGGCAAAAATATCGGCATCGATAGAAGCGCTGCGAATAAATAACTTCAAGGCGCAGGGCCCGGTGATTTCGGTGTCATGCGCCAAGGCAGGGGTACTGAAAGTCAGACCAGCCTGCAAGGGCTGATAGCTGACCTCGGCAAGCTGGGGCGCGGCGCGGGTCGAAAGTTGCAGTCCTTCGGCATGCAGATGGTACGGAGTCCATTGCGTGCGGGCGATGGGCCACTCTTGCTCATGGCGCAACTCAAAATGGTCCACATGTCGAACTTGAAGTTGAACTTTGGGCTGTCTGCTCTCGAAACCATTGGACGCACCCTTGAGATAGAAATCAAAGAAACGCTTCTGGAGCTCGACACCATAGTCGGTGTAAAACCCGGCCCAATGCGCGCCGCCATGCATTTCCAGCCATTTGTGTGTCGACCCGGCTCGCACAAAACCTTCCACATTGCCCCGGTTGTGCAGACCATGTCCGCCCCAATTGCCACACGACAGCAATGGCACTTCTATGTCTTCAAGCACCGGTGTGCGTTCGTGGTAATAGCCATCGTCCAGATGGTGCCGGCACAAATCGGCCCACATGGGCACGCGACGCTCAGCCAAAACGGCTTCATCCAGCGTATCAGGGCCACACACCAGTTCGCCGGTGACTTTGCTGACAGGGCCGCGTGTTCCCACCCCGTGTTGAACGTTCTTGACCTGCATGTCCTGCCAGTTCTTGACGAAGGTACACAAAATACCGCCATGGTGGGTCGAGTCGCGATAACGGTCGGCATAGCCCTCCCAGACACAAATGGCGGCCAGGTGCGGGGGCTTTAAGGCCGCCACACGCCACTGGTTGGTGGCGTAATAGGAAATGCCGGCCAGACCCACCTTGCCATTGCTCCATGGCTGTTGTCCCGCCCATTCAATGCATTCGTACAAATCCCGGGTTTCGCGTTTCGAATGGTGATCGAGCATGCCGGGTGAGCGCCCCGCCCCGCGCGAATCCACTCGAACGCAGATGTAGCCATCGGGCACCCATTTTTCCGGGTCGGCGACCTCCCAGTTCTGATACAGATTGCTGCTGCCTTGCGCGGTGTCGGGATGATCCTTCACCATTTGGTTCCAGGCACTGGGGTACCCCTCCTGAAAGGACAGGCCTTTGCCATAGGGGCCGTAGCTCAACAAGACCGGGTGCGCCTGCTCATCGTCAGGTCTGAACACATCGGCGCGCAGCACTAGACCATCATCCATCTGGATCGGCACATCCCAGTCGATGCGCATGCCATCTCTGGTTTCAGTCTTATAAGAGGCTTTGCTCATTGGAAATCCTTCATTGGGGTTGATAGCCGATGGCCTTCACAATTTGTCCGTATCGTTCGAAGTCGGCGCGCAGCACTTTCTCGAAATATTGGGGCGATTCGTTCACCACCACCAAGCCCAGGTTTTGCAGTTTTTCGGAGACCGCTGGCTGGGCAATGGCGGCATTGATGCCTTTGTTGAGTTTCTCGACCACAGCGGCGGGTGTGCCTGCGGGTGCCACGTAGCCGAACCAACCCAGCGCGCTGAATCCGGGCACCACATCCTGGGCCAACGGCGCATCGGGCCAGTCGCTCACCCGTGTCGGGGAGCTGATCGCGATCAAACGCATCTTGCCAGAGCGTATGTGGGGCGCAAATGGCGCCATGCCCAAAATGCCGGCCTGAACTTGTCCACTGAGTACATCATTGGTGACTTGCACACTGCCCTTATAGGGCACGTGCAGGTAGTCAAAGCCGCCCTTCAGACGCAAGTCTTCAAAGGTCAGGTGCGGGTAACCCCCCTCGCCATTGGTGGCCACGGTCAGACGACCTGGGTTGGACTTGGCGTAGGCGATCATCTCGGCCAGATTTTTGAAAGGGGCGTCGTTGTGCGCCACGATTGCCTGAAAATTGGTGGTGGTCAGACTGACGGGCACAAAACTTTTCAAGGGGTCATATGGCACCTTTTTGAAGGTGTGCGGGATCACCACCAGGTTGCCCGCCTGACCGACACCGATCGTATGGCCATCGGGCACCGCCCGTGCGAGGGCCGCCATGCCCACCTGCCCGCTGCCACCGGCGATGTTCTCCACAATCACCGGTTGCCCCCACATTTCGGTCAATATGGGCCCGATCATACGGGCCGTGATGTCGATGGAATCTCCGGGGGGAAAAGGAATGATGATCTTGATGGGTTTGGTGGGCCAGGCAGGCTGGGCCTGAACCCAAGCCACCCCGGTCGCCAGAGCCAGGCCCAAAACGGTTTGCAAGAGCCGACGCTTGCCAGCTCGCGCGCACGGCACACCAGATTTTGAGTGACTATGTTGCATCGAGTTCTCCTTCAATCCACCTTGACGCCAGTGTCCTGAATGACCTGTGCCCAACGAGGCAGCTCTGTCTTCAGAAATGCGTTGAACTGATCCACGGTGTTGGGGTTGTATTCACCTCCAATGGCCACCACACGGGCGCGCATTTCCGGGGTATCAAGCACGCGGTTGATCTCCCGGTTCAGTTTTTGCACGATGGGTGCCGGCAATCCGGGTGGCCCGAAAACGGCAAACCATAAGCTGATTTGTAATTCTGGTAGCCCTGCCTCGGTCGTGGTCGGTATGTCAGCCGCGCTCTCCAGACGCCGGGGTGAAGCCAGCGCCAAGCCGCGCAATTTGCCCGATTTCACGTGGGGGTGCGAGGTCGAAATGCTGTCGCAAATGAACTGGGTTTCGCCGCCGATCAGACCCTGCACGGCGGGTGCGGCCCCTTTGTAGGGGATATGGGTCATTTTCACGCCCGTGGCACGCATGAACATTTCAGTGCACAAATGCCCGCCGCTCCCCGAACCCGGGGAAGCAAAATTCATGCTGCCGGGTTTTTGGCGCGCCAGGGTCACAAATTCCTGCAAAGTCTGAGCCGGCACCTGAGGGTTGATCACGTAATAAAAAGGCAAGGTGGCCAGGTTGGCCACCGCAGTGAAATCTTTCGCAGGATCGATCCCACTATTGCGCAACAAATAAGGGCTGATGTGACTGCTGGTCGATGCGACGAGCAAGGTATACCCGTCGGGTGCAGACTTGGACACCGCACCCGAGGCGATGGTGCCCGTGCCTCCGGGCCGGTTTTCGACCACAAAGGGTTGGCCCATGCTTTCAGTCAGTTTTTGGGCCACCAAACGGGCCAAGACATCGGTTGGCCCCCCGGGTGGGAAGGGGATCAATACCTTGACCGCCCGGCTGGGGTAATCCTGGGCCCCGGCTCCTAGCGCAAATAGCCCCAAACACAGCATGCCCAAGAAAGGAACAATCTTTATACGCATATTGGAACTCCAGAGTGAACTTGAACCGTCAATGCCGTTATGCCAATTGGCCGCCCAACACTTTCGCGAACCAATCGGCCATGTAATCGGCCGCCAAACTGCCGTTGTCGGCCTGACAATGCTCTGCACCGCCCTCATCGATGGTGAAGACCCGCAATTCACGCTGCGAACTGTGAATGGCCGCGTCATACAAGGCCTGTGCATCTGCCAAGGGCACCTGACGGTCGTTTTCCCCATGCACCACCAGGAAGGGACAAGTGATGCGCGCCGCCACATTTTCAAGCGTGAAATGCTGAATTTCCTGCAACGACTCCTCAATGGAAGATTTGCCAAAGACAAAGTTGAGGTGTTCGGCAAAGTGAGACACCGACCGCTGGGTGGTGGCATGGGGTGACAGGCGAGCCAGCACGGTTCGATGCCAATTCCATTGGGCACCAAATGCGATGCAGCACTTCAGGCGCTTCTCGAAGGCGGCGGCGCAGGGCGCGTAATAGCCACCCAGCGACAAGGCCATGATGCCCACCCGCTGCGAATCGACATCGGCGCGCTGCTCCAGCCAGTCCATGCTGGCCGTGGCGGCTTTTTCAATTTGGTGGGTCCCGTGCATGGCACGCAACCTCAGTGCTTCGCCCACCCCGGGATGATCCACAATCAGCATGGCCACACCGCGTCGGCGCGCCTCCAGGGCGATGCCTGACAAATAAATGGTTTCCTTATTCACATCCAACCCGTCGAAATGGATCATGCACGGCGACTTGCCCGGCAGTCCAGAGGGCACGAACAGGGCCGGCATGGTCTTGCCCTCGTATGGAATTTCAACCCATTCAATCGGTTCCCGCCGCCATGTGGCCCCCTGCTTGAAGCAGTCGAGCATGGTGCGATACAACATGATCTTGCGAGGGTCTTTGGGATGGGTTTGCCGCTCGGCAGCAAAGTAGTAATTGGCCGCCCGCAACAACTTGCGACCGGCACTGTGCAAATGTCCGGCTTTTTCATCCCGCAGGGCCTGCTCACGCACATGCCCGGCCAAACGCATAAAGGCTTGAACCCATTCCTCTTGGGCGGCATCGTCGTTGCGCTGCCCGGCCTCCACGATGGCACGGGCCACCGTGTCGATTTCGCCGATCAAGCCACCCGATCCGATGGTCAAATTGGTCGCCAGATTCCAGACATAGTTGCCTCTGAAATACTCGAACATGGGTGATGACTCCGTTGATGTTGATCAATTGACCGACAGTATGGAAATGACCCACCTTGTTTGTCAACCGTCTGGCGTCAAATTTGCGCCAATTTAGGTCAAGTGAATGCAACTCATCTGGCAAGCCAGACACTGGGGTTCGGGTATACACCTAGGGGAATCTTTAAACCGGCCATTGCAAGCGCACACAGGCCCCGCCCTCGGGTCGATTGCTCAGTGTCATGAGTCCGCCATGGGCTTCAGTGATCTGCCTCGAAATAAGCAGGCCCATGCCCAAGCCCCCGGGCTTGGTCGTGACCAGTTCTTCGTTGCCCTGCCCCAGCGCGGCCTCGCCAAAGCCCAGGCCATTGTCCGTGACTTCAATGTATACCGTGAAATCGGCTTGCCACATCCGCACCTCCATCAGGCGTCGGGTTTGCGCCGCCGTGGCCTCGATGGCATTTCGATAAAGGTTCAACAAGACCTGTGACAATTGAACCTCATCGGCGCTGACCGTCAAATCTTCAGCCGCTTGCATGAACCTCAGATCGATGCCTTCCTTGACAATGGCGCCCCGCAATAGCGAGGCAACACTTTGATGAACGTCCGCCACTCGAACCACACGCCGGGCAAAGGGCTCATTTTTCACCCACTGGCGTATCCGTTGCAAGACCGCCGTGATATGCGCGCTTTGTCTCAAGATATTGTCTAAATGCAAGATGGTGCGACTTTCGGTGGCCGAACCATTCTGTATTTCCATGCGCGCCTGTTCGGCGATCAATTGCAGGCTTCCCATGGGTTGACTCAGTTCATGGGCCAAGGAGGCTGAGACCATACCCAAACCCCGGGCTCGATCGAGTTGAGCCAGATGCCGCTCCAAGCGTTGACCTTCCTCGGTCTTGGCTTGCGCACTGGCCATCTGAACCTGCTTGCGCACCGACCTTTCAACAAAAATACCCATGAATGCGATATTGCCGATCACCGCCGTCAGATTGCCCACCAATACCAGGGCCACCGTCCAAGGATGCGGATATAAAGGGTGCAAATTTCCAGCGAGTCTGATGTAACCATCTATTTGCAACCCAATGGCCACGAACAGAGCGGCGTATGCCAATGTCAACCAATACCCGCTCAGAATCTGGTCAGTGCGCGCCAGTTGCCAAGACAAAGCAGCGATCCAAAAAAAATATATGAGCAAATAGATCAAGCTCAACAGGTAATAAGACTGCTCATCTGGCGCAGCATCTCGCCTCATAAAACTGTAAGCCAACACATACGATAGAAAAAGAGTCAGCCCTAACCATGGTGACAAAGGTTTTTTCAACTCGCTGCGCAAGGCGCAAACCCGCAACCATTGGGCCCCATTGATCATGAAAGCCGCCAGTTCGTAGGTCACCCACTCGGGCCAACTTCCCCGCTGACCCAATAAAAATAAACCCAAACCGAATACGATGCCGCCGCCGCACCATTCGATCACCGAGCGCGCCTTGACGTGGCGCAAGGCAAACCAGACGGTAATGGGCATGATCAGGTATAGCATGCCCATCACCACAAAGGCTGTGCGCAAATCAAAGAAACTCATGCGCGCCCCAAATATCCTCAGCGCTCATTGCCCGGCTTGAGGGTTTTGTCCCAAGCCCATCAATTGCGCCAGGGTCTCTACCCCCATTTTTCGCATGACTGCCCCTTTGTATTGCTTTGCGGTGGGTAAGGACACGCCCATCTCAGCCATGATCTCGGCATTGTTGAAGCCCCGGCGCATCAGGTCGTAGACCTCACGCTCCCTCCGGGTCAGCCTCTGCAGCAGGTCCTGAAGCTGAAGCTGTGCCACCCGATGCGCCCGCTTGGAGCGAGCCGATTCAATGGCCTTGTTCACGGCAGTCAAGAGATCCTGTGCCGTGAACGGCTTGACCAGAAAATCGATGGCCCCAAGTTTCATGGCACTGATGGTCTGCGGGACAGAGCTCTCACCGCTGATGTAGATCAACGGCAGGTCCAGTCCACGTTCCAGCAATCTTCTGTGCAACTCCAGCCCGCTCATGCCGGGCATGCGCATGTCGGTAATGACGATGGAAAGCAAGTCGGTCGCTCTCCAATCGCTGAAAAATGACTGCGCATCTGACCAAAGCACCAGGTGATGTCCCGCGAACCGGATCAGATCGGCCATCGAGTGCCGCATGTGGAAGTCATCGTCAATGATGTGCACCGTGGCCGAATTGGACATGTCAGAAATGCGAATTAATCTGTTTTTTCAATATTAATGTCATTTTTAACAAAAAATCATACCAAAGTAGGATGGCTTTTAATTTTGTATGCCATAAGATGGAATGGTGATGACTTTTTGAGGCCATAGCCCCATGCGCCAGCAAGCCTTCATGAACATCTCTGTCACCCCCGACCCCCGTCGGGATCTGTCTCATTCCTCCAGTCAACTCGACGTGATATGTCGCTGGATTGATGAGCACAGCCAGGAAAACATCACTTGGGAAGACTTGATCCGCACCAGCGGACTCGATCATCGACTTTTGGTGCGCCTGTTTCAGATTCATAAAAAGACGACCCCCATGGCCTATATCCGCCAGAGTCGGCAGTCTCTGGGGGTTTAGTTCGCGCTCAGAGGTCAGCCCTCGCCTGCTCAATCAGTTGCAGGGTGCGTGCCTCGTCGCCCAATTCGTGGGCCAGCAATAGGGCCAATTTGGCCAATAGCTTCGCTTGTTGACCCGGCTCGACCCGATCAATGGCCAATGCCATGGCTGCATACACATCTTCCATCGAGGGATGAAGGGGCGAGCCACTCATGAGCTGACCTTCGTTGTGTCGGCCTGCACCGTATCGACCATGCCCAATGATCGGTTCAGTGCCTCGAGCACATCTTGAGCCTGACATCGCGTCCAACGCGCCGCCACATGCATATCTGGCCGTATCAAATAGGCATGCCCCGACCGGGCCCCGTAAGCCCGCCCCGCCTCCCCCTGCGGATCATGCACACAGCATTTGAGCAGGGGGTGACTGAGCGCAGGGGCCTGGTGACCGAAATACAGCAGCGTGAAGGCGTGGCCCCACTGGTCGCTGAGAAAACCCTTAGAAAGTCGCACATTGCGCGCCACGGCACCCACTTGCGGGCGCAGGCCATCGCCATAGGGGTCGGGGGTCACAATCGGGCTGTCGCCATATACATAAGGGGTCATATTTCGCGGGTTGGCAAATTCGCCGGCAAACGGATGACGAAGCGCCAGCGACAAAGCTGCATCGCGCATCAAGGCCCAGCCCGGCGTTTGGGGGGTCATGAAGCGCGATGCCTTTCCAGCGTTGGCAAAGACGTCCAAGGTGGCGCCACGACGCTCGGGGCTGTAACTGTCAAGCAGGCCCTGAGGGGCCATGCTCTGGCACACCAGGGCCAATTTCCAACCGATGTTTTGCGCATCGGCCAATCCATTGTTCAGGCCACGAACACCAAAGATCGGTACGATGTGGGCACTGTCACCCGTGTAAAAAATACGGCCATCGCGGTAATTGTCCAGAGCCAATGTATTGGCCGAATAGATGCTCCACCACTCCAAGTCCCAAGGCTCGGCCCAGCCCAGGTCGGCCAGGACGGCGGCAATACTGAGTCTTATCGAGGTCTCCCGCAAGGCTTCGTCTTCAGACTCACCTTCTCGCAATTGATAGTCTATGCGCCAGATGTGATCGGGCTGCTCATGCACCAGCACGGTTCCGCCGCGCCGGCAATCGGGATCGAAAAGCGCCAGGCGCTCCACCGGACGATGGTCTCCGGCTTGCCGACGCGGCAAACGGATATCGGCAATGATGTAGCGGCCTTCGAAGTTTTGTCCGTGCAATCGTAAGCCACGTCGGCTGCGTACCACGCTGCGTGCGCCATCGGCCGCCAACACCCAATCGGCCGCCAGTTCATAAGGGCCATGCGGGTCTTGAACCTGCAAAGCGACACCCCGGGCGCTGGTCTTTACATCGATCACTTCGGTTTGCCAGCGCACTTCAATCAGGGGTTGACGCGCCACCTGCTCATAAAGAAAAGCCTCGGTGTACTGCTGCTGCAAGTTGTACATGGGGCGGTACTTGTGATCCGGGCCATCAGGCATGGAAAAAACAAGTATTTGTTGGCCCCGGTAAAAGGATCGTCCTGAAAGATATGGCAACGATTTGGCGAGAAATGCGTCGACGGCACCGACGGATTCAAAAATGTGATAACTCTGGCGCGCCAGACAGATGGCGCGGCTGCCGTCGTTGAAGGTCGATTTCTGATCCAGCAACAGGCTGGGCACCCCCCAGCGGGCCAGGGTCAACGCCGCTGTCATTCCCACCGGCCCGGCCCCGACGATCACCACCCCCGCTGAATCAGTGCTGGATTGGCCACGCACGGGCGGAGCAAATTCCGGATATTTGAAATAAAGTGATTCAGTGGCGGCGCGGCCTTGAGGGCGCATGGTTCAAGCCTGAAGTGAAGTGACAACCCAGTATAAAACCGACAAGTAAAGCGCAAGCTCTGATCAAGGACAAAGCTTACATAGGCTTCAGCGCGCCACTCACCAGTGTGTCCTCTGTGTTGCATTGATTGCGTTCAGACCCTGAGTGCGATTTTTTGCATTTAGCATCGTCATAGGCTCGAAACGACACAAGGGTTAATCCTGATCATGGCTGAATAAATGTATTATTTATGTAACAAATAATAATAATTTATATATATTTATATAATATTTAAGTGTCTATTCATTTAATATGTAGATCCCGAAACCTTTTGTGATCAGATGATGAAAAAAATCGCCATTGCAATGCTATTGCTCAGCCTCGTGGGTTGCGCCACACAGCGCTTTGATATTCAACCCAGCGAAGAAAACGCGGCAACACACGACGACTACCAGTCATTCTGGGTGGGTGGCATCGGTCAAAATCAAGAAATCGATGCGGCCAAAGTCTGCGGCGGCGGAAATAAGGTGCAACGTGTCGAGACCCAATTGACCCCGGGCAACGTGGGTTTGACCATAGTCACCTTGGGTATCTTTACCCCCCGTCAAATTCGTGTGTATTGCAATCGTTAATGGTGAGGACCCAACATGAAAAATATCCTTATTCCCCTCATTTTGGTGGCCACATTGGGTGCTTGCTCTACGCAAACTGCACTGATCAATGGCAATACCGGTCAATTGAAAAAAGAAGAAATGCAAACTTTCTTTGTGTCCGGCTTAGGTCAAACACAAACGCTGGATGCGGCAGCCATCTGCGGAGATGCCAGCCGTGTGGTCAAAGTTGAACGTGTGACCTCATTCTTGAACGGCTTGCTTGGTTTATTGAGCAGCGGGATCTACACCCCTTACGATGCGAAGGTGTATTGTTCAAACTGATTCATGTATGCCGTCAAAAGTTCCGCTCAATGCTGGGCACATGTGATATGGGTTGGAGCCAAGCAACTGAAAGATTAAAGTTGCTCCTGATGCAATGGGTAGGATGAGTACCTCAGGCGTAGCGCTGTCTCAATTCACGCTTGAGCAGTTTGCCGCTCGGGTTCTTGGGCAATACATCGGTAAAGATCACCCGCTTGGGTGACTTGAAGTGCGCCATGTGCTGGTTGCAATGCTGGATCACCGAGATTTCATCCAGGCTTTGACCGGCTTTGACGACCACCACCGCCGTCACAGCCTCGACCCATTTGGGGTCGGGCAGCCCGATGACCGCCACTTCGCTGACCTGGGGCAAGCGGTAAATCATTTCTTCAACCTCCCGGCTGGCCACGTTTTCGCCCCCGGTTTTGATCATGTCTTTTTTCCGATCAACCACCGTGATGTAGCCTTCGGTGTCGACGGTGGCCAAGTCACCGCTGTGAAACCATTCCCCTTCAAAGGCGGCCCGGGTGCGTTCGTCATCATGAAAGTAACCCAGCATCAAGTGCGGTGAACGGTGAACGATCTCACCCACCTCACCAGGCCGCACATCTTGCATCTGCTCATTGACCACCCGGGTCTCGACATGGCGCACTGCCTTGCCGCAAGAGCCAGGCTTGCGCAGTTGGTCCTGTGGACCCAGCATGGTGGCCAAAGGGGCGATCTCGGTCTGGCCGTACAGGTTCCACAGCCGCACATTGGGCAAACGCGCCGCGATCTCTTTCATGACCTCGACCGGCATGATAGAAGCCCCATAGTAGCCCTTGGCCAGATGGCTCAGCTGGGCAGGATCAAACAGGGGTGAACGCAAAAGCGCAATCCAGACCGTGGGCGGGGCAAAAAAGCTGGTGATGCCCATGCGAGCCATCAGGGGAAGCAGGTTCTCGGGCACAGGCTTGGCGGTAATGACATTGGTGCTGCCCATGTAAATGGCAGGCCCGAAAAACACATCGAGCTGTGCGCAATGGTACAGAGGCAAGGCATGCAATGCCATGTCGTGCTCGGCGATTTCGGCATCTATCACGCAACTCACATACTGCCACAACACTGCATCATGGGTCAGCATGGCCCCTTTGGGGCTGGACTCTGTGCCACTGGTGTAAACAATCTGTGCCACATCATGGCTGTTCAGCTGCAGCTCGGGCAAGGGGTCATGGCAGCGCGCCAAATCCGCAAGATTCACCATGCCCGCGATGGGTTCTTCGTCATCTTCCGAGGGCAGACCGATGAACCTCTGCACCTGGGTATCCAGGGCGGCGGCCTCGTGCGCCAAGGCCGACAGCCCCCGATCGATGGCCAGCGTTCGGGCACCGGCATGGCGCAATATATAGGCCACTTCCTCGGCCTTGAGCATGAAGTTGATCGGAACCAGCACGGCCCCGCAACGCGCCAAGGCAAAGCGCAAAGCGGCAAAGCCGTGCGAGTTGCGCGCCAACACGGCCACCTTATCGCCTTCTTGCACACCCGATGCCACCAGGCCGGCGGCCACGCGGTTGACCAATGCATCGAATTCGTCATAACGCCAGCGGGTGGCCCCGCAAATGATGGCCGTCTTGGCCGGCAGTCGCAAGGCGGTTCGCCGCAACACATCGCCCAGGGTTTGTCGGCGTACCACCGGGGGCAAAGAAAAGCTCATGGTTTTCTCCAGTCTCAGTGACCCAAGCGCACCGGTTCGCCTCGGCCACGAGCCAGACGCCAAGCCCATTGCAGGACGGGCCAGCACAAGATCAGCACCGTGCCTGCCGCCAGCCACATGGCGATGGGACGCGTGAAAAACACCAAGGGGTCACCGTCAGATTTGATCATGGAAGTGACGAAGTTCTCCTCCATCATGGTGCCCAACACCACCCCCAAAATGGCCGGTGCGACCGGGAATCCGTTCTCTTCCAGCACGAAGGCCACCACGCCGAAAAACAGGATCAGCACAACGCCCCAGACAGAATTGTTGATGGCAAAGGCACCCACGATGCAAAACAATAAAATGGTCGGCATGAGAATGTTGCGAGCCACTTTCAGGATCCGGGTGGCGACCTTGACCGTCAGCCAGCCCAGCGGCACCATGATCAGGTTGGCCAGAATGAAAACCAAGAAGATGGCGTAAATATTCTCAGGGTGGTTGACAAAAATCATCGGCCCGGGGTTCATATTCTTCAAGTACAAGACCCCGATGGCGATGGCCGTGATCGAATCACCCGGAATGCCAAACACGATGGCCGGTATCCACGCCCCGGCCAGTGATGAGTTATTGGCCGCCCCGGATTCGACGATGCCTTCGACATGGCCCGTTCCGAATTTTTCCGGTTCTTTGGAAAATTTCTTGCTCATGGCGTAACTCATCCACGAAGCCATGTCGGCCCCCGAGCCCGGCTGTATGCCGATGATGGTACCCAAGGCGCTACCGCGCAGCAATGGCCAGCGGTATCGGGTCAGCAGTCCCCACATGCCCTTGAAGATGTTGCCGATTTTCTCGGTCGCCAATATGGGGGGCGGGTCCAGATTGGTGATGTAGCGCAGCAATTCAGAGACGGCGAACATACCCACCATCATGGGTATGAGTTCCACACCGCTCATGAGTTGCGGCAGGCCAAAGGTGAAACGCGGGTGGGCCGCCGGGTTTTCCAAACCGACACAAGCCACCAGCAGACCCAGCAACAAAGAGATGGACGCCTTGAGCACGCTGGCATTGCCAATGAAGACCGCCCCGGCCAAACCCAAAACCACCAGCCAGAAATACTCAAAAGAGGAGAACTTGAGCGCGATCTCGGCCAGACCAGGCGAAAACCAGATCATGACCAGGGTGCCGAACAAACCTCCTATGGCCGAAAAGACCAGCCCGGCCCCAAGCGCGATTTCCGCTTGGCCCTTGAGGGTCATCTGATAGGCTTCGTCGGTATAGGCTGCCGAAGCGGGCGTGCCGGGAATCCGCAGCAATGCGCCAGGGATGTCGCCGGAAAAAATCGCCATCGCGGTAGCGGTGACGATGGCCGCTACGGCGGGCACCGGCGGCATGAAAAACGTGATCGGCACCAGCAGGGCCGTGGCCATGGTGGCCGTCAAACCAGGTATGCAGCCAACAAACAGTCCAAACAGTGCTGAGAAGAAAATCACCATCAGCACATAGGGGTCGAGCACCAGGCCCAGGGCCTGCATGAACACCGTCCAAGTCATGAACGTCTCCTCACCATTGCCAGGGCAACAACAGCCCCCAGGGCAAAGGCACCCGCAAGCCTTTGTAAAAAATGGTGTGGATCAGCAATGTCAGGGCTATGGCCAGCGGGGCGATCCAGCGCCCCCGAACACCCAAGGCAGTGAACATCGCCACCAGCACCATGATCGCGCTCAGGATGAAACCCAACTTCTCTGACGCCAAAATGTAAAACAGCAGGCAACCCAGCGTGATCAGAAAATTGCGGGCATGAGGGGGCGAACGCAGCCAAGCTCCGGCTTGTAGCCATGGCTGCGGTCGGGTTTGCTGGGCGCGCCATCCTTTCATGATGAGCAAGACCGCGCACAGCCCCAACAAAAACGCCAATAGTCCTGGAAAGGCGGCTGGCCCGATGTTCTGACCCGGTATGGTCGGAAACCCGCTGATGTTGACACCGATGCACACGGCCAGCACCAGCAGCAGCAAGCCGCTGAGCATATCGTTGATTTTCATGCTTACTTGGCCAGGCCGAGCGCTTTCATCACATTGCCCATGTCGGCGTCGCCTTTGGCCATGAACTGCTCAAAACCCTTGCCATCAGCATAGATCATGCC
>JBEAZY010000197.1:0-5442 GCA_041159205.1 Pseudomonadota bacterium
CAGACGGGCCGAGCGTGAAATCAGCTCTTGTGTCTGGGGGTTGTATCTCAGCGGGCCTTTGGTGACCGGGCAAACGAGCAACTCAAGTAATTTCTGATCCATGGCGGGATGATAGTCGGGCTTGCAAAAATGGGTTCAATTCGGTCCACAAAGCCTCTGGCAAATCGACACAAAGGGGCACGGCCCAGACCTGGGGGTGGCGGGACCAGAGTTTGACGGCATCTTTTTCGGTGCACAACCAGGTTAGGCCCTCGCCGGGGTGCCAGTCTTGCAACCCATCATGGTCTGGCAGAGCCAGGGTGGCACTCAGCGTCAGACCCCGCTCGCGCAAAGACTGAAAAAACACTTCGGGCTGGGCAATGGCCGCCAGCGCGGCGACCGGTGAGGCCAGATCAAGCCATCGACACGACTGCCCATGTCCATTCACCGCCAGCTCAGACAAGTGGCGCGAGACCGGCCAGGCGTTCGGCCAGGGCGGATGCTCTGTCGACAAGAGCCAGGTGGGGGGGCGTGCCTGACCCCGCAGCGGCCAGGGCTCTCGCAGGGGACCGGCGGGCAAGACCCAGCCATTGCCCAGGCGGCGCGGGTCCAGCACGCACCAGACCAGATCGGGTGCCAAGGCCATGTGTTGCATGCCATCGTCGCTGATGATCAGGTTCACTTGCGGGTGTGCTTGCAGCAGCAGTCGGGCCGCTTCCACCCTGCGCCCGCAGACGGCCACCGGCACCTGGGTTTTTCGGTGAATCAGCAGCGGTTCGTCGCCCACCTGCGAGGGCAAGCTGTGAACTTGCACCAACATCGCCTCTTGGGCCTGGCGGCGATGACCACGGGAAATGACACCGACCCGCCACCCCATCTGCCCCAATTTTTGAACCAGCGCGATGGTGATGGGGGTTTTGCCGGCACCACCCACCATGACGTTGCCGACCACCAACACCGGCACAGGCAATCGGGTCGAAGTCAGCCAACCCAGGCGGTAAAGAAGTCGGCGTGCACCAAGCACGCACCTGTAAACCATCGAGACCGGCCAAAGCAAACACGCCCACGGCCCCCTGCGGGACCAGATCCGATGCCAATCGGCTTCTTTCATGGCTGTCGCCCGGCGCTGTGGGACATGAAGGTGATCTTGCCGAGCCCGGCCATGCGTGCCGCTTCCATGGCAGAGACCACCGACTGGTGAGGGGTGCGGGCATCGGCGCCAATCACCAGCGTGGGGGGCTCGGAGGAACCGACAAAGGGGCGCATTTTTTCCGCCAGGTCTTGGGCCGCGATCCGCCCCAGTGGCTGTCGATCCAGAAATACCTGACCCTGGGCATTGATCTGCAGCCAAAGGGAAGGCCGCTTCTCCTGGGCTGTGCTCCCTTGCGCTTGGGGCAGTTGTACTTGCAATTCGGCGTAACGGGAGAAGGTGGCTGATAAAGCCATGAAGATCAACACCACCAGCAGCACGTCGATGAAGGGCACCAGAATGATTTCGGGTGCCGGGTCTTCGCTGCGTTTAAAGCGGATGCCCATCGGTGCTACCTTGTCCGTTGCAACTGCTGCAACTGTTGAACCAGACGTTCGCACGCCACTTCCATGCGCATCAGATGCTGGTCGGCCCGGCTTTTCAGCCACCGCCATGCCAGCAAGCTGGGGATGGCCACCAACAAACCAAAGGCGGTGTTGTAGAGCGCGATCGAGATGCCCTGAGCCAGTTGTGCGGGCTGCTGGCCTTGCGCCGATTGGGCCGCAAAAATCTCGATCATGCCGATCACGGTACCCAACAGCCCCATCAAGGTCGCCGCCGAGGCCATTGTGGCCAACCAGGGCAAGTGCTGGTCCAGTCGGGCCGCCATGATGCGACCCTCGATCTCCAGGGTTTGCCGCAGCCCGGCGTCGCTCAGACTGGGTTGCTGGCGCACACGTTCGATGCCGCAGGCCAGCAGGTGCCCTAACAAACTGCTGCTGGCCAAAGCCTGCGTCTGTTGCTGGGTCGGCAGGGCATGCTGGCATTGGTTCAGCACAGGGTCGATGACTTCGGCATTGGCCACGTGGCGGCTTCTGTAGAACCAGGCCCGCTCCAAAGTCAGGGCCAGGGCCAGCACGGACAAGAGCAGCAAAGGCCACACCGGCCAGCCTGCAGACGCGATCAGATCGAACAAAAAATACCCCCGTGGCGAGATGTGATGATGGGGTCATTATCCGGGATTGTCCAGGCGACTTGACATGGCCCGGGGTGGGGCGGGGGTGACCCGCTGGCCTCACAACTTCAGTGGATAAAGATGTGGATAAGCCTGTGTGATCCGTCCACAGACCGCATGAATTCGATGTGGCGTTAAAAAGGTGAAAAATTCATCATGGAAAAGCCTTTTAAAAACATCGACTTGCACCAAATATGGGGTCGATGCGGGTGGTTTTGTGTCGTGCACCCCAGGGGGTACTTGAAGTCACCCCGCATCGACATTCGGGCAAAATCGGTGCATGAACCCTACTGTCTGGACTGTCGGTGCCCTGTGCAGGGCCGTCTCTGACGCGCTGTCGGCGCGTTTCGACGCGGTGCAGGTCAGGGGCGAGATTTCCGGTTTTACTCAGGCGGTCAGCGGCCACTGTTATTTCACCCTCAAAGACGCGCAGGGGCAGTTGAGGTGTGCCATGTTCCGACGCTCGGCACAAGCCATGGGGCGCTTGCCGCGCAACGGTGACCAGGTCGAGGTCCTGGGGCGACTGGGGGTGTACGAGACGCGTGGCGACCTGCAATTGGTGGTGGAGTTGATGCGTCCTTTGGGCCAGGGTGACTTGTTTGCCGAGTTTTTGCGTTTGAAGGAAAAGCTGGGACAAGAGGGCCTGTTTGAGGCCTCGATCAAACGCCCCGTCAACACGCACCCGCGTCGGATCGGTGTGGTGACCTCTCTGGGGGCGGCGGCCTTGCACGATGTCGCCACGGCCTTGCGCCGCCGTGTGCCGCACATTCCGGTGGTCTTGTCACCGGCACTGGTCCAGGGGGTGGATGCCCCGGCCAGCCTGATGGCCGCGCTTGATCGACTGGAAGACAGCCCTGAGTTGGACGTGATTCTGTTGGTGCGCGGGGGCGGCTCGATGGAAGATTTATGGGCCTTCAACGACGAAGCCCTGGTGCGCCGGATTCGACAATGCCGTGTGCCTGTCATCAGTGGCGTGGGCCATGAGGTCGATTTCACGCTGGTCGATTTTGCCTCTGACCTGCGTGCCCCGACCCCGACGGCGGCGGCCGAATTGTGCGCCGTGCCCACACAGGACATGTGGCAGCATTTGTCCGATTGTGCGCAAATCATCCAACAGTGGGTGTGGCGCAGCCTGGATGATCAGGCGCAACACCTCGACCGCATTCAAAACGCCTTGGGGCGCCCTCAAGCAGCCATGTCGGCCCAAAAGATGGCTTTGTCCCGTTGGGCGATGCGACTCTCGGGGGCCATGTTGCAGGTGCGCCAGCAACAGCACGCCAATTTGCAAGCCCAGGCCCGAATTTCCGTTCAAGCCGTCAGGCTAGGCTTGTCGGGGCACGCCCAGCACTTGCAAGTCCGTCAGACTCAACTGGATTTGCTCAACCCTCAACAGGTCTTGACGCGCGGCTTTTGTTGGTTGGTCGACGAATCGGGTGGGGCCGTGACCCGCGCCGGCCAATTGAGCCCCGGGCAATCGGTTCAGGCCGTCTTGTCTGACGGGCGTGTCGGCATGCAAGTGCAATCCGGGCCGGCCGTGCAAGGTTGATGCGACTTCCTTAAAATACACGCTTTTGATCAGGAGAAAAAGATGGAACACACACTGCCCGCACTGCCTTATGCCCTCGATGCCCTGGCCCCGCACTACAGCAAAGAGACCCTTGAGTTTCACCACGGCAAGCACCACAACGCCTACGTGGTCAATCTCAACAACCTGCAAAAGGGCACCGAATTTGAACAGATGGATCTGGAATCCATCGTGAAAAAATCTTCGGGTGGCATTTATAACAACGCCGCCCAAATCTGGAATCACACTTTTTTCTGGAACTGCATGAAACCCCAAGGTGGCGGTGAACCTTCCGGCGCCCTGGCCACAGCCATTCAAGCCAAATGGGGCTCTTATGCGGCTTTCAAAGAAGCATTTGTGAAAAGTGCGGTGGGCAATTTCGGCTCAGGCTGGACTTGGTTGGTCAAGAAAACCGATGGCAGCGTCGACATCGTCAACACCGGTGCGGCCGGCACGCCCCTGACCACTGCCGACAAAGCCTTGTTGACAGTCGATGTGTGGGAGCATGCCTACTACATCGACTACCGCAATCTTCGCCCCAAATTTGTCGAAACCTTCCTCGATAAATTGGTCAACTGGTCGTTTGCCGAACGCAACTTCTCTTGAAGGGGTAGTCTCCCCCGATCGCATGACCGGGGTCTGAGGTCTACACCGGGGTCAGGGTAAGCCGCCGATGCGGTCACCCGGCCCCATTTTTCTTTTGGCGAACCAACCTTGGTTCATCTCCAGCACATAGCGCACCGGTCGCAATGAGCAGTGTGTCTGTGTGGTCAAAGGGGCCATGTCCGCAAGGTTGACGATGCGGCCATCATCGTCAATGAAGGCGGCGGTGAGCGGCAACCAGGTGTTTTTCATCCAAAAACACTGTTCGGTTTTGCGCTCAAAGACGAACAACATGCCCTCATGGGCAGGCATTTCTTTCCGGTACATCAGGCCGATTTCCCTCTGCTCAGGGGTCAGGGCCAGTTGGGCATCAATCAAGTGCATGCCAGCCTGAAGTTTGACGCGACGCAAGTTCATTTGTGGTTCGGCCTGCGCCCAGGCCCCGACCCAAGCCCAGCCCAAGCACAGCAAGAGCATCCAATGTTTTTTCATGATTGAATTATCCCCGATCCGGCACAGCGCAGGGGCGGCGATAGAATGCTCGCAAGGCGGCCCATTGGGCCGCGAGGCCACACCGAGTCACGGAGACGTATTCATGTACCAATACATCAAGGTACCCGCCGACGGCAGCAAAATCAAAGTCTTGCCCGACCATCGACTGGAAGTTCCCGATCAACCCATCATCCCCTATATCGAGGGCGACGGCACGGGCTTTGACATCACGCCTGTGATGATGCAAGTGGTGGATGCGGCGGTTCGCAAGGCCTACGGGGGTGCCCGGCGCATCCGGTGGATGGAGGTTTACGCTGGTACCAAAGCGACCATGATGTACGGACCGGACGTGTGGTTGCCGGAAGAAACCCTCCATGCACTGCGTGAACATGTGGTGTCGATCAAGGGGCCCTTGACCACCCCGGTAGGAGGTGGCATACGCTCTCTGAATGTCGCTTTGCGCCAAGAACTCGACCTGTACCTGGCTTTGTGTCCCGTGCGTTATTTCAAGGGGGCGCCTTCACCGCTGCGCGAGCCCGAAAAAACCCGCATGATCGTTTTTCGCGAAAACACCGAAGATGTCTACGCCGGCATTGAATA
>JBEAZY010000198.1:0-7069 GCA_041159205.1 Pseudomonadota bacterium
ATGATCGGGCAAAACCCAAGCAGACATGTTGAGAAAGGGGAAAGACAAAGATGCGGATTTTACCTGTCCGACAGGGGGCAGAACTTCAGTTCGCGAAGGAGAGCAGCAAAATCAGGCCCAAAAAGATGCAAATCAGGCCAAAAAAACGAATTTGCCCATCGTGGTGACGCAGCAACTCGGTAAAGAGGCGACGCCAACGCGCCGGGGCCAGAAAGGGCAACATCCCCTCCATGACCAAAACCAGGCCCAGCGCCCAAAGGACGGCATCGATGTCCATGGTGATCGTGCCGACTTATTTGCTGCCCGAACCGCGCATGCTCTTGAAGAATTCGCCCGATGGATCGACCACCATCAGATCGCCTTTCTTGTTGAAGGTGGCTTTGTAGGCCTCGAGGCTGCGATAAAACTGGGCGAACTGCGGATCTTTGCCGAATGACTCGGCATAAATGCGCGAGGCTTCGGCATCGCCTTCGCCCTTGATTTTCTGGGCGTCTCGGTAGGCATTGGCCACGATCACTTCCCGTTGCCGGTCGGCGTCGGCCCGGATCTTTTCACCCTCAGCCCCGCCGGTGGAGCGCAACTCGTTGGCGACCCGTTTGCGCTCGGCTTCCATGCGCCGATAGACCGATTCCGTGATGGTGTCGACATAGTCGGCCCGGGTGATGCGAACATCGATCACATCGATGCCCCAGGGCTTGGTCCCTTTGACTTTGGCCTGCACCTCCATCTTCACGTCTTGCATCAGGGTTTCGCGTTTGACCGCAAGCAACTCCTTCACTGTGCGCTTGTTGATCTCCTCCTGAAACGCGTTGCGCACCACACGGCTGAGTTGAACAGCCCCCGCGCGCTCGTCCAAGCCGACATTGCGAATGTAATCAGACGGGTCAGAGATGCGCCAGCGCACATACCAATCGATAACCATGCGCTGCTTCTCGGCAGTCAGCATCGGCTCGGTGTCGGCGTTGTCCAGCGTCAACAGGCGTTTGTCGATGTAGTTCACGTTCTGAAACGGAGGCGGTGCTTTGAAATGCAGGCCGGGTTCGGTGATGACACGGCTGATCTGTCCCAAAGAGTAGACAACCCCGAATTGGCGCTGATCGACCACGAACACGGTCGAGGCCAACAACAACACGGCCAGCAGCACAGAGGCCAGATAAAAACCCAATTTATTCATATGGACTCCGTTCATCGGCCATCTCTGTCACGTTGACGGCCATCGCCTCGCGCCCGGCTGTCCGGGCCCGGGGAGGAAGAGAAATTGCCGGCAGGCGAAGGCGAGGAATTCCCCAAGGGCAAATCACCCACCGTGGACCCTGCGCCCGGGGTTTGGGTCATTTGCATGATTTTGTCCAGGGGCAAATAGAGCAGATTGGAACCCTGACGGCTTTCGACCAGCACCTTGGTCACGCTGCTGTACATCTGTTGCATGGTGTCGATGTAGAGGCGATCTCGGGTGACCTGGGGGGCCTTCTGGTACTCGGCGAGCACCGCCTTGAAGCGTTGCGAGTCACCTTGGGCTTGCGCCACTATGCGCGACTTGTAGCCTTCGGCTTCCTCGCGCAAGCGCGATGCGGTACCGGCGGCCCTTGGAATCACATCGTTGGCATAGGCCTGCGCCTCGTTTTTGGCCCGCTCGCGCTCCTGCCCCGCCTTCAGCACATCGTCAAAAGCGGCCTGCACCTGTTCAGGCGGACGCACACCGCCCTGTTGCAAATTGATGCCCACCACCTCGATGCCCACTTGGTAGCGGTCGAGTATGGTTTGCATGATTTGGCGCACCCTGGGGCCGATTTGATCGCGATCTTCCGAGAGCGCGGCATCCATCTTCATGCTGCCCACCACTTCACGCACGGCGGTTTCAGCGGCCTGGACCACGGCGTCGATGGGGTTTTTGGATTCAAACAGATAGGCACGGGCATCGGTCAAGCGGTACTGCACAGCAAATTTGATTTCCAGGATGTTTTCGTCCTCGGTCAGCATGGCCGATTCACGCAGGCCGGTGGCCTGGATGATGGTGTCACGCCCGATGTCCAAAGAACGGATCTGGGTCACAAACACCAACTCATGGCGCTGCACCGGCCACGGCATGCGCCAATTGAAGCCGGCCCCCACCGTCGAGTGGTATTTGCCAAATTGGGTAATGACCGCCTGCTGGCCCTCCTGGACGATGAAAAAACCAGAGGCCAACCAAAACACCAGCACCAGGCCGGCCACCAGCCCGGCACCCAGCCCGGCCCCTTTGAACCCCGGGGGGCCCGACTCGGGCGGGGCGCCAGAGCCGCCTCGACCCCCGCGCTGGCCGAACAAACGACCCAGCTTTTGGTTGAAGTCACGCCATAGCTCGTCCAGGTCCGGCGGGCCGGAGGACGGGCGTTGGGGTTTGGACTCGCGAGGGGGCTCGGGGGGCTCGGAAGACCCGCCGCCCTCACCACGGCCCCAGCGTCCGTCGTTGAGGTTGAAAACCCCCCTCAGTCGGCTGTAGCCTTTTAGTAAATGACGTGTCAATGTGCTCATGTCGGTGCTTATGGCGTTAATGTGCTGATTGTGCCCAATTTTCCGTCCCCTCCGGCAATGCCCTTGCGGCCAACGCCTGTCTCAGTAGGGGCAATCCGGTTCCGGTGCGCGCGCTCACAAAAACCCGCTCGATCGGGCGCTGCTCAATCATGTATTGGTCGTGGGCAGAAATGGGTTGCCGCTCGGGCCCCAGGGCATCGCATTTGTTGAACACCAGAAGCTGAGGCACCTGATCAGCCCCGATCTCGTTCAAGACCCGCATGACCTGCTCGATTTGCTCCGGATGGTCGGGGTTGGAGGCGTCCACCACATGCAGCAGCAACTGGGCCTGCGCCGCCTCCTGCAAAGTGGCCTGAAAGGCGTCGATCAAACCATGGGGCAAATCGCGGATGAAACCCACGGTATCGGACAAAGACACCGAACGCCCCCTGCCCTGGGCATCACCCAGATAAAGTTGACGGGTGGTGGTGTCCAGCGTCGCAAACAACTGGTCGGCCGCATAAGCGCGAGCCTTGACCAGAGCGTTGAAAAGTGTGGATTTGCCGGCGTTGGTGTAGCCCACGATGGAGATGCCGAAATGACCTGCCCCATCGCGCCGTTTGCGCTGGGTCTGCCGCTGACGCTTGACCTGCTCCAGACGGCTTTTGGTGCGACGGATGGCCTCACCGATCATGCGCCGATCCAGCTCGATCTGGGTTTCACCCGGGCCGCCGCGCCCCCCGATGCCACCGCGTTGCCGCTCCAGGTGCGACCAACGCCGCACCAGCCGGGTGCTCAAGTATTGCAGGCGAGCCAACTCGACTTGCAACTTGCCCTCAAAACTGCGGGCGCGTTGGGCAAAGATCTCAAGAATCACCAAAGTCCGGTCGTAGACCGGCAAACCCAGTTCACGTTCCAGATTGCGTTGTTGCGCCGGGCTGAGGGCTTGATCAAAAAGCACTTCCCGCGCCCCATGGGTTTGGGCCAGCGTTTTGATTTCTTCGGCCTTACCTGAACCCACAAACAAAGCCGCATCAGGCGCCTGCCGCTTGCAAGTCAGACGTGCCACGGGGTCCAACCCCGCCGTGCGGGCCAACTCGGAGAGTTCGGCCAGGTTCGCATCAAAATGGGGAAGTCCGAGATCGACCCCCACAAGCAAGGCCGGCGTGGCCGATTCAGCGCCCGACAAAATCAAGTGGCGGCAGAATCACCGGCCTCGTTGGCCGTGAAATTGACGGCACGTCCGGGCACGATGGTGGAGATGGCGTGTTTGTAAACCATCTGGGTGACCGTGTTGCGCAGCAAGACCACATACTGGTCGAAAGACTCGATTTGGCCCTGCAGCTTGATGCCATTGACCAAATAAATGGACACAGGCACATGCTCGCGACGCAACAGGTTGAGGAAAGGGTCCTGCAACAATTGGCCTTTATTGTTCACGATATTCTCCGTGTTCAGTGGTTGACATGAACTGAACCATACCACAGTCTGTAAAGAAGTTACTCAGCGTAGGGGTTGTGGGAGGTTTTCATCTCGATGCGCAAAGGGGTGCCCTCCAGCTCAAACGCCTTTCTGAATCGCCCTTCCAGAAACCTTTTGTATGAATCGGTCACATGTTCCAGTGAATTCCCATGGATCACGATCACCGGCGGGTTCATGCCGCCCTGATGGGCATAGCGGGGCTTGGGCCGGAACATTCCGGCGCGTTTGGGGGACTGAAACTGCACCGCCTCTTGCAAAAGACGGGTCAGTACCGGGGTCGACATTTTGCACATGGCGGCCTGATAGGCCGACTGTATCGATTGCCACAACGGACCCAGGCCCTGGCGCTTTTTGGCCGAAATGAGGTGCAAACGGGCAAATTTGAGAAAAGACAGGCGGGTTTCGATGGAGCGCTGCAACAACTCGCGCTGATAGGCGTCTACCGCGTCCCATTTGTTGACCGCCAGCACCACGGCACGGCCACTCTCCAGGACATAACCGGCGATGTGGGCATCCTGGTCGGTGATGCCTTGAGTCGCATCGAGCAAGAGCAAGACCACATGGGCCGATTCAATCGCCTGCAGGGTTTTGACCACCGAGAACTTCTCGATGGCTTCAAACACCCTCCCTTTGCGGCGCAGGCCGGCGGTATCGATCAACTCAAATCGTTGCCCGCCCCGCTCAAACGGCACCCGAATGGCATCTCGCGTGGTGCCCGGCAGATCGAAGGCGACCAGACGCTCTTCGCCCAGCCAGGTGTTGATCAACGTCGATTTGCCCACATTCGGGCGACCGGCCACGGCCAGTCGAATCACCCCGTCTTCTGCGTTTTCAGCCTCTTCGTCGTCATGCCCTTCGAACAAGGGGTCCAGCGCCTGCTCCAGCATGCTGCGGATGCCCTGGCCATGCGCGGCCGAGACCGGCAACACCTCGCCCAGGCCCAATTCATAGAACTCTGACAATTGCGGCCCTGCTTGCATGCCTTCGGCTTTGTTGGCCACCAGCAGGCAGGCTTTGCCCAGTCGACGCAGGTACTTGGCGATGTCATGGTCTTGGGCGGAGAGCCCTTCCCGGGCATCGACCACAAAGATGACGGCATCGGATTCGGCCACCGCTTGCTGGGTCTGACGGGCCATTTCTTTAAAAATGCCACTGCTGGCATCGGGTTCAAAGCCCCCGGTGTCGATGACGATGAACTCACGGGCCCCCAAACGGGCGTTGCCATAGTGGCGATCTCGGGTCAGCCCGGCATAGTCGGCCACAATCGCATCCCGCGTTTTGGTGATGCGATTGAACAGGGTCGATTTACCCACATTGGGTCGCCCCACCAGGGCGATCACAGGTTTCATGGGAGGGCCATTTCCATCATCAGGGTGCCCGCCAGGCGCGAACTTCGCCGTCCACAGAGACCATCAGCACCACATCGTTACGAACCACCGGCGGCGCGGCCAAGGCCCCACCGTCCATGCGCACCCGGTTGATGAGTTGACCATTCGCTTTGTCCAGCAGATAGACCGCCCCGTCCTCGTCAGCAATCCAAATCGCCTTTTCGGTCACCGCGGGTGCCGACAGGCGGCGGTATTTCAAACGGTCAGACTCCCAGATTCGGTCGCCGTTGTCGCGTTGCCAAGACACCACCAGGCCGTTGCTCTCGACGCCGACCAACATGGGGCCTAGCCCCGCCAAACCCTGGTCGCCCTGCGCCCCGCGAGTCCAGATCACCTGCCCGCGCGTGGCATCCACGCAGCCGACCTGGCTCAGATAGGCGCGTGCGCAAATCAGGCGATCGGCGCGGCTGGACAAACCCACCACATCGACCATGCGCTCCAAATCATTGAGGCCGCGCGCGGCTGCCAACAAGGCATCCCACTGGATTTGACCGGAGGTTGGGTCAAACCCCGTCAAGCGCCCGGATAGCCCGGCCACCAGGGTGTTTTGATAAGCCATCAAGGTGCCCGCCTGGCGCAACACCAGCGGCTCGCCGGGCCGGGCCTGGGTCCACAGCACGCGACCACTGGCGCCGTCAAAAGCCTGCACCTTGCGATCAGCCATCAGCACAAAAACACGGTCCCCGGCCACCAGGGGCGGCGTGAACACCTGCGCCGACAAGGTATGTCGCCACAACAAACGGCCGGCAGAGACCACCATCAACTCATTGTTGCGGGTGACAATGGCATGCCGTCGGCCATCGCTGCCCACCCCGGCCGAGAGGGGCTGGTTCAGGACGGTCCGCTCGAGAACCCGTCCATTGCTGCCTTGCAGCACCAAAATCTCGCTCTCATCGCTGGCCACCACCACCGAACCGGCCCCGGTCCAGATGGGCACCATGGGGGCTCGCACCTTGCCTATGGATGTGCGCCAAAGGGTTTCAACGGCCTGCGTTTGCGGCACTTGGGTCAATTCGGCGGGCTTGGGCCGGGACACACCGGAACAAGCCACCAAAAAGACACCGAGGGCCCACACCCCAAGCCAGGCTGAGCGCGTCCAAAACTCACGCATCATTTCTCCTTGGGGTCCACGCCCATGGCGGCCAACTTGATCTCTAGCCAACGCCTTTGGTCAGAGCCCGCCTGCGCGGCCTGCCAAGACTTCAAATAAGCGGCTTTGGCCTGTTCGGGTTGGGCCTGAAGGGCCAGCAAATCGCCCATGCGTTCGTCAAACAGGGGTTGAAACGCCGCAGGCACCGTGCGCCGGGTCAGGCTGTCTTTGGCACCAGCCCAATCTTTGGCGCTCAGCTGCAAGCCGGCCAGCCGCCACAAAGCCAAGGCCACCAGCCCTTCGTCGTCGGCGTGCTTGGACACCCATTCAAGGGCCGCCTGCGCTTTGGCCGGCTCAGACTTCTCGTCATAGGCGTGGGCAGCCATCAGGGCCGCATGCTGGGTGATCGTGATCGAAGCATAGCGATTTTGCATGTCACCCAGGGCCCGCTCAAGAAAGGCAAAGTCCTTGGTCTTGACCGCCTGTTCAACCGAGTCAAACATGATCGCCGCCTGAGTGGCCTCGCGCTTTTGCCACCAATGCCAGCCGTTCCAGGCCGCATAGGCCGCGAGAACAGCCGTCAGCAGCCACGTGAGGAGGTTGCCCCAGCGGCTCC
>JBEAZY010000199.1:0-13420 GCA_041159205.1 Pseudomonadota bacterium
TTGAAATCCCAGTAAAAACCCTCGGTCAGATACATGCCCTGTGTCGCCTTGAGGCCGAGACTGTGCACGTCAGTGATGAACATCAGCAGCCCCGCAAGCGATTGCTTGGGCGTGATGCCGAACTCGGCGGCCTGTTTGATCGAGTTGATGGTGTCGCCGCCAGCATTGGCCAGACCGATGATCTTGGCTTTCGAGCCCTGGGCTTGCAACAGGAAGGAAGAGAAATCCTGGTTGGCCAGAGGATGGCGCACGCGACCCAGCACCTTGCCGCCGTTTTTGGTCACGACCGCTTCCGTGTCACGCTCAAGCGCGTGGCCAAAGGCGTAATCGGCGGTCAGAAAGAACCAGCTGTCGCCACCGGTTTGCACCACCGCCTTGCCGGTGCCGTTGGCCAGCATCCAGGTGTCATAGAGCCAGTGGATGGTGTTAGGGGTACAGGCTTTGCCGGTCAGGTCGGCGCTGGCCGCGCCCGTATTGAGGTGAATTTTGCCTTTTTCTTTGGCCACCTGGTTGATGGCCAGTGCCACGGATGAGGTGGGCACGTCGACGATGGCATCGACCTGGTCGGTGTCAAACCACTTGCGGGCGATGTTTGAGCCGACATCGGGCTTGTTCTGGTGGTCGGCACCGATCACTTCCACTTTCAATTTGCTGCCGGTGGCCTTGATGTAGTCCTCCACCGCGGCGCGTGCAGCCCAAAGTGAGGAGGGGCCGCTGATGTCGGCGTACAGGCCCGACATGTCGTTGAGCACGCCGATTTTGACCACGCCATCGGAAATCTGGGCCTGGGCGCTGGTGGCCATGGCGCAAGCGGCGGCGATGCTGAGTAGTTTGCGTTTCATGTGTGATGCTCCTGTGGTTTGATGTTGCATTAGACGCCAAGAAATTCGTGCAGCATGTCCATGCGCTCGGACAACTGGTCGCGGTGAAAGGTTTCCACCATCTGCCCGTGCTCCATGACATAAAAGCGGTCGGCCAAAGGCGCGGCGAAGCGGAAATTTTGTTCAACCATGATGATGGTGAAGCCTTGGGCTTTGAGCGAATGGATCATCCGGGCCAAGGCCTGGACGATGACCGGAGCCAGACCCTCGGAAATTTCATCCAGCAAGAGCAATCTGGCACCGGTGCGCAAAATTCTCGCTACCGCCAACATTTGCTGCTCGCCACCCGAGAGTCGGGTGCCGGGGCTGAGGCGACGCTCGTAGAGATTGGGGAACATCTCGTAAATTTCATCGAGCGACATGCCGCCGGGTGCCAACTCGGGGGGCAGGCTCAGGTTTTCTTCGCAACTCAGGCTGGCGAAAATGCCCCGCTCCTCGGGGCAGTACCCCAAACCCAGACGGGCGATCTGGTGCGGGGCCCAGCTCACTGCTTCTTGGCCCATGATTTGGATCGAGCCCGAGCGTTTTCCCACCAATCCCATGATCGATTTGATGGTGGTGGTCCGGCCTGCGCCATTTCGACCCAACAGGGTCACCACTTCGCCTTCGTTGACGTGCATGTTCACGCCATGGAGGATGTGAGACTCGCCGTAGTAGGCGTGTAAGTCTGTGATGCGCAGCATTTCAGCCATGGGCCCCCTCCAGCGCTGTGGCCTCGCTGCCCATATAGGCCTCGAGCACCTGGGGGTTGGTGGAGACTTGGGCGTAGGGTCCTTCGGCAATGACCTGGCCGCGTTGCAGCACGCTGATGGTGTCGGCGATGCTGGCAACCACGTTCATGTTGTGCTCCACCATCAAAATGGTGCGATTGGCGCTGACTTTTTTGATCAGCTGGGTGACCCGGTCCACATCTTCGTGCCCCATGCCTTGGGTGGGCTCATCGAGCAGCATCAACTCGGGTTCGGTGGCCAGCGTGGTGGCGATTTCCAGCGCGCGTTTGCGGCCATAGGCCAATTCGACCGCCAAAGTGGCCGCGTAATCCTGCAGGTCGACCGTTTCCAGCAACTCGAGCGCCCGGGCATCGAGTCGATTCAGTATTTTTTCCGAACGCCAGAAATGAAACGATTGGCCACTGGCGCGTTGCAAGGCGATGCGCACGTTTTCCAGCACGCTCAGGTGCGGGAAAGTGGCCGAAATCTGAAACGAGCGCACAATGCCCCGGCGTGCCGTCTGGGCCGGTTTTTCGTGGGTGATGTCCACCCCGTTGAAGTGGATCTGACCGCGCGTTGGGGGCAGAAACTTGGTCAGCAAATTAAATACCGTGGTCTTGCCCGCACCGTTGGGGCCGATCAGGGCGTGGATGTCACCGCGCTTGACTTGCAAAGAAACGCCATTGACCGCCACAAAGCCTTTAAATTCTTTGACCAGATTATCGGTTTTCAGGATGATGGGGTCTGCGGCCATGAGGAGCGATGCAATGGTTGCACAACTTTCAGAATATCATGCGATGCAGACCACCCTCCTAAGGGTTGACGCTGATGCAATACCCCTAAATCCGACATGACTTCTTTGACTCTGCCTCCCATCCACGCCCTGGCACAGGCGCGCCGCCAAGGTTGGCGCGCTGCCGACACCCTTGAAAAAATTTTACAAGCGGCCAAGGAGCCCAGCGCCCTGGCGGCCATGACCCGTTTGTACGAAGAGACGGCCAGGCGGGCTGCCCAACACAGTGATGAGGGCCATGCGGCGGGCTTGCCCGCCGGCGTCTTGTCGGGGGCCATGGTCACCATCAAAGACCTCTACGACGTGCAGGGCGAAGTCACCCTGGGCGGCACGGTGGCCATGGCTTCCCAAGCGCCTGCGAGCCAGGACGCACCCGCCGTGGCCCGCTTGCGTGCCGCCGGGGCGGTGGTATGGGGCAAGACCAATATGACCGAACTGGCGTTCTCGGGGATAGGCATCAACCCCCACTACGGCACGCCGATCAACCCCGCCGATTGCCAAGTGCCCAGAATACCCGGCGGCTCATCCAGCGGGGCGGCGGTCAGCGTGGCGCTTGGCTTGGCCCAAGCCGCCCTGGGGTCTGACACCGGGGGCTCGATTCGCATTCCGGCAGCCTGGTGCGGCGTGGTGGGATTCAAATCTTCCAAATATCGGGTGCCCACCGAGGGTGCCCTGAGTTTGTCACACAGCCTGGACACCGTTTGTGCCATGACCCGCGACGTCACCGACGCCCGGCTGGTGGACGGGGTCTTGTCCGGGCAATGTCTGCCCCGTCGACCCCGAAGTTTGCGCAGCCTGCGCCTGGCGGTGCCGCAAAACCTGGTGCTCGACGGGATGGACGCCACGGTCGCGCGCGCCTATGCCCGTGCCTTGCAGCGCTTGGCCCAAGGCGGTGCCGAACTGGTCGAAGTCCATTGGCCCGAGTGGGGCGAAATCGCCGACATCCATGCGCCGGCGGGCTTTTCGGCCATCGAGTGCTGGGCCACGCATCGGCATGTGCTGGCCGAACGCATGGATCAACTGGACCCCCGGGTCGCGGGCCGCTTGCGTTTGGGGGTGGATGTCAGTGCGGCCGATTATTTGCGAATGACGCAACGCCGTGCTCAGTGGATCGCTCGTGTGCAGGCCCGCATGGTCGGCTTTGATGCATGGCTCGCCCCCACCGTGCCCGTGGTGGCTCCGGAACTGGCACCCCTGTTGGCCGACGACGAGGCTTTCATGGTCGCCAATCGATTGTCTTTGCGCAACACCTTTGTGGGCAATTTCATGGATGGTTGCGCCATCAGTCTGCCCATGCACACCGAGGGAGAATTGCCCAGCGGCCTGATGTTGACCGCCTTGGGCGGTGAAGATGCCGCGCTGCTCGATGCGGCCGAGGCGGTGGCGGCGGTGCTGGACCACTGAAGTCTGAGGGCTTGTCAACCGGCACCTGCACAGGCGCGTTAAAATACTCACAACCCCTGAAAGGTCCACCATGAAACCAAACACGCTCTCCTTGTGTCGTTCGGCTCTGATCGGTTTGACCTTTTTTGCGGCACTCTCGGCCCAAGCCAACCCGCATTGGGGCGGCGGGGGTTATCGGGGGGGCGGGGCTTATCACCACCATCATCATGGCTACAACGGTGGGCGCTGGGTCGCACCGGCACTGGTGGGCGGGGTGTTGTTGGGCGCGGCCCTCACTGCCCCCGCTTATGCGTCACCGGCTTATCCGGTCTATCCGGCCTACACGGTGCCTTATCCACCCACGGTGACTTACAGCACCCCCGTGCCGCCTCAACCGGTGGGTTATTACTGCCCGACCTCCGGCCAGTTTTACCCCTACGTCCCGACTTGCAACGTCCCTTGGCGACTGCTCTGAGCAAGTGTTGGGCCGAGACTGCGGCCCGGTTCAGAGGGTGATTTTTTCGCGCTGGCCACTGCGCCTTGAGTACCGCACTTTGCCGCCCAGGGTTTCGACCTCGATCAGGGCTTTGCGCTCACCATAGACCCGCTGCCTGAGCCAAAGTTTTTCATCGGCCAGGGCCTGTGGGCCGCTGAGTGTTTTGTGCCAGCATCGCATGTCTGCGTCCCAGCGGTAGCCCCTCATTTTCAGCAGATCTTTGGTCTCAAAGGGAGAGTTCAGGGCATAGACCCGCGATTGGGGTTGATTCAGGCTTTCGAGCAGGGTCAGCAGCGCCGACTTTTGGCTTTGCGGCAGGGCCCTGCTGAGGACTTCCAACAAGGCGCGGCAGTCGTTCTCTGCCCGATGCGCCTCGTAAAACACGCCTTGGGTGTACAACAGGTACTCGAGTTTGGCCGATCCAAACCCTTCGGACGACCAGTCGATGTCGCGCAGGCTGCAAGCCCAAAGCACGTCTTCAAATTCGGGCCAGCGTTGTTCGACAAAAGGGCGGTCAAAGGCGGCATTGTGCGCGATCACCACCCGCACGTCCCTCAGCCATAAGCGCACCTGCTCGTCATCGATGCGTTGCCCCCGAACCATGTCGTCGGTGATGTGATGCACGCGAGTGCTCTCGGGCGGTATGGGGCAGCCCGGGTCTTCCAGTTGGTCAAAACTGTCGACGACCCGAAACACCTCACCCGTGTGCGGGTTGAACTCGAACAGCAGCATGCCCAATTCAATGATGCGGTCGTCGTCACTGGACAGCCCCGTGGTTTCGGTGTCCAGCACGATGCCCCGCGCCACCTGTTGACCCGAGGTGCGGGGCTGGTATTCGGTGCGTATGGGCAGGCGTCGCAACACCTTGTAGTCGGGGTGTTGCGACAACAGTTCGGCGCATTGTTCAGGGCTCATGGGCTGGTGGTCAGGGCGGTGCGTTTCAGAAGGGTCGGAATGCATTGTCCCATCAACATGACCATCACCGCGCCGATGGCGATGACCCATGCGGTGCCCCATAGGTTGACCCCATGGGCGGCGATCAGGACCCCCAGCGATTGGCCACTAAAGAGGGTGCCCGCAAACAGGGTCATGCAAGTGGCCCGTTGTGGCGGGTGCATTTGGGTGGCCAGGACTTGCAAGGTATTGTGAAACATGAAAAACCCGAAACCGGATACCAGGCTGGCCAGCATGGCCGAATGCCAGTCGGGCGACCAGGCCACCCACAGGAAAGGGAGCCCGAACATCAGCGTGCCGACATGGACCATGCCCGACTCGCCCAAGCGCCGGATGACGTGGCGGGCGACCAAGGCATAAGCGAGGCAACCCACGCCGAACATCGAAATGGCCAGACCGGCCAGCGACAGACTCACCCCTTGTTGTTCATGCAAATGGGTCACGCCCATGGCCACCACGCCGAAGGCCGACGCCCCCTCCAGAAGAACCGTGCCCAGCACGACCCGGGCACGGCCCTGCGACAAGACGGCCATCACCTTGCGTGGAAACGACAGGGCACTGGCTTGCGGGTCGGCCACTTTGGGCACCAACTGCATGGCCCGGGACTGGCGGCTGAGCAACACCAGACCGACACACAGGAACCCAGTGCCCATGATGACAAAGCCCCAGCGCCAACCGATGGTGTCGGCACAGATGCCGCCGATGACCTGGCCGCCGAAGATGCCCATGGTCGAGCCCATGCCCAATTTGGCCAGATAGACCTGTCGCACTTCATAACGCACGGCATCGCCCACCCAGGCCATGCCCATGGGCACGATGGCGGCGGCCGTCAAAGCCGACAGCATGCGGGCCAGAACCAATTGATCAAGGCCGATGGCCAGCGCACAGCCCATACAAGCCAGGCTGGAACTGATGGTGCACCAGGTGATGACCCGGTACTTGCCGAAACGATCGCTCAGTGGCCCGTAAATCAGTTGGGACAAGCCATAAACCACCGCAAACCAGCCGATCACTGAGGCGGCCTGACCCAGGTTGACCCCGAACTCACGGGCCAGCACGGGCAACATCGGGTCGCACAAACGCTGGATGGTCATGCTGGCAAAGCTGGCCAGCGAGAGCTGAAAAATCGTGCGCTTGAGCGACGCTTCAGCGTCTGGGGTGGCGGGGTCCTGCATGGTAGAGACTTGATTATGCCTGCGCGCGTCCGGGCATGCAGCAGAGTTGCCGGGTGGCAGATGCGATTGCGGTTACGATGTGGCCATGAAAAGAAGATGGCCTGCATGGATCTTGATGACGCTGGTGTGTGGTGCTGGCGTGCTGCTCAGCGTCGCCTTGACGGGGCACACCTTGGGCAACGCGCGAACCCCGCCCCAGCCCATGAACCCTGTCATCCACGTTCAGTCGGATGTGGCTGAAGTGCTTTTTGTCGGCTTCACCCCCCCTGCCGGGGTGGCCGGGCGCGTGGTGCAAGCCATAGATGGCGCCCGTGAGGAGGTGCTGGTGCAGGCCTATGGCTTTACCCACAATGCGATCGCCCAGGCCTTGATCAGAGCCCATCGGCGCGGCGTGAAGGTCGAGGTCTTGCTCGATGAGAAAAGCGAATCCACCAACAAATATGTGTTGGCCCTTTTCAAAGAAGCTGGAGTCACTTTGCGCCAGGACGGGGCCCATGCGATCGCGCACAACAAGGTCATGGTGATGGACAGCGAAGTGGTGGTGACAGGCAGCTTCAATTTCACCAATGCCGCCGAAACCAGAAACGCCGAAAACCTGCTCATTTTGAGAAGTCAATCACTGGCCCAGGCCTATCGGGACAACTGGCTCAGCCATTGGCGTCACGCCCGCCCCTGAGACTGGCTAAACGCCACTTGCGCGCAGCGAGTTTTGCAGGACTTCCTTAAGCAGGCGTTGACCCCGGGGCGGTTTTAGAACGTCGCCTCTAAAGCGGCGCCCGGGGCATCATTTGGGTGCATGCCGCATTACAATTCTTATCATGCTGCGCTGCAACATCTTTGTTGTCAGGTGTCGGCAAACCCTGTTAAACCGAACATTACTTTGGAGTTGAATATGAACCTGACCCCTGAACAAATTCTGGCCGCCAACAAAGCCAACCTGGAAACCCTGGTGGGCCTGACCAATAAGGCTTTCGCCGGCGTCGAGCAACTCATCGAGTTGAATCTGGCCGCCGCCAAGGCCGCCATGGCCGACACCCAGTCGCAAGCCCATGCGAGCTTAAGCGTCAAAGACGCCCAGCAGCTTCTGGCCCTGCAAGCCAGCATGTTTCAGCCCCTGGCTGAAAAGGCCGTCAATTACAACCGTGCTCTGTATGACATCGCCACCCACACCGGTGCCAATTTCACCCAGGTGATGGAGTCCAAAGTGGCCGAAGCCCAAAAGGCTTTTCAAGACATGCTGAGCACCGCCACTGCCAATGCGCCTGCCGGCTCTGAGGCTGCCGTCGCCGCCTTCAAGACCGCTGTGGCGGCTGGCAACAATGCCCTGGAATCGGTGCAAAAAGCCGTTCGCCAGGCGACCGAGATGGCCGACGCCAATGTCAAAGCGATGGCCGCCAGCGCCACCCCGGCCAAAAGCAGCAAGCGCCGCTGATCCAGTGCGGCCCGGCGGGGCTCTGGCCCCGTTTTGCCCCCAAGGTCCGGCGCATGATCCGGCCCGACGGTCCCGAATTTCGGGGCCGTTTTTTTTTATCATCGGGGGATGGGTCGACGACCCAGGTTTCAGGGAGTAAAAATTGGATCGGGTTCATGGCGTGGTGGTGGGGGCCGGTGTGGTCGGTTTGGCAGTGGCGCGGGCTTTGGCCTTGTCGCCACGGGGCGCAGGCCGTGACTGGTTGGTGTTGGAATCTGAATCTGCCATCGGCACGGGCACCAGTTCGCGCAATAGCGAAGTCATCCACGCCGGTATTTATTACCCGCAGGGATCGCTGAAAGCACGTTGGTGCGTGCGCGGCAAGCATTTGCTATACGACTACGCCGCCCAACGCGGGGTGGCCCATCGGCGCTGCGGCAAACTGATCGTGGCCACCCACGAAGCCCAAGTGGCGCAGTTGCAGGCCATCCGGGCCAAAGCGGCCGCCAACGGGGTCGACGATTTGCGACTTTTGACGGCGGTCGAGGCACGCCAAATGGAACCCGAGTTGCAATGCCTGGCGGCACTGCACTCACCCAGCACCGGCATCGTCGACAGCCATGCTTATATGCTGGCCTTGCAGGGCGACTTTGAAAATGCCGGTGGCATGGTGGCTTATCAGTCTGCGTTGCAGGGTGTGCGCATCACACCGCAGGGGTACGAATTGCGCACCGCCGATGGGACTGAACTGGCTTGCGATGTGCTGGTGATTGCCAGCGGACTCAATGCCCCCGATCTGACCCGTGCCATTGAAGGGCTGGACACCGCCCCCGTGCCTGCCGCCTTTTATTGCAAGGGCAACTATTTCACGCTGTCCGGGCGATCTCCTTTTTCGAGGCTGATCTACCCCGTGCCCGAGGCCGCAGGGCTGGGCGTGCACCTGACCATCGACCTGGGCGGGCAGGCCAAGTTTGGCCCGGATGTGCAATGGACAGACCGCGCTGACGACCTGGTGGTTGACCCCCGCCGGGGCGACGCCTTTTATGCCGAGGTGCGCAAGTACTGGCCGGGCTTGCAAGACGGCGCGCTGATCCCGGGCTATGCCGGCATGCGACCTAAGCTCAATCCCCCTGATCAAGCGGCGGCCGACTTTATGCTGCACGGACCGGCGCAACATGGCCATGCCGGTCTGGTGTCTCTCATGGGCATCGAGTCCCCCGGGCTGACCAGCGCGCTGGCCATCGGTGAGGCGGTGGTGGAGGCGGTTTACACAGATGGATGAGTTTTTTCTCACCGTGCTGCATGCATACCCCGTATGGCTTTTGCCGCTTCGCTGACCAGAGCCGGGCCCCGGTAGATCAGCCCTGTGTAGATTTGCACCAGGTCGGCGCCGGCTTCGATTTTGCTTACCGCATCGGCGCCGCTCAGAATGCCGCCCACACCGATGATGGGCACCTGGGGGCCCAAGGCGCCGCGCAGTCGGCGTATGACGGCATTGCTTTTTTCCAGGACCGGGGCACCCGACAGGCCGCCCGCTTCATCGGCATGGGCCAAACCCTGCACCGCTGCTCGGTCCAGCGTGGTGTTGGTGGCGATCAGCCCCCAGGCCCCATCGCCGGTGTCGGCGCAACGGCGCCGCATGGTGGCGGCCAAGAGGTCGATTTGGGCCTCGTCCAGATCGGGGGCGATTTTGACAAACAGCGGTACCCGACGCGAGTGGCGCTGCGCGAGTTCGTGCCGCTTCCCGGCCAGGGCCGAGAGCAGGGCATCGAGCGCCTCGTCGGATTGCAAGCTGCGCAGGTTTTTGGTGTTGGGGCTTGAGATATTGACGGTGATGTAGTCGGCGTGGGGGTAAACACCCTCCAGGCCCAGCAGGTAGTCGTCGACCGCGCGTTCGATGGGGGTGGCGGCGTTTTTGCCGATATTGAGACCCAGGCGTATGCCCTCGGGTTGGCCCACGCTGCGGGCCTGTCGCACATGGTCAAGGAAGGCTTGCAGGCCTTCGTTGTTAAAACCCAACCGGTTGATCAGGGCGTTTTGCTCCGGCAGGCGAAAGATGCGCGGTTTGGGGTTGCCCGGTTGACCCAGCGGGGTGACGGTGCCGACTTCGACAAAGCCAAAGCCCAGTGCCGCCAGGCCGTCGATGCAGCGGGCGTTTTTGTCCAAACCGGCGGCCAAACCGACCCGATTGGGGAAACGCAGCCCTGCCACCGTGACCGGGTCGTCAATGCGGGCTTGGGCGTACAGCCGACTCAGCGGGCTGTGCTGGGTGCTGGACAGGGTGGCGATCATGGCGTCATGCGCCGCCTCGGGGTCGAGGCTGAACAGGGCCGGGCGCAAAAGCCGATAAGACAGGTCGTTGAGCATGGATAATCCGTTTCACATCAAACCGTATTTTCACCCATGTCCACATCCCCGCTCACCCAAGATCAACTCAAGGCCCTGGTGGGCCAGGCCGCCCTGGCCTATGTCGTGCCCGGCCAGGTGCTGGGGGTCGGCACCGGCTCGACGGTCAACCACTTCATCGACGCCCTGGCCAGCATCAAGCACACCATCCCCGGGGCAGTCTCGAGTTCAGTGGCATCCACGCAACGCATGCAGGCGCTGGGCATACGCGTGTTCGAGGCCAATGAGGTGGGGACCCTGTCGGTCTACATCGACGGGGCCGACGAGATCGACGTCCTTGGGCATATGGTCAAGGGGGGCGGTGCTGCGCTCACGCGCGAAAAAATCGTTGCCGCCCAGTCGCAACGATTCGTCTGCATCGCCGACGCCAGCAAAAAAGTGGAGGTCTTGGGCCGCTTTCCCTTGCCGGTCGAGGTCATCCCCATGGCCACGCAGCACCTGATTCGCCAGTTTGCCAATCTGGGCGGGCAGGCCACAGTACGCTTGAAAGACGGCCAGCCTTGGGTTACCGACAACGGCCAGCATATTTTGGATGTACGCGGTCTGGTCATACAAGACCCGCTCGGGTTTGAGAGCCAGGTCAATCAGTGGCCGGGTGTCATCACGGTGGGGGTGTTCGCCCATCAAAAAGCCGATGTGTGCCTGCTAGGCACAGAGCAGGGCGTGCAGACCCTTAGATATTGACAGAAATTAATTGGGGTCTAATTAATTGGGGTCTGACCCCAATTTATTTGACCCCAATTTATTCACTCGAAAGGAGATGCTGTGAAACTGGTAGATCGTCTCAAGCAGTGGGAACGTGAGGATGAAGCCTTGGTGGCCCGGGGTCGGCAAGAAGGTCGGCAAGAAGGCGGCTTCAAGATATTGTCTCGTCTGTTGACCAAACGGTTTGGCCCCATACCCCCTGAAATCCACGCCCAACTGAGCACGGCGACCCCCATCAAACTGGAGCGCTGGGGTTTGAGATTGCTGGATGCCTCGACGTTGGACGAAGTGTTCAAACCCCAACGCCGGGCCCATCCGCACTCGCGGTCGCGGGTCTAATGTGGCCAGGGAAGTCCTGCCTCAGGCCATGCCCTGGTGTCGCAGCAGAGCATCCAGGGTCGGTTCGCGGCCACGAAAGGCCTTGAAGGAGGCCAGCGCGGGGCGGCTGCCGCCGGCTTCCAGAATTTCCTGTCGGAAGCGGCGTCCGGTCTCGATGCTGGGGTTGCCGTCGGCGTCTGCGCTTTCTTCAAAAGCGGCATAGGCGTCGGCTGACAGCACTTCAGCCCATTTGTAGCTGTAGTAGCCTGCGCTGTAGCCACCGGCAAAGATGTGGCTGAAACTGTGGGGCATGCGGCTGAATTCCGGGGCGGGCAATACGGCCACTTCGGAGCGCACTTCGGCCAGCAGGGCCAGGGCCTGTTCGGCTTGGGCCGGCTCGGCATGCAGCCGCATGTCAAACAGTGCGAACTCGACCTGCCGCAGGGTTTGCAGGCCGCTTTGGAAGTTTTTGGCGGCTCGCATTTTCTCAAACAGGGCGCGTGGCAGAGGCTCGCCGGTATCGACATGTGCGGTCATGTGGCGCAGCACCGACCATTCCCAGCAGAAGTTTTCCATGAATTGGCTGGGCAACTCGACCGCGTCCCACTCCACGCCGCTGATGCCGCTGACGTCGCGCTCATTCACTTGCGTGAGCATGTGATGCAGGCCATGGCCAAACTCGTGGAACAGGGTGGTCACATCGTCATGGGTCAGCAAGGGCGGCTTGCCGTTCACGCCTTCGGCAAAGTTGCACACCATGTGGGCGATGGGGGTCTGAAGTTGGCCGTTGTCGGGGCGCAGCCAGCGGGCACGCACATCGTCCATCCAGGCCCCGCCCCGTTTGCCAATGCGGGCCGGGGGGTCGAGGTAGAACTGTCCCACCAACTGGCCCTGGCGTTCAATGCGATAGAACTCAACCGCATCGTGCCAGACCGGGGCCTGGTCGCGGCGGATGCTGACTTCAAACAGCGTCTCGACAATTTTGAACAAGCCCGCCAACACTTTGGGGGCGGGGAAATAGGCTTTGACTTCCGTTTCGCTGAATGCGTAGCGGGTTTCTTTGAGGTGCTCGCCGATGAAGGTCCAGTCCCAGGGTTGAGGTTCGTGCAGCCCCAGGTGGGTGCGGGCATGTTCGCGCAAGTCGGCCACATCGCGTTCGGCATAGGGCCTGGCCCGACGCGCCAGGTCACGCAGGAAGTCGATCACCTGTTCGGGCCCGGGGGCCATTTTGCTGGCCAGCGACACCTGGGCGGCATTGGCATAGCCCAGCAGACTGGCTTCCTCCTGACGCAGGGCCACGATTTCAGCGATCAGGCCGGTGTTGTCCAGGGCCGGGTCGCCCCCCAGATCTGACGCACGGGTGGCATAGGCACGGTATACCTCGTGGCGCAATTCGCGATCCCGGGCGTACTGCATGATCGGCAGGTAGCAAGGCATTTTCAGGTTCAGCAAATGGCCTGTGTCGCCTCGGGCCTGAGCCGCTTGGGCCGTGGCCGCCAGAACGTCTTCGGGCACACCCGCCAGGCGACTGGCGTCAACCCGAAAAGACCAGCGGTCGGTGGCATCCAGCACATGCTCGCTGAATTGCTGGCTCAGTTCAGACTGACGCTCTTGAATGGCAGCAAAGCGTGCTTTGTTGGCGCCGGTCAATTCGGCCCCCGAGAGCACAAAGTTGCGCAGCGCCAAATCGTGCGCCCGGTATTGCTCGGGGTTCAGTGTGCTTTTGGCGATGGCCTTGTATTTGGCATACAGGCGCTCATCGGCGCCGAGTCGGGTGTAGAACTCTGTGACACGGGGCAGGGCAGCGGTGTAGGCCGAGCGCAACTCGGGTGTATCGGCCACCGCATGCAGATGCCCGACCATGCCCCAGGCGCGCCCCAGGCGCTCGGTAGCGACATCCAGCCGAGCGGCCAGTTGCCGCCAATCGGCGGGGAAGTCGGGGGCGACGACCGCCTCCAGGGCGGTTTGGGCCGCGTTCAACAATTCGTCGACGGCACTTTCGACATGTTCGGGGCGGACGGCATCGAATCGGGGCAAGCCCGAAAAATCCAGCAAAGGGTTCATGGCTCAGTGGGCGTCGGCGACGCGGGTGGCGGAAATGAGGGTATTGGCCAACAACATGGTAATGGTCATGGGGCCAACCCCACCCGGAACAGGGGTGATGTGGCTGGCCACCTGGCGCACGCCT